>DASSCF010000001.1:0-4487 GCA_035698025.1 Gaiellaceae bacterium
CGACCTCGTACGCCCCTGGGATGCCGTGGACAACGACCTCGTTCTGCGAGATGCAGAGCGCGCTCGGGAAGGGGCCGGTGGGGCCGGCGTAGCCGAGCGAGGTCGGGATGCCGCCGTGCGAGCGGATGAACTCCTCGCCGACCGCGTCGAGCTCGGCGGTCGTGACGCCGGGCGCGATCTGGGCACCGACGTGCGCGATCGTCTCGGCCACCAGCTCGCCTGCCGCGGCGATCTTGTCGATCTCGCGCTCGCTCTTGCGGATGATCACGCCTGCGGCGCTCCCACCCGCGCGAGCGCGTCGTCGATCTCCCGCGCCACGTCCTCGACCGACTGCTCGCCGTCGACGGCCACGAGCGTCCCCTTCGCCCGGTAACGCTCGACGACGGGCTCGGTGAGCTCGTGGTAGAGGCGGAGACGGTTCTCGATCGCTTCGGGTGCGTCGTCGCTGCGGCCCTCGGCGACTCGCCGGCCGAGCAGCCGCTCGAGCGACACCTCGTCCGATACCTGGAGCAGGAGGACGACGTCGAGCGGCTTGCCGATCTCGTCGAGCATCGCGTCGAGCGCGTCGGCCTGGGGCACCGTGCGCGGGAAGCCGTCGAGGACGAAGCCGTCCTCGTCGACGAGCCGCGCGCGAATGAGCTCGACCATCAGCTCGTCGGGCACGAGGTCGCCGCGCTCGAGGATCGGCCGGACCTGGCGCCCGAGCTCCGAGCCGTCGGCGACGGCCGCCCGCAGCATGTCCCCGGTCGCGACGTGCGGGATCCCGAGCGAGGACGCGATGAGCTTCGCCTGCGTTCCCTTGCCCGACCCCTGCGGGCCAAGAATGAGGATCCGCACTGCGCTCGCTACTTCAGGAAGCCCTCGTAGGAGCGCATCATCATCTGCGACTCCATCTGCCGCATCGTGTCGAGCGCGACGCCGACCGCGATGAGGACCGACGTGCCGCCGAGGGCGCCCGCGCTCGCCTGGGAGAAGCCTCCGTAGGCGATGAAGAGGCTCGGGAGCACGGCGACCGTGGCGAGGAAGAGCGAGCCGGGCAGCGTCAGCCGGCTGAGCACGCGGTCGAGGTACACGGCCGTGGGCGGCCCCGGGCGGATGCCGGGGATGTAGCCGCCGTAGCGGCGCAGGTTGTCCGCCTGGTCGACCGGGTTGAACTGGACCGCGGTGTAGAAGTAGGTGAAGATCACGATCATCCCGCCCTCGATGAGCAGGTACAGCCAGTTGCCGGGCTGGAAGTGCTCGTTGACGAAGTCCCGTGTAGCGGGGAAGTACTGCGCCATCGTCGGCGGGAAGGCGAGGATCGCCGCGGCGAAGATGATCGGGATGACGCCGGCCATGTTCACGCGGAGCGGCAGGTACGTCGACCCGCCGGCCGTCATCCGGCGGCCCACCATGCGCTTCGCGTACTGGATCGGGATGCGCCGCTGCCCCTCCTGCACGAACACGACCGCCGCGCAGACCCCGAGCGCGATCACCGGGTAGAAGAGCTTCTCCATCGGGCCGCCGTTCCACCAGGCCGCGATCGCGATCGGAGCACCGACGAGGATCGAGGCGAAGATGAGGATCGAGATGCCGTTGCCGACGCCGCGCTTCGTGATCAGCTCGCCCATCCACATGAGCAGGACCGTGCCCGCGGTCAAGCTGGTGACGATGAGGACCATCTCGCCCGAGCCGGCGTCCAGGGCGCCCTGGCTGCGGAAGAGGAATGCGTAGCCGGTCGACTGCGCCGCCGCCAGGATGACGGTCAGATAGCGGGTGTACTGCGTGATCTTCGCGTAGCCGGCCTCGCCCTCTTTCTGCAGCTCGGCGAGCCGCGGGATGACCACGGTCATCAGCTGGAGGATGATCGACGCCGTGACGTACGGCATGATCCCGAGCGCGAAGAGCGAGAACTGCGAGAGCGCGCCGCCCGAGAAGAGGTCGAGCAGGCCCAGGATCGTGCCCCCACGGCCCGAGAAGTAGTTCTCGATCGTCTCCGAGTCGACGCCGGGCGCGGGGATCCACGACCCCAGGCGGTAGATGGCAAGGATCATGGCCGTGAAGAGGACGCGGGTCCGGAGCTCCGGGACGCGCCAAGCATTCGCCAACCACGAGAACATCTAGGCGGTCTCTTCCTCCCCCGCGTCAGGCTCGGGAGTCGCGGCGTCGTCGGCGTGCTCTTCAGCCTCGGTCTCGGTCTCGGCCTCGGGCCCCTCGGCAACAGGCGCGGCCGCCTTGTGCTTCTTCTTCTTGCGCTCGACCGGCTCGCGGAGCCTCGTCACGCTGCCGCCCGCGGCCTCGATCTTCTCGACCGCCGACTTCGAGAACGAGTGCGCGGTCACGGAGAGAGTCTTCCTCAGCTCACCGTTGCCGAGCACCTTCACGTCGACGGACAGCTTGCGGATGAGGCCTGAGGCCTTGAGGGCCTCCGGGGTCACCTCGGCGCCCGCATCGAAGCGCGCCTCGAGGTCGCCGACGTTGACGGGCTGCGAGTACGTCCGGAAGGGCCCGATCGGCATCGCGTCCGCGGACGTGTTCCCGCGGAGCTTCCCGAGCCGCATGTCGATCGGCATCTGCCCCCCCTCGAACCCGGCCGGCATCTTGCTCGAGCCGGCACGCGACTTCTGGCCCTTCGTCCCGCGGCCGGCGGTCTTGCCCGAGCCGGAGCCGACGCCGCGGCCGACCCGCTTGCGGTCCTTCCGCGGCTGCGCCGGGCGCAGGGTCGAGAGGTTCAGCTCGTCGGCCACCTACGCCTCCCTCCCGTCGACGCGCACGAGGTGCGCGACCTGCCGGAGCATGCCCCGGAGCTGCGGCGAGTCTGCCTGCTCGGCGCTCTTGCCGATCTTCCCGAGGCCGAGCGCACGCAGGGTGCCGAGATGACGGTCGGACTGCCCGATCGTGCTGCGGATCTGCGTGATCTTCACCGAGCTCACTGCTCAGCCGCCTCCTCCGCGGCGGGCTCGACGACCGGCTCCTCGGCGGGGGCCTCCGTCGCCTCCTCGGTGGCCTCCTCGGCCTCCTCGGCCGCGGGCTTGAACGGGAGCACGTCGACGATGCGCTTGCCGCGGAGCTCGGCGACGTCCTCGGGGCGGACGAGCCGCCGCAGGCCGTCGACCGTCGCGCGGGTCATGTTGATCGGCGTCGTCGTGCCGAGGCTCTTCGCGAGCACGTCGCGGATCCCGGCCAGCTCGAGCACGGCGCGGACGCCGCCGCCCGCGATCACCCCGGTCCCCTCGCTCGCCGGGCGCAGGACGACGCGGGCGGCGTCGAACCGCCCGATGATCTCATGCGTGATCGTCTGCCCGTGCTTCGGCACGGTGAAGAGGTTCTTCTTCGCGTCCTCGACGGCCTTCGAGATCGCGAGCGGGACCTCGCGGGCCTTGCCGTAGCCGAGCCCGACGCGGTCGTTCTCGTCCCCGATGACGACGAGCGCCGTGAACGAGAAGCGCCGGCCGCCCTTGACCACCTTGGCGACGCGGTTGATCTCGATGACGCGCTCCTTCAGATCGCGCGAGTCGGCGACTTCACGGGTGCTCAAAACTCCAGTCCTCCCTCGCGCGCGCCCTCGGCGAGCGCCTTCACGCGTCCGTGGTACAGGTAACCGGCGCGGTCGAACACGCACCGCTCGATCCCCGCGGCCTTCGCCGCGGCCGCGATGGACTTCCCGACCTCGGCCGCCTGCTCCGACTTCGAGCCCTTCGTCGCGCCGAGCGTCGTCCAGCTCGCCGAGGCGAGCGTGCGCCCGGCCTCGTCGTCGACGAGCTGCGCGAAGATGCCGCGGTTCGAGCGCGTCACGACGAGGCGCGGGCGCTCGGCCGTCCCCGAGACCTTGCTGCGGACGCGGCGATGGCGGCGGAGGCGTGCTTGGTGCTTGGCGAGCGTGCTCATGGGCGTTCTCCTTGCCCCTGAGCGAGGAGGGGTGCGGGGAACCGGGAGGTTCCCCACGCTGTCGGGAAGAAGGGGGCACGCGGGGGAAACATGGCTTTCCCCGCGAACGCGAGCCGAAGGTGAGCGTTGCTCATGCGCGCTTCCCGACCTTCCTCCGCACGTGCTCGTCCACGTAGCGGATCCCCTTGCCCTTGTAGGGCTCGGGCGGCCGCACCTTGCGGATCTCGGCGGCGGTCTGGCCGACCATCTGCTTGTCGATGCCCTTGACGACGATCTGCGTCGGCGTCGGGACGTCGAACGTGATCCCGTCCCGCGGCTTGACCGTGATCGGGTGCGAGAAGCCCACCGCGAGCTCGAGGTCGGCGCCCTTGAGCTGCGCGCGGTAGCCGACGCCCTGGATCTCGAGGTGCTTTTCGAAACCCTTCGTCACGCCCTCGACCATGTTCGCGATCAGCGTCCGCGTGAGACCGTGCAGCGCCCGGTCCTCCCCGCGCTCGGTCGGCCGCGTCACGACGATCTCCTCGTCCGACTTCTCGATCTGCATGCGCGTCGGCACGACCTGGCTCAGCTCGCCGAGCGGGCCGTTCACCTGCACGCGGCCGTGCGAGATCGCGACCATC
>DASSCF010000002.1:0-42234 GCA_035698025.1 Gaiellaceae bacterium
TTCTGTGCCACTTTCCGTCGGCTTTCGCCGCCTGGGATTTCCCCAGCGTCCTGCCCTGCGGTGTCCGGACTTTCCTCGAGCCGCTCGCGCGGCCCGCGGTCACCCGGCCTGCACGTCCAAGTGTAGCGCCGGTACTCCCTCCTTCCGGAGCCCAGAGCCACACTCGGGACAGACCACGGCGCCGTCCTTGTGCAGCACGAACTCGCCGCACGCCGGGCACTCGAGGCTGGCCCCGCGCATGAGCGCCAGGAGCTCCTGGTCGAGGGTTCGGTTGAGCGTGACGACCTCCATCGGCGCCCTCAGCCGACCCTCCGGAAGACGCCGACGACCTTGCCCAGGACGCTGACGTGCTCGGGGTAGAGCGGCTCCATCGTCGAGTTCTCGGGCTGGAGACGCACGCGCCCGCTCTCGCGATAGAAGGTCTTGACGGTCGCCTCGTCGGCGGCCTCGTCTTCGCCGGCGAGCGCGACGACGATGTCTCCGTCCCTCGCGGTCTGCTGGCGCTGCACGACGACGTAGTCGCCTTCGAGGATCCCGGCCTCGACCATGCTGTCGCCCTTCACGCGCAGGAGAAACTCCTCTCCTCCGCGCGAGAGCGTGTCCGGCACGGCCAAGTGCTCCTCGATGTTCTGCTCCGCGAGGAGCGGACCGCCAGCGGCGATCTCGCCCACGAGCGGCAGGACGCGCACCTCGCCGACGTCGGGCACGGCGACCGTCGCGCCGGCCGCCGAGCGCTCGCGGCGGGTCAGCTCGAGCGCGCGCGGCTTCGTCGGGTCGCGCCGCAGGTAGCCGGCCCGCTCGAGATTGGCCAGATGGGCGTGCACGGTCGACGGCGACGCCAGTCCCACCGCCTCACCGATTTCGCGCACGGTGGGCGGATACCCGTGCGAATCCACGTAGCTGAGGACGAACTCGTAGACCTCGCGCTGACGCTGCGTGAGCATCTGCCTCCCTTCCTGGTCGAACGTTTGTTCGTACAAGGTAGCGAGGGTCTCGGACGGAGTCAAGGGACGGCCAGCCGCTACAATGCGCCCGTCCACGCGCTGGTGGCGGAATTGGTAGACGCGCAAGGTTGAGGGCCTTGTGGCCCGAACGGGCCGTGGAGGTTCAAGTCCTCTCCAGCGCATGCGAGGGCGCCCTGAAAAGGCGCCCTTCTTCATTCTTGGAACCGCCGCGGCGATGACCGGCGTCAGTAATGTACGGGCCGCCGTGCAGGACCTCGCAGAACGCGCGCTCGACGCCGCCCTCTCCGCGGGAGCGGGCTACGCCGACGCCCGCATCGTCCAGCGCCGCGCGCAGAACGTCTCCACGAAGAACGGCGAGGTGGACTCCGTCTCCGATGCCGAGACCGAGGGCATCGGGGTTCGCGTGCTCGTCGACGGCGCCTGGGGCTTCGCCGGCGATCCCCGCCTGTCCGAGGAGGGCGCCCGCGACGCCGCCGTGCGGGCCGTCGCCTTCGCCCGCGCGAGCGCCTCGCGCGCGCGCACGCGCGTGGAACTTGCACCGGTGCCGCCGGCCAGCGGCGAGTACGAGCCGAAGGTCGAGCGCGACCCGGTCGAGGTGCCGCTCGAGGAGAAGATCGCCCTCTGCCTGCGCGCCGAGGAGGGCATGCGCCGGCCCGAGGTGAAGATCACCGAGGCGACGGTCCGCGCCATGAGCGAGCGGCGCGTCTTCCACTCGAGCGAGGGCGCGCGGATCACGCAGCGCTTCGTCGAGTGCGGCGGCGGCATCGACGCGCTGGCCGTCTCCGACGACGGACGCGTCCAGAACCGGAGCTACCCGAGCGCGCACGGCGGCTCGAGCGGCCAGGGCGGCTGGGAGTACGTCGAGCAGCTCGGGCTCGACCGCGAGGCGCCGCGCATCGGCGAGGAGGCGGCCGCGCTCCTCACCGCCGACGCCTGCCCGGCCGGCGTCACGACGATCGTGATCGACGCCGAGCAGATGGAGCTCCAGGTACACGAGTCGGTCGGGCACCCGACCGAGCTCGACCGCGTCTACGGCACCGAGGCCGCCTATGCGGGCACGAGCTTCCTCAAGCCCGTCGACCTGGGGAGCCTGCGCTACGGGTCCGAGCACATGAACATCACCGCCGACCCGACGACGCCGCTCGGCCTCGGGAGCTTCGGCTGGGACGACGAGGGCGCGCCCGCACGGCGCCAGCCCGTCGTCGAGGGCGGCATCCTCACCGGCTACCTCGCCTCGCGCGAGACCTCCGCGCTGATCGGTCGCGACCTCGGCGGCTCCATGCGCGCGGACAACTGGAGCCGGATGCCGCTCGTGCGCATGACCAACCTCCACCTCGAGCCCGGCGCCGGCTCGCTCGAGGACCTGCTCGCGGACGTCGACGACGGGCTCTATCTCTGCACGAACAAGAGCTGGTCGATCGACGACAAGCGCCTCAACTTCCAGTTCGGGACCCAGATCGCGTGGGAGATCAAGAAGGGCAGGCTCGGGCGGATGCTCCGCGACGCTACGTACATGGGCGTCACGCCGGAGTTCTGGGGCCGGCTCGACGCCGTCGCCGGGCCCGACGAGTGGACGATGTACGGCCTCACGAACTGCGGCAAGGGCCAGCCGGGCCAGCACGCGCACGTCTCGCACGGCACGTCTCCGGCACGCTTCCGTGACGTGCAGGTGGGCGTGCGCTCGTGAGCCGCGCGCTCGATCTCGCGGAGCGCGCGGTGCGCGCGTCGGAGGGAGACGAGGCGGATGCGTCCGTTCACGTCGAGCGCTCCGGATTCGCCCGCTTCGCCGCCTCCGCCGTCCACCAGCCGACGCTGATCCGCGACGAGAGCGTGACGGTCCGCGTCGTGCGGGACGGCCGCGTCGGGTGCGCGACGACGAACCGGACGGACGACGACGGCCTCGCCGCGGTCGCCAGGCGCGCCGGAGAGGCCGCCGAGCGCTCCCCCGTCGACCCCGGCTATCCCGGCCTGCAGCCGCCCAGCCAGGTGCCCGACGTCGAGGGCTTCGACGAGGAGACCGCAGCCCAGACGCCCGAGGACCAGGCCGAGCAGGCCGCCGCCGCGATCGCGGCCGCGTCCGATCTCGGGCTGTACGGCTACTACACGAGCGGCGCGACCGAGGTCGCCGTCGCGTCGACGACCGGACATGCCGTCTCCCAGGCGACCACCGACGTGAGCGTGCTGACGCTCGCGGCCGGCGATGACGTCTCCGGCTACGCCGAGGCGACGTCCTGGCGCGCGGCCGAGATCGATCCCGCCACGGTCGCGCGCGAGGCGGCCGAGAAGGCCGCCCGGACGAAGAGCGCGGGCCAGATCGAGCCGACCACCTTCCGCGCGGTGCTCGAGCCGTACGCGGTCTCCGAGCTCCTCGTCTACTTCGGCTTCACGTCCCTGAACGCGCTCGCGCTCCTCGAGGGCCGCAGCTACCTGTCCGGCCGCCTCGGCGAGAAGCTCTTCGGCGACGGGTTCACGCTCTGGGACGACGGGCTCGACCCGCGCGGCTATGCGAAGGCCTTCGATCTCGAGGGTGTGCCCAAGGAGCGCGTCCTGATGGTCGAGGAAGGCGTGGCCCGCGACGTCGTCTGGGACCGCCGTACCGCGAAGCAGGCCGAGCGGGAGTCGACCGGGCACGGGCTGAGCGCGCCGGCGCAGGCCTTCGGGCCGGTGCCGTTCAACCTCTCGCTGGCCGGAGGAGACGCGGCCTCGGTGGACGAGCTGGCCGAACGTGTCGGCGACGGCATCTACGTCACGCGCCTGCACTACCTCGGCGTGGTCGACCCGCGCGAGGGGATCATCACCGGCATGACACGCGACGGCACCTTCCGCATCGAAGGCGGCAAGGTGACGACGCCCCTCGTCAACCTCCGCTTCACGACCTCGTTCCCGGCCCTCGCCGCCGGGCTCCTCGGGCTCACCGAGGACGTCACCCTCGTGAACCGCAGCGACTTCTACGACGAGCGCTATCCCTTCGGGACACTCGTCCCTGCGGTTGCGACCGAAGCGTTTACCATCGTGGGCACGGGCTCCGGCCCGGGCCTCTGATGAGCGTTCTCGTCCTCGCAGGCACACGCAAGGGACTGTTCCTCCTCGAGAGCGACGAGGAGCGCCGGGATTGGTCGCTCTCGGGACCGTTCCTGACCGGCTGGTCGGTCTTCCACGCGGTCGTCGACCCGCGCGACGGGACGATCCACGCCGCCACGAACAACGAGGTCTACGGCGCGACCACGCACCGCTCGACGGACCGCGGCGAGACGTGGCAGCGCGCCGGGGAGCTCGGCCTTCCCGAGGACACCGGCCTGACGCTCGAGAAGACCTGGCACATCGAGCCGGGCCGACCGGGCCAGGACGGGCGCCTCTGGCTCGGCGGCGCGCCCGGCGTCCTCTTCCGCACGGACGACGGCGGCGAGAACTGGGAGCCGGTCGACGGCATCGTCAGGCACGAGACCCGCGAGCGGTGGCTCCCGGGCGCAGGCGGGATGTGCTGCCACTCGATCGCGCTCGACCCGGACGAGCCTCAGCGGATGTACGTCGGCATCTCCGCGGCGGGCGTCTTCCGCACCGAGGACGGCGGCGAGACGTGGACACCGGCCAACCAGGGCACGGCCGCCGACTTCCTGCCCGACCCGTTTCCCGAGCTGGGACAGTGCGTCCACAAGCTGCTCGTCCATCCGGCGCGCCCCGACCGCCTCTGGCAGCAGAACCACTGCGGCGTCTACCGCTCCGACGACCGCGGCGAGCACTGGGAGCGGCTGGAGGGCAACGGGCTGCCGAGCGGCTTCGGCTTCCCGCTCGCGCTCGACCACCGCGATCCCGACGTCGCGTTCGTCATCCCCGAGGAGGGCGCGCAGAACCGCGTGACCTGCGACGGGCGGCTCGGTGTCTATCGAACGCACGACGGCGGCGCGTCCTGGTCGCTCCTGACAAGCGGGCTCCCGGAGCCGGCCTGGGGCGCAGTGATGCGGGAGGGGTTCTCCTCGGACAGGCTCGATTCGGCCGGCATCTACTTCGGCGCCCAGAGCGGATCGCTCTTCGTCTCCCCGGACACCGGCGAGACGTGGATCGAGGCCGCCTCCCAGCTTCCGCCGATCCTCTCGGTGGAGGCGGCGGAGTGGCGGTAGTCCTCCTTCCGTCGATGCTGGCCGCCGAGGCCGGCGGCGCGAGCCGGTTCGAGCCCGACGCCGGGACCGTCGGCGAGGCTCTCAGAGCACTGCCGGTGGCGAACCTCGTCTTCGACGAGCGCGGCGACCTCCGCCCGCTCGTGAACGTCTACGTGGACGGGATCGACGTCCGCGAGGGCGACGGGCTCGAGACCACGCTCGAGGGCAGCGAGACGATCAGGCTCGTCGCTGCTATCGCCGGCGGCTGACGGCTAGTCGAACTGGTAGAAGAGCGCGACCGTGTTCGCGGCGAAGATGAGCGCGACGACGACGGTGAGGCGGGTCAGGTTCCGCTCGACGATGTGCTGACCGCCCTGCGAGGCCGGCGTGAAGCCGAGCCCGCCGAAGCCCGTGTCCCGCCCCGAGTGCATGAGCACCAGGGCAATGAGGACAGCCGAAAGCAGCACCTGGAGAACCGCGAGAACCTGAAGCACGGGCTCAGGCTAGCAGCTTGAAACCGGCTCTCCGTGGTACGGTGCGCGCCGATGGAGGCCGACGAGCGCATCCGCAAGCTGATCGTGCTCGGCGACAACCGAATGAAGCAGGGCCTCCCGGCGAAGGCGAAGGAAACTTACGCCGAGGCGCTCGAGCTCGCGCGCGAGGCCGGCCTCGACCGCACCGTCGGCCCGCTGATCGAGCTGCGTCTCGCAGACCTCAGCGCGTCCGAGCCGACCGGCTGATCTCGAGCCCGCTCGCCGACCCGACGTGCTCCACCTGGAGCGTCGTGTGGTCGATCCCGAAGCTGTCGTGGAGCAGGCGCTCGAGCTCCAGGCGGATCCGGTGGCAGTCCGCGCCCGGCTGCACGAGGACGTGCGCCGAGAGCGCCGGGAAGCCGTCGGTAACCGTCCAGACGTGGAGGTCGTGCGCCTCGACGACGCCGGGGTGGCGCACGATCGCCCTGCCGACGTCGCCGGGCGGCGCCGAGCTCGGAGCCCCCTCGAGGAAGATTCGCCCTGACTCCCGCAGGAGCGACCACGCGGCCGCGAACATGAGCGCGGCGACGAGGAGCGACGCGAGCGGGTCGAAGCGGTCCCACCCCGTCAGCAGGATCAGGCCCGCCGCGATCGCGGTACCGACGAAGGCTGCCAGGTCGGTGACGATGTGCAGGTACGCGCCGCGCACGTTGAGGCTCTGGCGCTCGGCCCGCGCGAGGAGCGCGACGACGATCAGGTTGACGGCGATACCCACCAGGGCGACGACCCCGACGACCGCCGCGTCGACGTCGGGCGGGGTAACGAGCCGCCGGACCGCTTCGACGACGATCCAGAGACCGAAGAGGAGCAGGGTGAGCCCGTTCACCTGCGCCGCCAGGATCTCGACTCGGCCGAAGCCGAACGTCCAGCGGCCTCCCGCGGGGCGTGTGGCGAGAGAGGCGGCGACGAGCGCCAGCGCGAGCGCGGCGGCATCCGTGAGCATGTGCCCCGCGTCCGCGAGCAGCGCCAGCGAGCTCGCCAGGATCCCGAAGACGACCTCCGCGACCATGAAGGCGAGGAGGAGGGCGAGCGAGACCGCCAGGAGCCGGCGGTCACGAACGCCGGACGGGTGGGACGCGGCGTGGTGATGGCCGTGCACGAGACTCATTGTGCCGCGGCGGCCTGCAGCACCCGCTCGACGCGCTCGGCCTGACGGCGCACGTCGTGCTCGGCGGCCGCGGCACGAGCGGCCGGATTCGGGCTCGGCAGCGCGGCAGCGTCCCGGAGCCCCGACTCGATCGCGTCGACGCTCGTCGGGTCGACGAGGACGCCCGCCTCGGGCGGGACGAACTCGGGCGGCCCTCCGACCCGGGTCGCGACCACGGAGCGCTCGCTCGCCAGGCCTTCGAGGAGCGCCTGCCCGAACGCCTCCACGAGGCTCGGCTGGCAGACGACGTCGGACGCGCCGATCCAGTCCGCAACCTCCTCGTGCGAGACCCGGCCCACGACGCGCACGCGCGGGCGGCCTTCGAGCTCGCGCCGCAGCGGCCCGTCGCCGACGATCGCCAGGCTGCCCCGGTCGAGCCGCTGGAACGCCTCGGCCAGCCGCACCGGGTTCTTGTGCTCCACGAGCGAGCCGACGAGGACGTAGAAGGGCGGGTCGCCCGCCCAGCCCAGCTTCCCCCTCAGCTCTACCGCGTCGCGGCCCTGGAACCGTTCGAGGTCGACCCCGCAGTCGATCACCTCGACGCGGCCGTCGAGCGAGGGCACCCGGGCGACGAGCTCGCGGCGCAGGAAGTCCGAGACTGCGACGACGCGCGCGCGGCTCGCCGCGAGACGCGTGGCCGACGTCACCCCCGGGATGGAGCCGAGGTTGCGGACGTCCTGGCCGTGGGCGGTGACGACGAGGCCGGCACCGGAGGCGCGCGCGGCTGCGGCGGCGGCTCCCCCGGCAGGGAAGAGGAAGTGGCCGTAGACCACGTCGGGGCGAAAGCGGCGCGCCTCGCGCACGGCGTCCCGGCCAAGCTTCAGGTACTTCGCCCGCGAGCGTCCGCGGTGGTCGATCACGGCATAGGTCAGCTCGTGACCGCGTTCCTCGAGGGCCGAGGCGAGGTCGGCGACGAAGACGCCGAGGTCGGGCGCCGAGGGCCCCGGGTACATCTGGGAGACGAGCAGGATTCGCATTGTTGACTTTCGTCACTATCCCCCGAACCGGGGGTGACCTGCGGGGACGGCGCCGCTACCGTCGGAAGCATGGCGAAAACTGCGGCCGCCGGCGTCGACGTCGCTGTCGTCGAGGCCCACCTTGCGCGCTATGCGATCTCCTGCCCGCTCTGCAAGGCGGTCGATCAGCTCGGCGTGGGCCAGCATCCATGCAAGATCGCGTCCGTGAACGGCGCGAAGGATTCGATCGAGGCGATCGTCGTCGTCTGCACCCGCTGCGGCTACCTGATTCCGCTCGCGGCGAGCCGCGTGCTCCCAGCAGACGAGAAGGCGGCCTGAGCCGCCTTCTCGGTTGATTGAGGTCTAGGCCGCCTTGAGGCGGTGCGAGTCGCGCTCGAGGCGCTCCTCTTTCCGCGCACGCGCGCGGATGGCGTCGGACGGGCCGAAGGTGGAGTGCGCCTTGAGGGCGCGTGCCTCCGCCCAGAGCTCGTCGATCTTCTGCGAGAGCTCGGCGGCCTCGGCCGACTTGGCCGGGTTGACGCCTTCACCGAGCTCGTGCCAGAGCTCGGCGCGCCGATCGACGGCACGCTCGAGCTCATCCCGGATATCACGCATGGTTCGCATATCACTGTGTTAAACGACCCGCGTCGGGTCGTCATTCCGACGCGAGCCTAGGTTTTCCGGGCGTCGAGCCAGATCGTCCAGGGCTCGATCGAGGCGATCTCGAGGATGCCCGCCGGCAGCCACGGATCCCGCGCGAACCGCCGCCGGACCTCGTCTTCGTCCTCGGCCTCGACCACGAGCATGACCCGCTCGCCGTCCCCGATCGGCCCGCCGAGGACGACGAAGCCGTCGTCGACCAGGGCATCCATGAAGGCCGCGTGCTCGTCCCAGCCGTCCTGCTCCCGGCGGGCGCGCGACGCGTCCCAGCTCGGGCCCGAAACCTCGGTGACGACGAAGGCCGCCACTAGAGCCCCTTCCCGAGCAGGATCTCCCACGGCTCGACGCTCGCAACCGTGAGCAGGCCGAGGGGCGCCCACGGATCCTCGTCGAAGCGGCGACGGATGTCGTCCTCGCTCTGCGCCTCCACCATGAGCAGTGTCTTCGGGCCGCCGCCGACCGGTCCGCCGAGGACGACGAAGCCCTCGGCGTCGAGCGCGTTCATGAAGTCGGCGTGCTCGGGCCACGCTTCCTGCTCGCGCAGAGGCTTCGCCGAGTCCCACCCCGGCCCGGCCTCGCGGATGACGGCGAACCTGCCCATTTGCAGGTGGAATCCTACCGCTTGACATATTCCTATATAGGCATATATAGTCACCGCCATGGCACGAGCAGCGACGACCGCAGACGCGTTCAACGCGGTGGCAGAGCCCCGGCGGCGGCAGATCCTGGACGTCCTCGCCGGCGGGGAGCGACCCGTGAACGACCTCGTCGGCCTGCTCGGCATGGCCCAACCACAGGTGTCCAAGCACCTCAGGGTGCTGCGAGAGGTGGGAGTGGTCGACGTGCGCAACGACGGACGGCAGCGGGTGTACCGGCTCAACGGCCGCGCGCTAAAGCCCATCCACGACTGGGTACGGGCCTACGAGCGCACCTGGTCGGAGCGGTTCGACCAGCTGGATGTCGTGTTGAAGGAGCTCAAGGAGAAGGAGGAAGACGATGGTGGCAAGTAGCGGAACTGCGAAGGTCACGCTCCCGGCGGACACGCAGATCCTGATCACGCGGGAGTTCGACGCCCCGAAGGAGCTCATCTGGAAAGCGTGGACGACCCCGGAGCTCGTCAAGCAGTGGTGGCACGCCAACCGCGGCGAGGTGACTGTCGCCGAGATCGACCTGCGGGTCGGAGGCACGTGGCGCTACGTCAGCGTGACGGACGACGGCTTCGAGGTCGCGTTCCACGGCGAGTACCGCGAGATCGAGCCGTACGACCGGATCGTCTCGACCGAGGCCTATGAGGGCATCCCGAACCCGGACGAGAACGCCACGGTCAACACGGTGACGCTCGAGGAGACCGACGGGCGCACGATCGTCAAGGTGCTCGTCGACGCCCCGAGCAGGGAGATTCGCGACGCGATCATGGAGTCGGGGATGGAGGCGGGCATGCAGGACGCCTACGACCTCATGGAGCAGGTCGCGATCTCGCTCCGCTAGAGCAATTGCGCATCCGACGGGCCGCCGGCGACGACCGGCGGCCTGTCTCGTTCTACAGTGGCCACATGGCCGTGACCGTGGAGGACGTGCGGCACTACGTGCAGACGCTGCCGCGCGCCTACGAGGTCTTCGTCCGCGGGCGGATCAAGTTCCGGGTCAAGCAGATCGTCTTCGTCGCCTTCTCCAAGGACGAGCGGGACATGGGCTTCGCCTTCCCCAAGGACTGGCGGCAGGCGCTCGTCGAGAACGAGCCCGACAAGTTCTTCCTGCCGGGCAAGACCGACATGCGCTTCCACTGGGTCTGCGTCCACCTGGACGCGATCGACGAGGAGGAGATGCAGGAGCTCGTCCTCAACGCCTGGGCGATGGTCGTGCCCAAGTACGTCTCGGAGCCGTTCAGTCGTCGCGCGTGACGTCTTCGAGCAGGCGCTCGAAGTCGGGACCGTCGAACTCGGCGACGGCGCGCACGTACTTCTCCATCCCCCACTCCCAGAAGTCGAAGTCGATCTCGGAGACGCTGTCCTGGATCGAGGCCCAGAGCGTCCAGCCGTACTTCGACATCAGCCCCCACAGGCGCGCCCGGGCGACCTTGTTGCGGAGCTGCCGGCCGTAGTAGTGGCCGACGAGCTCGTCGAGCTGCTCGAGCGCGAGGTTCGACTCGCTCCAGACGTTGCCGAGCTCGAAGCAGGCGTCGTTGTTGCCCGAGTACTCGTAGTCGATCAGCCTGAACTCGCCGCCGACGTCGATAAAGTTCTCGGCCAGGAGATCGTTGTTGCACGGGACCGTCCCCTCGTCGCGGACGGCCATGGCCGCCTCGATCGCGCGCACCTGCGGCTCGAACTCGAGGTAGCGCTCGGGGAGCCGGAAGCCGCGCTCTTGGACGAGCTTCAGGTAGCGCGCCTGGATGCGGAACATGTTGAAGTCGTCGCGGAAGCGCCGCGCGCCGTGGAGCTTCCGGCAGGCGGCGGCGACCTGGTCGAGCTTGTCGCCGCGACGCAGCCCCTCCGGGCTCTGCGTCTGCCCCTGGATGAACTCGAGCACGAGCACGTTCAACTCGGGGAGGTACGCGGTCACGGCCGCCCCGACGCCGGCGTCCGCGGCGGCCACCGTGTTCAGGTACTCGTTCTCGCGGTCGATCGCGAGCAGGCCCGCGTCCTTGGCCGAGACGCGGACGACGTAGGCGCCTGACGCGGTTGTGACCTTGTAGTTCGTGTTCGTGAGCCCGCCGGGGAGCTCGGCCACGTCGTCAGCCCCGGAAAGCTCCGGGACCTTGGCCAGGACGAGCTCGAGAGTTCCGTCTACGCTCACGCGTCCAGGTTTCTATCGCAGAGAGGGGTGCGGCGTGAAATGAGCGAACGGGCCGCGATCGTCGTCATCGGGGGCGGGATCACCGGCTGTAGCGTCGCATACCACCTCGCGAAGGCCGGGCGGCACGACGTGCTCCTGCTCGAGAAGGCCGAGCTGACCAGCGGCTCGACCTGCCACGCGGCCGGCCTCGTCACCCAGTTCAACCCCTCCCCCACGATGATGCGCTTCCGCCGCTACAGCGTGGAGCTCTACCGCGAGCTCGGCGTCTTCGACAGCGTCGGCAGCCTCCGCATCGCCTCGAGCCCCGAGAGCCTGGAGGAGCTCGAGCGCGGCGCCAGCCGGGCGCGCGGGATCGGCCTCGACGTCGAGGTGCTCTCGCCGGACGAGGTCGTACGCCTCCTGCCGGCCGCCACGCGCGAGTCGCTCCACGGGGCGATCTGGATCGAGGACGACGGGTCGGTCGACCCGCACATCGCGACCCACGCACTCGCGAGCGCGGCCCGCGAGCTCGGCGCACGGATCGAGACCGGGCGGCGCGTAACGGGGATCCGGCTCGGGCCGTCAGGCGAGGTCACGGCCGTCGAGACCGACGCCGGGCCGATCGAGACCGAGCTTGTCGTCAACGCCTGCGGGATGTGGGCGCCGCAGGTCTCCGCGATGGTCGGCGCGTTCACGCCGTCGGTGCCGGTCGACCACCAGCACATCGCCCTCGCCGCCGTGGACCGCCACGAGCTGCCGCGGGAGATGCCCTGCTTCCGCGACCTCGACAACCTCGTCTACGGGAAGTCGGAGGCCGGCGGGATCCTCTTCGGCGGCTACGAGCCCAACCCGGTCGCGCGCTGGGTCGACGGCGTGCCCTGGGAGCACGCGGGCACGCCGGTCCCGCCGGACCACGAGCGCTTCGCCCAGCTCATGGACGGGGCCGTGCGTCGCTTCCCCTTCCTGCGCGACGCGGGCGTCGTCGCCCTCATCTGCCATCCCGACGCGATGACCCCGGACGGCAATCCTCTCCTCGGGCCGACGCCCGGCGTGCCCGGCTTCTGGACGGCCGCCGGGCTCTCGCTCAACGGGTTCGGCGGCGCGGGCGGCCTCGGGAAGACGGTGGCCGAGTGGATCACCGAGGGCGAGACCGAGCTCGACGTGACCGGCTACCGCGCCTGGCGCTTCGGCGCCGCCTACCGGGATCCCGGCTTCGCGCGGGAGACCGCACGCGAGGTCTACCGCTACTACTACCGCCTCCGCTATCCCTTCGACGTCGACGAGTGGGGCAGGCCGAAACGGCTTTCACCGCTGAACGGGCGGCTGGAAGACCTCGGTGCCGTCTTCGGGACGAAGAACGGGTGGGAGCGCGCGGACTTCTTCGAGCCGGGACAGCCGAGCCGCAGGGCCGGCGCCGACCAGCGCGCGTTCGGGTTCACGAAGCCGCCCTGGTTCGGGCGGCTCCGGGTGGAGCACGAGGCCTTCCGCGAGCGGGTGGGGATCATCGACATGACCTCGTTCGGGAAGATCGAGGTCTCCGGACCGGGCGCTCTGCCCCTGCTCGAGCGCGTTGCCGACAACCGCATCGACCGCCCGGTCGGAAGCGTCGTCTACACGCAGTTCCTGAACGACCGCGGCGGGATCGTGGCCGACGTGACCGTCACCCGGCTCGGCGACTCGCGCTTCCGCGTGGTCACCGGGGCGGGGACGATCGACTCGGACCTCGGGTGGCTGCGGCTCAACTACCGCGAGGAAGACGGCGAGGTCGAGCTCCGCGACGTCTCGGAGGAGCTCGCCGTCCTCGGGCTCTGGGGCCCCCGGACGCGAGATGTGCTCGCGGCCGTCACCGAGGACGAGGTCGGAAACGACGCGTTGCCGTTCCGCGCCGCGCGGACGATCCGGGTCGGCGACGCGCAGGTGCTCGCCCAGCGGATCACGTACGTCGGCGAGCTCGGGTTCGAGCTCTACGTGGCGCCCGATGCGGCCGTGCAGGTGTGGGACCGGCTGCTCGAAGCAGGCGAGTCACACGGGATCGAGCCCGGCGGCTACCGCGTGCTCGACTCGCTCCGGCTCGAGAAGGGCTACCGCTACTTCGGCACCGACCTGACCGCCGGGGACACGCCCTACGAGGCCGGGCTCGGCTTCTGCGTCGCGCTCGACAAGGGCGAGTTCAACGGTCGGGATGCGCTCGACGACCGGCCGTCCCGGCGACTCCGGACGCTGCTCGTCGGCGGCGAGGAGTACCTACCGGTCTACGGCGGCGAGGCCGTGCGAGCGGGCGGCGAGATCGTCGGCAGACTGCGGAGCGCGGGCTACGGGTTCACCGTCGCGCGCAACATCGGGCTTGCGTATCTGCCTGCGGGCTTCGAGCCCGGCGCGAAAGTCGAGGTAGAGGCACTGGGAGAGCCGGTCGACGCCGTCGTGGCCGAGGACGCGCTGGTCGACCCGGATAACGAGCGGATCCAGGGCTAGCCCGGTCCTGACCCGGCCCGCGTCAGCCCGCTTTCGTAGGCGAAGATCACCGCCTGCACGCGGTCGCGCAGGTGCAGCTTCATGAGGATCCGTTTGACGTGGGTCTTCACGGTGGACTCCTCGATCACGAGCTCTTCGGCGATCTCGCCGTTCGAGAGGCCGCGCGCCAGCTGCGCCAGCACCTCGCGCTCCCGCGGCGTGAGGTCGTCGAGCCGCTCGTCGTAGGGCCTCTCTGCACCCGGCTGGTTCGCCATGCGGTCGATCACGCGGCGGGTGACCGAGGGCGACAGGAGCGAGTCGCCGACCGCGACCGTGTGGATGCCCGCGATCAAATCCTCAGGGCTCGTCCGCTTGAGCAGGAAGCCGGACGCGCCGGCGTTGAGCGCCCCGAAGATGTAGTCGTCCTGCTCGAAGGTCGTGAGGATCATGACCTTGACCTCGGGCGAGGTCCCGAGCACCTCCCGGGTCGCCGAGATGCCGTCGAGATCGGGCATTCGAACGTCCATCAGCACGACGGCCGGCTCGAGCTCGCGCACCTGCTCGACCGCGGCGCGGCCGTCGGAGGCCTCGCCCACGACGTCGATGGCGTCGTCGCTCGACAGGACGGCCTTGAGCCCGGCGCGCATGAGGTCGTCGTCGTCCACGAGGAGCACGCGGATGGGCATGTCCGTCACAACCCACCCTCGTACGGGAGCTGCGCGTGGACGCGGAACGAGCCGTTGTCCGCCCCGGCCTCGAGCGTCCCTCCGAGCAGCTGCGCGCGCTCGCGCATGCCGACGATCCCGTGCCCGCCGCGATCGGGCGCAGCCTCGCCCGCCTCCGCCCGGTTCGTGACGGCGATCTCCAGCGAGGCGGGCGCGAACGCGATCTCGACCTGCGCGCTCCCGCGTCCGTGCCAGGCCGCGTTCGTGAGCGCCTCCTGGAGGATCCGGTACGCCGCCTGGTCGACCGCCGGGCTGAGCGTCCTCCGCGAACCGTCGACCGTGACGGTCACGGCGAGGCCCGAACCGCGGTAGCGCTCGGCCAGCGCATCCAGCGCGGCCAGCCCCGGCGGCGGCTCGACCTCGCCGGCAGGCAGGTCCTCGCGCAGCGCGCGGACGAGCTGGTCGATCTCGCCGAGCGTGTCGCGCGCGACCTCCTCGACCGTTTCGAGCGCGGCGCGGGCACCGGCCGGGTCCCGCTCCTGGAGCAGGCGGGCGGCGCCCGCCTGAACGAGGATGACGCTGATCGCGTGGCCGGCCGAGTCGTGCAGGTCGCGGGCGATGCGCATGCGCTCCTCCGCGGCCGCGAGGCGCCGCTCGCGCTCGGCCTCGTGCTCGGCGCGCTGCGCGCGCTCCTCCAGCTCGGCGATCCGCTCCTGCCGCAGACGCGAGCGGTCGCCGGCGAACCAGGCCGCCAGCCACACGACCGCGCCGAGCAGGAGCTCAGGCGCGAACCCGTCGCGGATCAGGTGAGGCGCGAGGAGGACGACGATGCTGGCGACCAGGAAGCCGAGCCGCAACCGAGGGCGCTCGACCTCCGGCTGCTCGGCGACCGTGTAGAGGGCGATGGCGAAGCCGATCGGCGGGCCGAGCCCGTAGCGAAGGCCGTACAGGGTCGCCGTCGCAGCGGTCACGAGGGCGAAGACGGGAAGTGGCGCGAGGCGCCGCGCCGCGAGCGGCAGCGCGGTCAGCGCGGCCAGGACGCCGCCGACCACGTCGAGGCCCTTGTCGCTCTCGTCGAAGCCGCCGTGCGCAATCGCACCGAGGGCCGCAGCCAGCACGGCGCCCGCGATGGCGGCGTCGATCAGGAGACTTCGGCTGCTCAGCTTGCGCACTGCTCCAGAAAGTACCCAGGAAGCGCCTTCGCCGAGTCGCCCCCGGGGAGGATCTGCGTCCTCCCTGAGGGGGACGCCGAAGTTCCTTCCTGAGGGCGTTGTGGCTGCGGGTGGGGCCTTTCTACCGTGGAGGCATGACTGAGAACACCACCCAACTCGTTGTGGAAACGCACGAGCTCGGCAAGCGCTACGGCGACCGGATTCAGGCCGTCGACGGGCTGAGCCTCAACGTGCGCCGGGGCGAGGTCTACGGATTTCTCGGCCCCAACGGCGCCGGCAAGACGACGACGCTGCGAATGCTTCTCGGGCTGATTTGGCCCACGACGGGCAGCGCGCTCGTCCTCGGCGCCAAGCCGGGGACGTCCAGGGCGCTCGCCCGCCTCGGCTCGCTGATCGAGACGCCCACGTTCTACCCGTATCTCTCCGGGCGCGACAACCTGCGGGTCCTCGCCCGCTACGCGCGGGTCCCGGAGTCGCGCATCGCGACCGTCCTCGCGGACGTCGACCTGGCCGGCAGGGCCGGGGATCGCTTCCGCACCTACTCGCTCGGGATGAAGCAGCGGCTCGGGATCGCCGCGGCGCTGCTCAAGGATCCCGAGCTCCTGATCCTCGACGAGCCGACCAACGGCATGGACCCCGCCGGCATGGCCGAGATGCGCCCGTTCATCCGCAGCCTCGGCCGCGGCGACCGCACCGTCCTGCTCTCCAGCCATCTCATGGGCGAGGTCGAGCAGGTCTGCGACCGCGTGGGCGTGATCAGCCAGGGCAGCCTCGTCGGCGAGGGAACCGTGGACGAGCTCCGCGGCCGCGAGGGCCTGTGGCTCCGCGCCGAGCCCCTCGGCGAAGCACAGCGGCTACTCGCCGACTTCCGCGGTGTCGAGGAGGTCGAGCGCGATGACGACGGCCTCCGCATCGCGGCCGAGCCTGCCGCGGCCGTCGAGATCAACCGCGCGCTGGTCGAGGCCGGAATCGCCGTGAGCGAGCTCCGCCCCGAGCGCGCGTCCCTGGAGAAGGTCTTTCTCGAGCTCACCAACGCAGAGGAGGAAGCATGATCCGCATCGTCAGCGCCGAGCTTCTCTTGCTCGGCAAGCGCGCGAGCACCTGGATCCTGCTCGGGATCTGGGCTGCGCTCGCGCTCACGTTCGCCTACGTAGTCCCGTACGTCCAGTACACGAACGACCCATCGCGCGCCTCGCTCGCCGAGCTGCTGCCGGAGAGCCTCGTCGGAACGCTGATGGCCGGCTTCCCGTTCTTCGGCGGGGTGCTGGCCCTGATGCTCGGCGTGCTCACGATCGGAAGCGAGTACGGCTGGGGGACGCTCAGGACCCTCTTCACGCAGGGGCCCGGCCGTCTGCAGGTCTTCGGCGCCAAGCTGATCGCGATCGCGGCCACGCTCGGCATGTTCGTGCTCGTCGCCTACGCGCTCGGCGTCGTCTCGAGCCTGGCGATCGCGGCAGCCGAGGGGGCCAACGTGACGTGGCCCTCCGCATGGCTCCTCTTCCGCGGGCTTGCCGGCGGCTGGTTGATCTTCGCCGCCTGGGCGGCGCTCGGGATGCTGCTGGCGATCCTCACGCGCGGGACCGCCCTGGCGACCGGGATCGGCATCCTGTACGCGTTCGTCATCGAAGGGCTCTTCAGCGCGCTGGCCGGCGAGATCAGCGTCCTCGACCGCCTCGTGGAGTTCTTCGTGCGCGCGAACGGCTACTCGTTGGTCGCCGTGCTCGGAGTCTCGCCGGATGACGTCGGCGACCGAGGCCCCGGCTCCTTCTCCGGCCCGTTCGTCGGCGGAAGCCAGGCGACGCTCGTGCTGGCGGCTTACACGGCGGTGTTCGTCGTCGTCGCCGCGTGGCTCCTCCGCCGTCGGGACGTGGTGTGATCGCGCTCATGGGCGACCATCCTCCTGTGACACGATCTCGCCCCTGGAGACCGTTGCCGTCGCCGGATTCGTCGCTTCCGGCTTTGAACGGGTCCGGCACGAGTTCGAGCGGAACTTAGAGCGGTCCCTTCACGCGCAGGCCCGCGTCGAGCTGCCGCTGCTGGTCGGCCGTGAACGGCCGAGCCTGCAGCGCTTCGTCCAGCTGGCGCGACCGAAACAGGTCGACGATGTATCGCATCCGGTCGGCGAGCTTCGTCCAGTTGACCGCGCCGCCCAGGGGCGCCGGGTGGTCGGCGTCCTGCCGGCGCAGGAAGTCCAGCGTCTCGGGGTCGTCGATCGGATCGAGCAGCGCGGGGTAGAGCGGCTGCCCCTTCGGAGCTGGGAGCTGCCGGCCGAGGACGAGCGTCTCGCCCGGCAACTGGAGCGTCATGAGCTCGCGCGTGCACAGCTCCTCCCAGTGGCGCTCGGCGGCCCTGGACGCGTCGCGGAGGGCGACCCGCAGAGCGCCACGGCAGAGCGTCCGCAGCCCTCGGGGAAGCCTGCGGGCGGCCTCGTCCGCCGGATCGAGCAGAGCGAGGCGGATCGGCGCCTCGATCGAGCCGGCGATGTAGGGCTGGAGCCGGATCTGCTCGTGGCGGCCGATGCGTGCGTTCGCCAGAAGCGTGAGCTCCGCCTGCCGGTGCGGGTCCGGCTCGGAGCGCGCCCGCGCGTACCCGTTGAGGGCGAGGCGAAGGCGCGTCTGGCCGCCACGTTCGCTGGGGCCCTCGATCAGGGTCTCGCCGAGTCGCCGCACCGCAGCACCGTCCCCGTCCTCGTCGAGCGCGGCGATCGCGCGCGCGAAGACCGGCCCGAGCTCGCTGAAGACGGCAAGGTTCCCCCGCGTTATCAGCTCGCCGACTTCGTGGACGATGCGACGGGCTATGTCGAGGACGACGTCCTTGGGGATCGCCGCGTCGGCGTGGACTCGGCCGAGCGCCCGATTGGCCCGCTCGATCCCGCGGTCGAGGTGCGCCGAGCCGGTGAGCACGTCGCGGAAGGCCGCGGGCACCTCCTCGTCGCGGATGAAGCGTCCGGCGGTGCGTGAGGCCCACGTGGCGAACGTGCACCAGTTCGCGTGCTTCGCGCCGAGGCGCTTCCCTAGCGCCGTCGCAAGGTCGTGGTAGCACTGGGTGATCAGGAGGTTGCGCCGAACCGGATCGCTTTCGAGGCCGACGATCCAGGCCACGCGCTCCGGGGAGGCCGGCTCGCCGGGGGGCCGCTGGAGCTCCAGCCCCGCCCGCTCCCTCGGCGTGGGCACACGCCCCTCGCCTTCCATCGGCCCGATGATAGGGCGTAAGGCTCCCCCGGCGAAAGAGGCACGTCGAAGGCCGGCGTCCAAGGGGAGATGACGCGGACACCTAAGGGGAGAGCATCCGCGCCTGAAGCGGACTTCTTCGTGCGCCGCCGCGCAGGCAGATGACCGCCAGGTCGACGACCTCCAAGCCGGAGGAGGGACTCGAACCCACGACCTACCGCTTACAAGGCGGTTGCTCTACCAGCTGAGCTACTCCGGCGGCAGGTCGAATCGTAGCGGGCTACGAGTCGATGACCTGGCGCTCGCTCTGGTGCTGGAGCACCTTGCGCTTCACGCGCTGGAGCGCGTTGTCGATCGTCTTCGTGTCGCACCCCAACAGCTCGGCCATTTCCTCGTAGGAATTTCCCTCGAGGTAGTAGCGCAGCGCGTCCGACTCGAGCGGCGAGAGTCCGGTGCCGAGGCAGAAGACGAGGCTCTGGAGCTCCTGCGTGGAGATGACGCAGACCGCCGGGTCGTCGACGCCCGGGCCGGGCAGCGCATCGCCCAGCGTGCACTCGCCGTCGTCCTGGCCGGCCGGCGTCTGGCTGAAGGAGACGTACGTGTTGAGCGGCGCGTGCTTGAAGCGCGTCGCGGTCTTGATCGCCGTGATGATCTGGCGCGTGATGCAGAGCTCGGCGAAGCTCCGGAACGAGGTTTCCTTGTCGGCCCGGAAGTCGCGCACGGCCTTGTAGAGGCCGATCAGCCCTTCCTGGATCAGGTCGTCGGACTCGCCGCCGGCGAGGAAGTACGAGCTCGCCTTGAGGCGCACGAAGCCGGTGTAGCGGCGGATGAGCGTGTCCAGGGCGACCTGGTCGCCGTTGCGCGCCCGGACGACGAGCTGCAGGTCTTCGAGCTCTCGCCTGCTTCGTTCTTCCGGGGTCCGAGCTGTTGCGAGCTGACGGCGGGCCACGGTGATCCTCCTGTCGGCGGTTTCGGGGAGCCGTGGAGGCCTCTCCGCAAACCCTAACCCTCAAGTTGAGGTCTCGATCGTAGCAGGGACCTACCGAAAATTCAACGACCGCGGCGGAAGCGCTCGAGGCGCTCTCGCGTCTCGTCGTCGAGGGCTCCTTCGATCTGGGAGCGCCCCGGGCCTGCGGCCGTCGCGGGCTTGCCTTTCCGCTCGGTGGCGAGCTCGCGCACGAACGTGTTCGACGACAGGCGCCGTGTCTCCTGCCCGGCGGTGCCGCGAACGGCCTGATCCGAGGAGATGACCCAGACCTCCTCGCTGCGGCGGTTGTCGGCGGCCAGGCGCTCGATCACCGGGTCGGCCGGTGTGGCGAAGCGCACCTCCAGGGCGCCGTAAGACGCGTCCTCGCCGACGCCGTCGAAGACGACGATCCCACGGGCGCCCTTGAGGGCGACGAAGCTCGCCAGGGCGTCGACCAGCTCGCGCCGGTCGGCGAAGTCACCCGCGTGCAGGATGTTGTAGCCGTCGAACAGATAGAGCATCGCCTCCGAATGATGCCGCTGCGACCGACAGGAGCACGGCGATGCCGGCCAGGAGGCCGAGTCCGGCACGGAGGTGGAAGGCCCCGGAGACGGCGCCGACGAGCGGCGGCCCCACCAGGAAGCCCAGGTAGGAAATGGTCGTGACAGAGGCCACGGCGCTTCCCCGGTCCTTGTCGTCCGCGTCCCGCCCCGCCGCCCCGAAGGCGATCGGCGCGGCGACGGAGATGCCCGCGCCACCCAGTACGAAGCCCACGAGCGCAAGAGGCAGCGCCGGTGCGAGGGCGGCGAGCACGAGCCCTCCTCCGGCGGTCGCCGTTCCGGTCACGAAGAGCAGCCGGTCGCCGAGCAGCACCTCGAGCCACTGACCGGCCAGCCGTCCCGCCACCATCGCGGCCGCGAAGAGGCCAGGTCCCAGCGCCGCCAGGGCCGGGGAGGCGTCCAGCTCCGTCTCCAGGAAGAGCGCGCTCCAGTTCTCGATGCCCCCTTCGACCACGAACGCGACCCCGCAGAGCACCCCCAGCACGATCAGGCGCCTGGAGAAGGCAAACCGGCGCTCCCTGACCCTCCGGGGCACCGCGGGGAACCCCCGATTGACCCCTGCCGTGGCCACTGCCAGAGCCGCAACCCCGGCCAGAACCGGCAACGGCCCCGCCCCGAGGCCCCTGGCGATGCCCGCCCCGATCGCGGCAGCGAGAAAGCCCCCGGAGAAGAGCGCGTGCGCAATCTGGATGATCCTGCGGCCCGTCGCGACCTCGACCGTCGTCGCCGCCGAGTTGATGACCACGTCGAGCGCTCCCGTGGCCGCGCCGAGGAAGAGGAGCGTGGGGACGAGCGCCGCGATCGAGTCGGCGAACGCGGGCAGGACTCCGGCGACGGCGAAAAGGAGAAGCGCCGCGGGTGTCGCGCGCGGGCCGACACGGTCGACGATCCGCCCGGTGAGCAGCATCGCGGGCAGGGCAGCGAAACCGACCGCGAAAAGGGCGAGGCCCAACTCGGAGACCGACGCGCCGACGTTCTCCTTCACGTCCGGCAGGAGCACGCCCCAGGCGCCCCAGAAGGCGCCGAACGCGAAGAACGCGAGGAGCGGGCCCCGCGCCCTCACGCGGAGCGACGCTGCCTGGCTGCCTCGAAGAGCGCGACGCCGGCGGCGACGCTGACGTTCAGGGACTCGACGCTCCCGCCGAGCGGGATCGTGAACGCGTCGTCGCACGAGCGCCGGACGCCCGGCCGCAGCCCCTTGCCCTCCGCGCCGAAGACCAGCGCGGCGCCCGTCTGCAGGTCGGCCGACCACACGGGAGTCTGGGCATCGCTCGTCGCCGCCCACGTCCAGAGCGCCGGCCCCTTGATCTCCTCGAGGTAGCGACCGAGGTTGACGACCACCGCGACCGGGACGTGCTCGACGGCCCCGGCGGACGCCTTGACCACTGCGGCCGTCACGCGCGCGGCATTCCGCTCGGTGATGACGACGCCACTCGCCCCGGCGCCCTCGGCGCTCCGCACGACCGCGCCCAGGTTGTGCGGGTCCGTGACCTGGTCGAGGCAGACGATCAGCGGCCGCTCGCCCTCGGCGAGCGAATGGGCGTCCGCGTAGCGGTACGGCTCGGTGAATGCGACCACTCCCTGGTGGTCGCGCGAGTCGGCCGCGTCGTTGAGCCGCCGCTCGGGCACGACCTGGAGGCGCAGGCCGGGAACCTCGCGCAGCCACGGCTCCGCGGAGAGCGCCCGCTCGGTGACGAGCAGCTCGAGGATCTGGCGCTTGCCGGCGCGGTGCAGTTCTCGCACCGGCCGGCGCCCGTAGACGAGGTCGCGGTTCACGCCTTGGGGATCAGCCGGAAGCCTCCGGGAACGTCCTGGACCTCCCAGCCGAGCGCGTCGATCTCCGCACGCAGCTCATCTGCGCGCGCGTAGTCCCCCGACGCCCGGGCGTCCCGGCGCGCCTCGGCGAGCGCGGTGACCTCGGGCGGCGCTGCACCGGCTTCCTCGACGCCCAGGCCGAAGATCGCCAGTCCGCGCGCCAGCAGCTCGAGCTCGCCGGCCGAGCGCCAGGCGTGGAGGATCGAGAGGGCGAGCGGTGTGTTGAAGTCGTCGTCGAGCGCGGCCGCGAAGTCGTCCCATGTCGGCGCGTCGCCCGTCTTCTCGACGACGCGGAACGCCGTGCGGAAGTCGTCTGCCTGCGTCCTCGCCGCCGCCATTGCCTCGTCCGAGTACTCGACCGGGCTGCGGTAGTGCGCGCCGAGGAAGAGCAGGAGGAGCGGCTCCGGGCCCCACTCGTCGAGCGAGTCGCGCAGCGAGACGATGTTGCCCAGCGACTTGGACATCTTCTCCTGCGCCAGCTCGAGCATCCCGTTGTGCGCCCACAGCTGGGCGAAGCCGCGCCCCGCCCCGCGCGACTGGGCGAGCTCGTTCTCGTGGTGCGGGAAGCGGAGGTCGATCCCGCCGCCGTGGATCTCGAAGACAGGCCCGAGGAGCTTCTCCGCCATGGCCGAGCACTCGATGTGCCAGCCCGGGCGGCCGAGCCCCCACGGTGAGTCCCAGGACGTGTCCTCGTGCGGCTTCGTCGCCTTCCAGAGGGCGAAGTCGCGCTGGTCCTCCTTCAGGTCGCTCGGCTCCTGGGCGACCATGTCCTCGAGCTTGGCGCCCGAGAGCTGGCCGTAGTCGCCGTAGTCCGCGACGCGGAAGTAGACGTCTCCCTGCGACTCGTAGGCGAGGTCACGCTCGACCAGCTCCTCGATCAGCGCGACGATCTCGGGGATCGTCTCACTCGCGAGCGGCTCGTGGTCGGGCCGGCCGATGCCCAGGCCGTCCGTGTCGTCGAAGTACCACCGGGTGGCCTGCGCCGCAAGCTCCTCGCTCCCGATCCCCTGCTTCGTCGCCGCGTCGTAGATCTTGTCGTTGACGTCCGTGACGTTCTCGACGAGCGTGACGTCGTAGCCCTGGTGCTCGAGCCAGCGCTTCAGCCAGAGAAAGACGACGTAGGGCCGCGCGTTGCCGACGTGTATCCGCTGGTAGACGGTCGGCCCGCACACGTACATGCGGATCGGGCCGGGCGCGGCGGGCAGCTCGCGCTTCGCGCGCGTCAGCGAGTCGTAGAGGAGCACCCGGGCGTTATAGCCGCTCGGGCGCTCACCCACCGCCGTTATCTAGCCGTGAAACTGCGCCTCTTCGGTCGAGCCCTTGAGCGCGAGGGTCGAGCTCTCGCCGCCCGAGACGGCTTCCGCGACGAGGTCGAAGTAGCCCGCGCCGACCTCGCGCTGGTGGCGCGTGGCCGTGTAGCCGACCTCCTCGAGGCCGAACTCGCGCTGCTGGAGCTCGACGTACGCCGTCATGCCCTCGCGGGAGTAGCCGCGCGCCAGCTCGAACATGGACTCGTTGAGGGCATGGAAGCCCGCCAGCGTGATGAACTGGAACCGGTAGCCCATCTCGCCCAGGTCTGTCTGGAAGCGCGCGATGCCCTCCTCGTCGAGCTTTCGCCGCCAGTTGAACGAGGGCGAGCAGTTGTAGGCGAGGAGCTTGGCCGGGAACCGCTCGTGGATGGCGGCCGCGAACTCGCGCGCCTCACCGAGGTCCGGCGTCGAGGTCTCGCACCAGATCAGGTCGGCGTAGGGCGCGTAGGCGAGGCCGCGCGCGATCGCGGACTCGATGCCGCCGCCGACGCGGAAGTAGCCCTCGGGCGTCCGCTCGCCGGTCAGGAACTGGTGGTCGCGCTCGTCGACGTCGCTCGTCATGAGCGTCGCGCTCAACGCGTCCGTCCGTGCGACGAGCACCGTGGGGACGTTGCAGACGTCCGCCGCGAGGCGGGCCGCCGCCAGCGTGCGGATGAACTGCGCCGTGGGGACGAGCACCTTGCCGCCCAGGTGGCCGCACTTCTTCTCGGAGGCGAGCTGGTCCTCGAAGTGGACGCCTGCGGCGCCGGCCTCGATCATCGTCTTCATCAGCTCGAACGCGTTGAGGGCGCCGCCGAAGCCGGCCTCGGCGTCGGCGACGATCGGCGCGAGCCAGTGGCGGCCGGTGCCGTTGCCCTCCGAGTGCTCGATCTGATCGGCGCGCAGGAGCGCCTGGTTGAGCCGGCGCACGAGCGACGGGGCGCTGTTCGACGGGTAGAGGCTCTGGTCGGGATAGGTCGCGCCCGCGACGTTCGCGTCGGCGGCGACCTGCCAGCCGGAGAGGTAGATCGCCTGCAGGCCGGCCTTGACCATCTGCACGGCCTGTCCGCCCGTCATCGCGCCGAGTGCGGCGACGTAGGGCTCCTCCTCGAGCAGCTGCCATAGCCGCTCGGCGCCCAGACGGGCCAGCGTGTGCTCCACGTGCACCGAGCCGCGGAGCCGCTCCACGTCCTCCTCGGTGTACGGCCTCTCGATCCCTTCCCATCGTTCCATTGCCGCAGCCTCCCTAGTCGATCAACTCGTAAGCAGGAATGGTGAGGAACTCAGGGAGCTCCTCCCCCAGCGCGACGCCGTCGAAGACGGCCCGCGCGTCGTTCCAGCGGCCCTCGCCCGCCTCGGCGAGCACCGACTCCTCGAATGCGACGACCTGCTCCCGCTCGATCCGGCCGTGGCGCATCCACTGCCAGACCTGGGAGCGCGCGATCTCCGCCGTCGCCGCGTCTTCCATCAGGTTGTCGAGCGCGACGGCCCCCGTCCCCTGGAGCCAAGACTCCAGGTAACGGAGGCCGACGCTCACATTCCCGCGCACGCCCTCGTCCGTCACGTCGCCGCCGGGGACGCGCACGTCGAGGAGATCGACAGCCGCAACGTCGACCTCCTCGCGCAGGCGCTCGACCTGATTTGGCCGCCGGCCGAGCACGTTGTCGAACTCCTCCATCGCCACCGAAACGAGGTCCGGGTGGGCGACCCACGTGCCGTCGAAACCGTCGCCGGCCTCGCGCTGCTTGTCGTCCCGCACCTTGGCCAGCGCAACCTCGTTGACCTCCGGGTCGCGTCGGCTGGGGACGAACGCCGCCATGCCTCCCATCGCATGGGCGCCGCGGCGGTGGCACGTCTTGACGAGGAGCTCCGTGTAGGCGCGCATGAACGGAACCGTCATGGTCACCTGCGCGCGATCGGGGAGCACGAACTCCGCTCTGTACCGAAATCTCTTGATGACGCTGAAGATGTAGTCCCAGCGTCCTGCGTTGAGGCCTGCGGCATGGTCGCGCAGCTCGTAGAGGATCTCCTCCATCTCGAACGCCGCGAGGATGGTCTCGATCAGCACCGTCGCCTTGATCGACCCGTGCGGGAGGTCGAGCTCCTCCTCGGCGAAGTCGAAGACGTCGTTCCACAGGCGCGCCTCGAGGTGGCTCTCGAGCTTCGGCAGGTAGAGGAACGGCCCGCTGCCGCGATCGAGCAGGCGCCGGCCGTTGTGGAAGAGGTAGAGCCCGAAGTCGAAGAGGCCGCCGGCGATCTGGTCGCCGTCGACAGTGAGGTGCCGCTCGGGGAGATGCCAGCCGCGCGGCCGCACCAGCAGCACCGCGGGGTCCTCGTTCAGCCGGTAGCTCTTCTCACCGGTGTCGAGCTCGACCGTGCGGTCGTTCGCGTCGATCAGGTTCGCCTGGCCCTCGAGGCAGTTCCTCCACGTCGGCGAGTTGGCGTCCTCGAAGTCGGCCATGAAGCACTTCGCGCCCGAGTTGAGCGCGTTGATGACCATCTTGCGGTCGACCGGGCCGGTGATCTCGACGCGCCGGTCCTGGAGGTCGGACGGGACCGGCGCCACGCGCCAGTCACCCTCCCGGACCTCGCGGGTCTCCGGGAGGAAGTCCGGAAGCTCTCCGGCGTCGATGCGCGCCTGGCGCACGGCCCGACGGGCGAGCAGCTCGCGGCGGGTGCCGTCGAAGCGGCGGTGCAACTCGGCGAGGAACCCGAGCGCGTCCGAGCTCAGGATCTCCTCGTCACGCCCCTCGATGGGCGCGCGAAGCTCCACCCCAGCCGAGACCTCGGTTCCCACGGCCCTCGACTAGTCGCGATCGTGGTCGCGGTCGCACGCGTCCGGGCAGTTGCACTCGACCAGCTCGGCCGAGCTGAGGACGATGACCGTCCCTTCCCGGCGCGCCGCCTGACGACGGTCGTCGCGCTCGTATTCCCTGGTGTGTATCGCCGCGCTGCTCATTGCCCTCATTTAGAGGGTATGCCCGCTTCTCGGTATTCACAAAATCGTTTTTTTCGATGCCTGCTATAAACTGCTTCTATGGCTCTGCTCCTTTCGCAGGTCGAGACGTTCATCGAGGTGGCGCGCACGCGGAACGTGAGCCGGGCCGCGGACGCTCTCTACCTGACACAGCCGGCCCTCACCGCACGGCTCCAGAAGCTCGAGGAGGAGCTGGACGCGAAGCTCTTCGCGCGCACGCCGCGCGGCATGCGGCTGACCGAGGCGGGCGAGGTCTTCCTCCCGCACGCGGTCAAGGCCCTCGAGAGCCTGGCCGACGGGCGGCGGATCGTGAACTCGTTCGAGCGCGGCGGCGCCGGGCGGCTGGCCCTCGGCGCAGCGCCGGCCGTGTCGACCTATGTCCTGCCGTCCATCCTCAAGCGTTTTTCGGTGGGCCACCCACGGGTCAGCGTGAGCGTCAAGACCGGCCACTCCGAGGAGATCCTCGAGCTCGTGCTGCGCGAGCACGTCGACCTGGGGCTCGTGCGCGCGCTCCGCCACCCGGACATTGCCACCACGCCACTGTATGAAGACCGGCTCATCCTCGTCGCCGAGCCGCGGCACCGGCTTGCCACGCACGGGAGCATCCACCTGGACGAGATGGCCCGGGAGCAGCTCGTGCTCTTCGACCGGACCTCGAGCTACACGGAGCTCACGCACGCGCTCTTCCGCGGCGCCGGCGTCCAGCCCGAGGGCGTGATGGAGCTCGACAACATCGACGCGGCGAAGAAGATGGTGCAGGAGGGCTTCGGTGTCGCGCTCCTCCCCCACACGGCGGTCGCCGCCGAGCTGGAGGCGGGTGCGCTCGTGGAGGTCGAGCTCGAGGACGCCGAGCCGGTGCGGCGCCAGATCGTGGCCATCCGCCGCCGCGACCGGGGCGCTCCGGGCGGCGCCGTCGAGTCGCTGCTCTCGACCCTGCGGGAGATGCAGCCGGAGCTCAGCCGCTCGTAGCGCCGGCGCGCCGCAGGGCCTCGTCCCGCGGCAGCGCCACGAGGATCGTCCACAGCTCCGGGCCCTTGTCTGCCCCGGTGAGCGCGAGCCGCAGCGAGCGCAGGTCGCCGCCGACGGCCTTGAGCTCGCGAAGGATCGCCTTCGCCTGCTCTTTGTCGAGCTCGTCGGCGCCGGCCGCCCGGAGCTCGCGGAAGCGCTCGAGAGTCTCGGGCGACGTCGTCGCTCCCGGCTCGGGCGCGCGCTCGAGGGCCTCCGCGACCGCACGCGCCTCGGCGAGATCGTGCGCACCGCGGAGCGCGGGCCCGAAGCGCGCCGGCGCGCCCACGCGGGCGGCGAGCTCCGCGTCGTCGAGGGCGCCCAGGGCCTCGACCGCCAGCCGGCGCAGGCGGGCGCCGTCGAAGCGCACGTCGCCGCGCGGGAGGCCGAGCTCGTCCAGGTAGGCGCGGACAGCCTCCGGCGGGAAGCCGAGCTCACGCAGGCCCTGCAGCGACGCGGCCTGGCCGCGCTTCGACATCTTCCGGCCGTCGTCGCCGACCAGCAGCCCGTGGTGGACGTACTCCGGCGGGTCGGCGCCGAGGGCGCGCGCGATCGCCTGGTGCAGGCGCGCGCTCGGGAGCAGGTCCTTGCCGCGGATCACGTGGCTGATCCGCAGGTCGAGGTCGTCGACGACCGAGGCGAGGTGGTACGTCGGCCGTCCGTCCGCCCGCACGAGCGTGATCCCGGCGAAGCGGAGCGCACCCTCCTCGTCGGGCTCGCCGATCGCCGCGCCCGCCTCGCGGTGGCGCTCGGCGCGCTCACTCTGCCGGAACGGCCCCTCGTCCCAGCCGACTCCGAGCCATTCGAGCTCGCCCAGGATCTCCTCCTCGGAGCCGGGCACGACGCGGGCCGGGTCGGTGTCGTCGATCCGCAGGACGAGCGCGCCGCCGTGCTCGTCGGCGAAGTGACGGTTTGCGACGGCCGTCAGCGCGCCGCCGAGGTGCAGGGAACCGGTCGGGCTCGGGGCGAAGCGCACCCGGACGGGCATGCGCTAGACCTTGGCGTTCTTCTTGAGGTCCCAGGCTGCCTTGACCGGCGGCTGGGCCTTCCCCGTGGGGTCCTGCGGCGTGTAGACCGTCTCGACCTTGGCGAAGGCGAGCGCGATCTGGTCGAGCGGCGGCTCCTCGTCCGAGCCGTCGATCTCGTAGGAGGAGATGAGCACGTCGGTGAGCGTGATCTTCAGGAACTCGAGCGGAGCCTTGCCCGGCTTGCGGCACGTCAGGATCGCGCTCTTGATGTGCTGCCCGCTCGCGCAGGCGAGCCACAGCTTCGGCGAGGCCTTGCTGGTGTGCGCGACGACGAGGAGATCCTCGAAGACGGCTTTGCCCGCGCCGCCGCCGCCGGGCCCGGATGCCTTCGGGTGGCTGACGCCCCAGCTGAACGCGAGGACGTCGATCTCGTCCTTGTGCTTGGCGTCCGTGCTCTCGCCCGGGATGCCGTCGAGCTTCAGGAAGTAGTCGACCGCCATCGGGGCCGGACTCTATACGCTCCGGTCGAAGTGTCCGTGACGACGACGCCTGACTCGCGAGGCGCGCTGTCCCTGGTCGCGCCCCACGTCCACCGCACGCCGCTCCTGAGCTCGCGCACGCTCAGCGACGAGACCGGCTTCGACGTCCGGCTCAAGGCCGAGCTCTTCCAGCGCACGGGCTCGTACAAAATCCGCGGCCCGCTCGTGAAGCTCTCCCGGCTGACGCAGGAGGAGCGCGACCGCGGCGTCGTCTGCTCGTCCGCCGGCAACCACGCGCAGGGCGTGGCGCTGGCGGCGGCGCGGCTCGGCGTTCACGCCGTCGTCTGCATGGCCGAGAACGCCACGCCGTCGAAGATCGCGGCCACGAAGGGCTACGGCGCAGAGGTCGTGCTCGAAGGGTCGATCTGGGACGATGCAGACCGCAAGGCGCGCGAGCTCGTCGCCTCGGAAGGGCTGATCTACGTGCATCCGTTCGACGACGTCGACCTCATCTCGGGCCAGGGCACGGTGGGCGTCGAGATCCTCGACGACTGGCCGGAGGTGGAAGTGGTCGTCGTGCCGATCGGGGGCGGCGGGCTCATCTCGGGCATCTCGGCCGCCGTCAAGCAGGCGCGGCCGGACGTCAGGGTCGTCGGTGTCGAGTCCTCCGACGGGGCGGCGATGAAGGCGAGCGTCGAGGCCGGCGAGCTCGTGACGCTCGAGCGCTGCGACACGATCATCGACGGGCTGCGGGTCAAGCGGGCAGGCGAGCTCACCTTCGACCTCGTGCAGCGCTTCGTCGACGAGATCGTCGCCGTCCCCGACGCGACGATCTTCGAGAACGTCCTCTGGACGATGGCGCACACGAAGCTCGTGGTCGAGGGCGCAGCGGCCGCGCCTGTAGCCGCGATTCGCGAAGGGCTGGTCGACGCGCCGCCCGGGAAGAGGGTCGTCTGCGTCCTCTCGGGCGGGAACATCGATCTTTCCCAGCTCAGCGGACTGCGCTGGAACTAGCCGCTCGAGGCTCCGCGAGTTCCCCGAGCACGGCTGCGCAGAAAACCCGGATGCCGCGAGGAGATCGCCGCGCGAGACTCCTCGTATGACGCGGACTGCTGCCGAGGCGCACGGCGACGTCTCAGTCCTCGTGGCGGGAGGAGGGGTCGCCGCGCTCGAGACGGCGCTCGCCCTGCGGGCGCTGGCGCCTGGCCTCGTTGATGTCGAGCTCGTCTCCGCCGAGCTTCATTTCTTCTACCGTCCCCTCGCCGTCGCCGAGCCCTTCGGCGCCGGCCGTGTCCACCGCTGGGAGCTCGACGATCTGGCGCGAGCCGCAGGAGCGGCGTTTGCCCCCGGCCGCGTCGCCGAGATCGACGCCGTGGCGCACGTCGCCCGGCTCGCAAGCGGCGTCGAGATCCCCTACGACGCGCTAGTGCTCGCGACGGGCGCAGCGCCTCGCTCCGCAGTTCCCGGCGCCCTGACCTTCCGCGGCCCTGCGGACGTCGAGGCCATGGAGCGGCTACTCGGCGAGATCGTCCGCGGCGAGGCGAAGCGGATCGTCTTCGCGATCCCGACGGGAATCGTCTGGCCTCTCCCGCTCTACGAGCTCGCGCTCCTGACCGCCACGGAGCTCGAGGCGAGAGGCGTCTCGGCCTCGCTCACCATCGCGACGTCGGAGCCTTCGCCGCTCGCGCTCTTCGGCGCCACCGCCAGCCGAGCGGTCGAGACGGCGCTCTCGGAGCGCGGGATCGACGTGCTGACCACCACGTACCCGGTGGAGGTCGTGGACCGACACCTGGCATGTGTGCGCGCGGAGCCGCTCGAGGCCGACCGCGTCGTGGCCCTCCCTCGGCTCTACGGGCCCGACATCGGCGGCATCCCTCAGGACACCAACGGCTTCGTCGCAACGGACGAGCACGGGCGCGTGCATGACCTGGCTGACGTCTACGCCGCCGGCGACGTGACGAGCTTCCCCATCAAGCAGGGCGGGCTCGCGGCACAGCAGGCCGACGCGGTCGCCGAGACGATCGCCGCGGCCGCGGGAGCGTCCATTCGGCCGACGCCGTTCCGCCCGGTTCTCCGAGCGCTTCTCCTCACGGGCACGGCCCCCGCGTTCCTGCGCGTGGAGCTCGCCGGCGGGCGCGGCGAGACGTCGACGGCCGCCGACGAGGCTCTTTGGTGGCCGCCGGGGAAGATCGTCGGCCGCTACCTGGCTCCTTTCCTCGCGGAGCTCGGCGTGCTCGAGATCCCGCCGGAGCCCAGCGAGGACGTGCTCCGGATCGAGCTCGACGCGGCCGGCGCGCACATGCTCGGCTGGCCCCGCTAGCCGTAAAGTCAGACCGGCGCGCCCAGCTTCGCCGCGATGCGTTCCGTGACGACCGCGGCGTCCTCGGCCATGCCGACCAGGGTTGCCGACTGGCGCTTGCGCTGGAAGTGGACGCCCATGAAGTAGAGGCCCGGGACAACCGAGCTCTCACCGTCCTGCTGGAGCGGGAAGCCGAGCTCGTCGAACGCTTCCGTCCAGGGAACGAGCCCGCCGTAGTCGGGCCGGAACCCTCCGGCGAAGAGGACGGCGCCAAAGCCCGTCAGGTCGACTTCCTCGGGCGCCTGCGGGTCGAACGGCGCCGGCGGGTCGGGCTCCGCCACGTCGATCCCGTGCGCGGCGACGACCTTGCGGACGAGGTTCATGAACTGCTCGTAGCGCTCGTCGCCCCAGGCGGCCGTCTCGCCCAGATCCGGTGCGAACCGGGCACGACGGCCGGTCGCGCCGATGAAATGCCCCGCCAGGGTCACCCCTCGCTCGCGCAAGGTCCTGAGGTTGAGATCTCGACCTCCCCCGTGCCCGGTCACCAGGACGTTTCCGAAGAGCCGCGCGGCCGGGCTCGGCAGAGACTCGAGACCGGCGTCCAGGAAGCCGCTCGCGGCCGCCCACCAGACGAAATCGCGGCCGCCCACCCGGCGCGGCGCCCAGGGCGCCTTTCCGCAGGCCACGACGACCTCGCGTCCGGCATCGTGCAACTCCTCGGCGAGTTGGCAGCCGGACTGCCCGCTGCCGACAACCAGCACCGCCCCTGGTGGGAGCTGACCCTCGTTCCGGTAGTCCGTGACGTCCAGTTGGAGCAGGCCCGATGGCAGCGCCGCTGCGGCCGAAGGGCGGTGCGGGCGCCGGTAGGTGCCTGTGGCGACGACGACCGCGTCCGCGTGCATGTCGCCCGTCGAGGTTCGCAGGGTCAGGCCACCTCCGGAACGCGCCGCCAGGGAGTCGACGGCGACGCCTTCCCTGACGGCGGCGCCGAGATCGTCGGCGCAGCGCTCCAGGTACTCAACGACCTCGTCGCGCGGCATGAAGCCATCCGGGTCGGGCCCGTCGTAGCAACGCCCCGGCAGCTGCGTCGCCCAGTTGGGCGTCACGAGGCGAAACTCGTCCCAGCGGTCCCTCCAGGTCTGACCGACGCGATCCCGTTCCAGGACGACGTGCTCCACACCGGCGTCCAGTAACTCGCGCCCGGCGGCGAGCCCCGCAGGCCCGGCCCCGATTACCGCAACCTCTACGCGCTCCATTCCAACCTGACGCCCCGGGAGGCCGCTTTCTTCCACGGCCGGCTCAGCCCGGGTCGATGTTGTGGTTGTGGTGGAAGACGTTCTCCGGGTCGTAGCGCCGCTTGAGCTCGAGCAACCGCTCGTAGTTCGGCCCGTAGGCAGCCCGTACCGCGTCCCCACCCTGGTCGTCGCCGAGGTAGTTGAGCCACCGTCTCGCCTCGAGATGCGGGCCGAGGGCCTGGTGGGTGTCCCGCGTCCACGCGACGTTCTCGTCGGTCGCCGCCGGATCGGTCCAGACCGACGGGATGAGGATGTTCCAACCCTCCTGACGATGGGGCACCGCGGTGTCGGTCACACCCACGCGGGTCACGGCGCCGTGGAAGTGCTCCATCAGGATCGCGCTCATGGGCGAGGGAACCGAGGCGAAGCGCTCGACCATCTGGTCGATCAGCCCGTCGGAGAGGCTCTGCGCGAAGCTCGAGAGCCAGTAGTTCAGGGACCCGGCCGGATAGCCCGCGTCGAGGAGCGTATTCATCACCGGATACGGCATCCGCCCGACCTCGACCAGGAGCGGCGAGCCCCAGGACTTGAAGGGCGCCAGGTCGGCCTCGGCCTGCTCCGGATCGCCCGTGTGGAACACCGCCATGGCCGACAGCTTCGCGCCGGACCCGTCGGGAGCATGCGCGAGCACGGCGAACACGGTCAGATCGTCGGGGCAGTCGGCCACCGCGTCGCGGTAGAAGCGGAGCAGCTCTGGCGCGGCGTCGACCGGATGCGCGATCAGCCCGCCGGTGACCGTGTCCACCGGGTGGAGGCGATACGTGAACGTGGTGGCGATGCCGAAGTTGCCGCCCCCGCCGCGTAGCGCCCAGAAGAGGTCGGGATCGGAATCCTCGGTCACCTGGAGAACGTCTCCTTCGGCGTTGACCAGCTCGACTTCGAGCACGTTGTCCGCTGCGAGCCCGTGCTTCGCCATCAACCAACCGAGCCCGCCGCCGAGCGTCAGCCCGGCGATGCCCGTGGTGGAGATCGCACCGCCGGTCACCGCGAGACCGTGCTCGGCAGTGGCGGCGTTGAGCTCAGCCCAGTTGAGCCCGCCCTCGGCCCGCACCGTGCGGGCGTCGGTGTCCACGCTCGTGCCTTTCATCTCGGCGAGGTCGATCATGACCGCGCCGTCGACGACTGCGCGGCCGGCGACGTTGTGGCCGCCTCCGCGCACGCAGACGTCGAGGCCCGCGGCGCGTGCGAAACGCACGCCGGCGGATGCGTCGGCCGCGCTCCGGCAACGCACGATCACGGCCGGAGCCCGGTCGACGAGGCCGTTGTGCACGCGGCGCGCTGCGTCGTAGTCGTCGTCGGTTGGTCGGAGGACGCGACCGGAGACGCGTCCGCTGAGATCTTCGAGGAGTGCGGAATCAGGGTTCACGGGGGGCCTCCTTCCGCCGCGCCGATAGTGGCGCGACGCCGTCGAGTCTAGGTCACGTGCATGGGAGATGCCCTCGCGGGCCGGAAAAGTCCGCGAGGCGTCCCTCTCACCCTTTACGCTCGCCGTCGTGGACGACCGGCTCCTGGCGTGGTTCGAGGCCAACGGGCGAGACCTGCCCTGGCGTCACACACGCGATCCTTACGCGGTCCTGGTCTCCGAGGTGATGCTCCAGCAGACCCAGGTCGAGCGGGTCATCACGCGCTACCTGGCCTGGCTCGAGCGCTGGCCCACCGCGGACGCGCTGGCCGCGGCGACGCCGGGCGACGTCATCCGCGAGTGGCAGGGGCTCGGGTACTACCGGCGTGCCGTCAACCTGCACCGTGCGGCTCGGGTGATCGCGCAGCACGGGTGGCCGGACGATCTCACCGAGCTCCCGGGTGTCGGGCGCTACACGGCCGACGCCGTCGCGGCGTTTGCGCTCGGCGAGCCCGTCGTTCCGGAGGACACGAACGTGCGCCGCGTACAGGAGCGCACGGGCCACCGCTTCGGGCCCGAGTGCGGGCAGGCGCTCATGGATCTCGGCGCCACCGTCTGCCTGGCGCGCATCCCTCGCTGCGGCGTGTGCCCCCTTGCGGGGGCGTGCCCCTCGCGCGGCAGGCGCTACGAGCCGCTCCGCAAGCAGGGGCCGTTCGAGGGATCCTTCCGGCAGCGCCGGGCACGTGTCCTCAAGGCGGTGGCTGCGGCGCCGCAGGCCGCCGTGGAGCTCGACGCCGACGCAGTGCGCTCGCTCGAGCGCGACGGGCTCGTCGCCGTCGTCGACGGCTCGGTGCGGCTGCCGGCCTAGGCGCGTCGGAGCAACGCGACCGCCTGGGCCGCCAGGCCCTCGCCGCGGCCCGTGAAGCCGAGGCCGTCGGTCGTCGTCGCGCGCACGGTCACCTGGCCCGGCTCCACGCCGAGCGCGACGGCCAGCCGCTGCTCCATCTCCGCGCGCAACGGCGCGATCCGCGGGCGCTCGCCGACCAGGACACAGTCGGCGTTGACGAGCTCGAAGCCCGCCTCGCGCACGGCGGCCATCGCGCGCTCGAGGAAGAGGAGCGAGGACGCGCCCTCCCACTCCGGCTCGTCCGAGGGGAAGAAGGTCCCGATGTCGCCGAGCGCGGCCGCGCCGAGGACGGCATCCACGAGGGCGTGTGCGACGACGTCTCCGTCGGAGTGGCCGGCGAGCCCTGCTTCGCCCGGGATCTCGACGCCGCCGACGACGAGCGCGGCGCCGTCGGAGAACGCGTGCGCGTCGACGCCGATCCCGACGCGGAAGTCGCTCATCCGAGCGGCTCCTGACGGGACGACCTGCCCTCGAAGACCGTCACCGTCTCGTAGCCGGCGGCGCGGAGATGCTCGAGGCCCGCATCGAAGTCGCGGCCGACGTCCTGGGCCACGTGCGCGTCGGAAGCGAGCGTCGCGCCGACATCGCGCTCGCGGCAGCGCGCAAGGAAGCCGGCATCGGGATAGAGCTCACCGACCGGCTTCCGCAAGCCTGCAGTGGAGACCTCGACGGCGAGGTCGGCGGCCCCGATCGCGGCCGCCGCACGCTCGTGGCACTCGGCGACGACCTCGGCGGGCGGGCGGCGCCCGAAGATCTTCACCAGGTCGGGATGGGCGAGGACGTCCGCGAGCCCGCTCCCCGCGAGATCGCAGAGGGCCTCGAAGTAGCGCCGCCAGACGTCCTCGACAGAGAGCTCGTCCCAGAGCCCCGGCTCCATGTCGACCGCCTCGCCGTCGATCAGGTGCACGGACCCGAGCAGGTAGTCCCAGGGGTACGGCTCGAGGATCTCGGCGAGCTCGCCGTCGCGGCCGGGCAGCCATTCGAGCTCGAGGCCGAGCTTGACCGGGAGCCCGCGCTCCTTGGCGGCGACGATCGCGCCGCAGTAGTCGTCGAGGTCGTGAGCCACGCGCGAACGGTGGTAGGGATGCCCGAGAAGCGCCTCGGCCTCGCGGAAGTAGTACATGTGCTCGGTGAAGCCGAGCTCGTCCACGCCGCGCGCCCGGGCCTGCTCGGCGAAGCGCTCGACCGCGTCGACAGTCAGCTCGACCGGCCCCTCGCGGCCGTTCGCGGGGCCGCGCAGATGCATGTGGTAGTCGACGATCAGGCTTCGGCCCTCAGGAGCGCCTCGGCGAAGTCGAGGTCGGCCTGGGTCGTGACCTTCAGCAGCCGTGAATCGCCGTCGACGATTCGCACTCGGCCTCCCGCGGCCTCCACGAGCCCGGCGCAGTCGGTCGCGTCCCCTCCGGACGCGTGCGCGCGCCGCAGCGCGTCGACCATGAACGCCTGAGGCGTCTGGACGGCGACGAGGCCGGTGCGGTCGACCGTCTCGACGACCGCGTCGCCGTCGGCACGCTTGACCGTGTCCGCGATGCGAAGTCCCGGCGCGACCCCGTCCCAGCCCTCCTCGAGCCCGGTGACCACGCGCTCGACGACGTCTCCGGGAAGGATCGGGCGCGCGGCGTCGTGGACGAGCACGACCGCGGCGTCCTCGGGCACGTCCTCGAGCCCGGCGCGGACGGACTCGGCACGTGTGGAGCCGCCCGTGACCGCAGAGTGCACCTTCCCGGCCGAGAGCTCCTCCGCGACCAGGATGCTCGGCTCCTCCCACTCCGGGGGCGCGACGATGACGATCGACTCGATCCAGTCCGAGCGGTCGAGACGCTCGAGGCTCTCGGCGAGGAGCGGGCGGTCACGAAGCTTGGCGAAGGCCTTCGGCCGGTCGCCGCCGAAGCGCTCGCCCCGACCGGCGGCCACGAGGACGGCCCAGACGCCGGTCTCCGCGCTCACTTCAGCACGACGAGCTTGCCGTTCTCCTCGACGAAGACTTCCGGGCTGAGCGGATCCTCGGACTGCTGGAAGTCGCGCTGCAGCTTGAGACGGAACGGACGCTCGATCCCACGCCGCCTGAGGGCGTTGAGCGGAAGCGCGACGTAGACATGCTCTTCGGGCACGGCGTAGGCGACCGGCTCGTTGTTTCCGTACTCCTCGCGGATCTGGCGCCGGAGCTCGGGGACGATCATACGCGTGGCGTCGTAGCCGTCGCCCGACGCCCAACCGCAGAGCGGCTGGCCGCCGGAAGGCTCGCAGAGGAGCGGCTCGTCCTCGTTCGTCTGGCGCGCGAGGTTGTCGAGCGCGATCTCGTCGATCTCCTCGACCGTCGTGCCCCAGCGCTCGACGTCCTCGGGCCTGACGATCGTGAACGCGTCGTCGGAGTCGACGGCGTAGACGGTCGCGAGATTGGCCGGCTGCTCGGTCTCGGCGGCGTCGAAGCCGAACCTGCGGATCTGGAAGCGCGGCTTCAGGAGCGGCATGAGGTCGTCCCTCGCGTGCTCGAAGGAGAGCTCGCCGATGCCGGTCTCTGCGCGCTCCTGGGTGTCCGCCACCACCTCGTCGACGATCTCGTCCCGCGAGCCGGGGTCGTCCTCGAGGCGCTCGAAGGCCTCGTGCAGGTCGACCTCCACCCGGTTCGGGCCCTGCTGCGCCGTCAGCTCGAGGTCGGTGGCGGGCTCGATGTCGAAGCCCGCGCGAACGAGCTCTCCGCGGACGATCTCCGTGAACGCAGAGGGAACCGCCTGCGGCTCGTCGTCGTCCGCGGCGCCGTCGTCCCCGGAGCAGCCGGCGGCCAGCGCGAGGGCAAGACAGGTGACGAGCAGGGCGCGAAGGAGCACCCGGAAAGGATGCCTACGGCCGTGGCGGTGCGGCGCAGCTAGGCGGACCTAGACCTTGGCGACCGAGTCCAGCTCTTCGTCGAGCCAGACCGCCGCCTCGTCCTCGTCCATCGCCTTCGCGTACATCAGCTCGGAGGCGAGGATCTTCTTCGCCTTGACGAACATCTGCTTCTCGCCGGTGGACAGGCCCTTCTCCTGGTCGCGCAGGGAGAGGTTCCGCACGACCTCCGCGAGCTCGAAGATGTCGCCCGTCTTCATCTTGTCGCGGTTGTACTTGAAGCGCCGGTTCCAGTTCTTCGGCATCTTCGTCCCGTTGCCGTGGAGCACCTTCACGACGCGCTCGACCATCTCCTCGTCGATCACCTTGCGAAGGCCTACGCGGTCGGCGTTCTCGGTCGGGACGTTCACGGTCATGTCGTTGTGGAGGATCTTGATGGTCAGGTACTCGCGCTCCTGGCCCAGAATCGTCCTTGTCTCCTTCTTCACCACTGTTCCAGCGCCGTGGTGGGGATAGACGACCTTATCGCCGACTTTGTACAACCTCTCCTCCTCTTGAACGCGGGCGCAACAAAAGGCGCCCGAGACGCCTGCGGAACACCTGCGGAACCCTGCCATTGTACCGAAAACCCGCTTGAAAAGCTAACTTTTGCGGCCTTTTCGGCTCTGTGACAGTGGTGAGGACGCTGTGAACGCCGCTGCGAGCGGACTAGAGCTGGAGATAACGATCGACGAGATTGTGCTCCTGGAGCCGCCGCAGCCCCTCGCGGATCTCCCGAGCCCGCACGGATCCCACGCCGTCCACTGCCTCCAGCTCGCGATGGCTCGCCCGGACGACCGCATCGAGGCTCCCGAAGTCGCGCACGACGTGCCGGATGACGGAGTCCGGAAGCCGGGGGACCCGGGAGAGCACGCGGTACCCGCGCGGCTGCACGCTCAGGTCGAGCGGGTTCGTGTCCCGGCCGTACCCGAGCAGCTCTGCGAGCTCCTCGAACTCGTGTAGACGTGCGTAGTCGATGTGCGCGAGACGCTCGAGCACCGTCGACGACGAGGCAGGGTCGCCCGAGGCCTCGTAGTCGTAGACCACGGCGGCCTTCTCGCGCGGGACGTCCTCCATGAGCTCGTCGAGCTGCATGCGGATCAGCCGGCCCTCCTCGCCGAGCTCGACGCAGTTGCGCTCGATCTCCTCGGCCATGCGCGTGGTCATCTCGGCCCGCTGGAGCACGACCAGCACGTCGTCGAGGACGACGGCGCTCTGGAACTCGAGCGCGGTGAGCCGCGTCAGGCCCTGGTCGAGCCGCGTCCGGTATGTCTCCAGCGTCCCCAGCGCCTGGTTGGTGCGCGCGAGCGTGTCCGAGATCTCGCCCAGCTGGTAGCGGAGGTCGCCGACGAAGACGGTGACCGTCTCGCGCTGCTGGGAGATCGAGACCACGAGGGCGTCCGTCTGCTTGGCGACGCGCTCTGCGGTCCTGTGGCGCGTCCCCGTCTCGCTGGTCTGGATCGACGCGTCGGGCATCAGCTGGACGTTCGCGTACACGAGCTTCTGCAGGTCGCCGCTGACCACGATCGCCCCGTCCATCTTGGCCAGCTCGTAGAGGAGCTGGGAGGTGAGCGGCAGGTCGAGCCGCATCCCTCCGGAGAACAGGAACGCGAGCTCGTTTGGGTCCCCGATGACGATGAGGGCGCCGTGCTCCGCGCGGATGATGTCGTCGATCCCCGAGCGAAGGGGCGTTCCGGGCGCCACCTGCTTGAGCGCCGAGAGGAGGGTCTTATCCTTCCGAGGATCCGCTCGCATCGAGCCCCGCCGTGATCGCCTGTCGCAGCGAAGCCGCTGCTGTCAGGCGCATTCTGCCACGGGACTCCGTGCCGTCCGGGACGAGGGCCTCCGAGAACCCCAGCTTCGCGCACTCGGCGAGACGCCGCTCTGCCTGACTGACAGGGCGAACGCGCCCCGTCAGCCCGATCTCCCCGAAGCAGGCCGTTCCGGCCTTGACAGGGGCGGCGCGGGCGGCCGAGGCGATGGCCAGCGCGACACCGAGGTCGGCGCCCGGCTCGTCGATCCTGACGCCGCCGGCGACGTTGACGAAGACGTCCGCCTGCCCCAGGGCGAGGCCGGCGTGGCGCCCGAGGACGGCGACGATCATCGAGAGGCGCTTTGGATCGACCCCGGTGCCCACGCGGCGCGGCATGGCCAGGTCGGTCGGGGAGACGAGCGCCTGGATCTCGAGCAGAAGCGGGCGGGTGCCCTCGATGGTGCAGACGACGGCCGAGCCGGGCTGCTCGTCGTCGGGGCGGCCGAAGAGCTCCGACGGGTCCTCGACCGCGACGAGGCCTTCGGAGGTCATCTCGAACACGCCCAGTTCGTTCGTCGACCCGAAGCGGTTCTTGACCGCCCGCAGAATGCGGTGCGAGCGGTAGCGGTCCCCCTCGAAGTGCAGGACGCAGTCCACGAGGTGCTCGAGCACGCGCGGGCCGGCGACGGCGCCCTCCTTCGTCACATGGCCGACGAGGAACGTGGCGATGCCCTGCTCCTTGGAGACCCGCAGAAAGCGGCCCGCCGCCTCCCGCACCTGGCCGACCGATCCCGGCGCCGACCCGAGCTCCGGCGCGTAGAGCGTCTGCACGGAGTCGACCACGCAGACCTCCGGCCGCTCGCGCTCGAGGGTCGCGCAGACCTCGTCCAGGTTCGTCTCGGCCAGGATGTGCACGTCGCCGGCCCCGCCCAGGCGGTCCGCGCGCAGCTTCACCTGCGCCGAGGACTCCTCTCCGGTGACGAGCACGACCTTGTGCCCGCGCGAGAGCGAGCGCAGAGCCATGAGCAGGAGCGTGGACTTGCCGATCCCGGGGTCGCCGGAGACGAGGACGAGCGAGGCCGGAACGAGCCCGCCGCCGAGCACGCGGTCGAGCTCCGGCACTCCCGTGGGGATCCGCTCGGCGTCGGCGGTCTCGACCTCGACGAGCCGCAGGAGCGGCTTTCCGGCCGCCGCCGCGCCGCGGACGCCAGGAGCGGCGGCGAGCGCGCGCTCCTCCACGAAGGTCCCCCAGCCGTCGCAGGCCGGGCACCGCCCGAGCCACTTGCCCGTCGTGTACCCGCACTCCGAGCACGCGTGCTGAACGGCCGCCTTCGCCATCGGCGAACCAGTCTATGGAGGCGGTCCGACGCCGAAGCGCGCGGATCCGTGACGAGTGTCGGCCGAGCTGCACGCTTGCGGGAAGGAAACGGGCGCCCGCAACGGAAAACCTCTCGCGCAAGTCAGTCGAGAAGGAGGCCGAGCCTTGGAGAGGTTCAACGCGCTTTCGCGGGGCAGCAAGGTGATGCTCGTCGCGGGAGCCCTGCTGTTGATCGACACGTTCTTCGCCTGGCAGCAGGTGGAGGTGGAGGAGTTCGGCATCGAGGCATCCCAGAACGCCTGGCACGGCTTCTGGGGCGTCATGCTCGGGCTCCTCACCGCGCTGCTCGTCGCCTGGTTCGTGGCCAAGCTGGCCGGCGTCGAGATCAACCTGCCGATCTCCGACGCGATGCTCGGCGGCCTTCTCGCCCTGGTGATCCTGCTCTTCACGCTGATCAAGATCCTCGACGACGAGTTCACGAACTTCTGGGCCTACGTCGGCCTCGTCCTGGCCGCGATCATCGCGATCGGTGCGTGGCTGAACATCCAGGACGCAGGCGGCGTCGACACGCTCAAGAGCGAGGCCTCCAGCATGAAGGAGGCCGCGACGACGAGCCCCGGCGAGACCGCCGCAGCGACGACGCCGGCACCTGAGCCTGCTCCTCCGGCGCCCGAGCCTCCTGCACCGCCGTCGCCCGACCCGACTCCTCCTCCCCCCGCGCCGTCACCCGAGCCGCCTCCCCCGGCTCCCGCCACGGAGCCTCCGGCACCTCCGCCGCCGGACGCTCCCGACGAGCGGACGAGCTGACACCCGAAGGCGGCCCCGCAAGGGCCGCCTTCTCTATTCGCGGCGAAAGGCGTCGTCGACCGGCACGCCGTACCCGGTCGCCAAGGCGTTGGTCTCGTTCGCCATGCCCACGACGGCCAGGAGCTCGGCGAGCTGCTCCTCGGTCATGCCCTTCTTGCGGGCCGACGCCGTGTGGGACGCGATGCAGTACTCGCAGCCGTTCGTGACCGAGACGGCCACGTAGAGGAGCTCCTTGGTCAACGGGTCGAGCGCGCCGGGCGCCATGACCTCCTTGACCGACTCCCACGTGCGCCGCAGTGACACGGGGTCGGCGGCGAGGGCCTTCCAGAAGTTGTTGACCCAGTTCACCTGCCGGGTCTCCATGATGTCGTCGTAGACGGCCCGAACCTCGGGCGAGGCGTCCTCGTACTCGATCAGCGGCATGCCGCGCGCCGCGAGCGGCTACTCGTCGTCGGAGGGCTCGTCGACATCCGCCTCGGCCGCAGGCTCCTCGGCCGGGACGGTGACCTTCTCGGGCTCGGCGGGCGCCTCGCCCTCGATGATCGAGATGTCGACCTCCTCCTCGTCGGCCTTACGGTCGACGACGATCGTCGAGCCGGGCTTGAGCGAGCGGCCGAGGACGAAGTCCGCGAGCGGGTCCTCGATGAAGCGCTGGATCGCGCGGCGCAGCGGCCTCGCGCCCATGGCGGGGTCGTAGCCCTTGTCGACCAGCAGCTCCTTGGCCGGCTCGGTGAGCTCGATGGCGGCCTCGTGCTCGCCCATCTGCTCCTTGAGCCGCTTCATCATCAGGTCGACGATCACCTTGATCTCGTCCTTCGTCAGCTTGTGGAAGACGATGACCTCGTCGATGCGGTTCAGGAGCTCGGGGCGGAAGACCTTCTTGAGCTCGCCCATGATCCGGTCCTTCATCTCGTCGTACGAGAGGCCGGTGTCGTCGCCCACGGAGAAGCCGAGGGACTGGTTCTTGGAGATCGTGGCCGCGCCGATGTTCGACGTC
>DASSCF010000003.1:0-18599 GCA_035698025.1 Gaiellaceae bacterium
TGGTGCCGGCGTACACCTTGATGGTGACGCTTGCTTCGTCTCCGGCGGCGGTGCCTGCCTGGCCGGCGAGGGTGGGGGTGGGCCCGGTGGAGGTGCCGTTTGCCGGCTGGGTGAGCGTCACGCTCGGGGGTGTCGTGTCGACGGAGGTCGCGGCCGTGTAGTGCGCCTGGATGCGCGCGGCGGAGAGGGCGCTGGGGTAGACGGCGACCTCGTCGAGCGTGCCGCCGAAGATGCGGATGTTGTCGGTGGTGCGGCCGATGAGCAGCGGCTGCGTGTTGGCGCTCAGCTGGATGCTCGAGCTGGTGGACACTCTGAGGACGCCGTCGATGTACACCTTGGCGGTGGCGTTGTCGTAGGTCGCCACGATGTGGTGCCAGTTCGTGTCGATCGCGGGCGCATAGGCGCCGACGGAGGAGGAGCCGTTGCCGAAGAAGGCGACCGGCTGGTTGGTCGTGTTGATCCAGAGCGCGTAGTTCTGGGCGGCGACGGCGCCGTTTCCGGGCTTGGCGAGGATGTTCTGCCAGGCGCCGGTCTTGGTGCGCTTGACCCAGGCCTCGATGGTGACCCCGCTGGTCGCGTTCAGGGAGGCGGAGTGGGGCACGCTGACGATGTCGTTGACGCCGTCGAAGGAAACGGCCGTGTTCGCATCGGCGAGCAGCGCGCCGGTCTGGCCGAGCGTGGGCCCGTTTTGGTAGGTGCCGTTGTTCGTGCTCGCCTCGTCGTCGGCCAGCGTCCCCGAGCCCTCACCCAGCCGCCAATACCCGGACGGGCCGTCGGAGAGCACGTCCTCTCGATACGTCGACATAGCCGCCGGCGCGGCGGCGGGACCGACCGTCAGGGCGACGGCGGCGAGCACGAGCGCAACCACGGTCCAGTGGAACGCGGCGGCGGGGGACCGCGAGACTTCTTGCCGGCGCTTGGCTCGGCCGTTCACGTCCTGACTCGCCGCATGGTTTTCGGGGGCACCTCTGGCCGCAGAGCAACTCGACGGGGTGCCGCGCCTCGCCCCGTCCGGGAGATCGATCCTAGCGCGTCGAAGGAGGTATCTGGGCGGGTGCAGCGACGAACCCCCCGTCTGTCTAGGGCCTCCGTCGATGCCCTGGGAGCCCTCACCGCGCGCCGCTGCCGGTGACGAGGATGCGGGCGGTCATGAGGAGAATCGCCAGGTCGAGGACGAGGCTTCGGTGCTTGAGGTAGTAGAGGTCGTACGCGAGCTTGGCGGCGGTTCCATCGACGTCATCGGCATAGCCGTGTCGCACCTGGGCCCAGCCGGTGATTCCCGGCTTCACGAAGTGACGACGCGTCCAGTAGGGAACCTCGGCGTTGAGCACGTCGAGGAACTCCGGACGCTCCGGCCGCGGGCCGACGATGCTCATGTCCCCGCGGAGGACGTTCCAGAGCTGCGGGATCTCGTCGAGCCGCGTGCGGCGCAGGAAGCGACCGACGCTCGTCACGCGCGGATCGTCCTCGAGGGCCCAGACGGCTCCCCCGCCCGCCTCTGCACCGTCCACCATCGTCCGGAACTTCACGATCTCGAAGATGTGCCCGCCCTCGCCCAACCGCTTCTGCCTGAAGAAGACGCCCCCGGGACCCGATCGGTTCACACACACCGCGATCACCGGCCAGACGGGTGCGGTGACGAGAAGGCCGAGGACCGCGGTGACGATGTCGAACAGGCGCTTCGCGACCCGCGGGTACGCACGCTGATTGAGGTGGATCAGGCCGAGGAACCAGCGGGGCGACACACACGAGATCGGGACGCGTCCGAACGCATGCTCGTAGAAATGCGGAAGATCGACGACGCCTACCGACCGCTGGCTGGAGACGACTGCGTCGAAGACGGGCCCGGGATTCTCGTCGCGGTTCGCGAGGACGACGATGTCCGGTTTGGCGAGCGCAATCATCGCCCCCAGATCGCCGGTGCCGTCGCTTCCGGAGCGCGACCTCCCGTTCTCGCCGTCGAGAGAGCGGACCGTGCCGACGCACTCGAACTCGGGATCGGCCTTCTCGTCCATCTCCCAGACCACGCTCGCGGCGCGCTCGGCGTCACCGACTACGAGCACGCGTCGAACCCTTGAATAGCCTCCCAGGAGCCGCTCGAACGCCAGCGAGATGCCGAAGACGGCGGTCGTCAGCACCAGGAGACCGGGAGCGGTCGGGACGAGTGACGGAATCCAGAACCCGATCGTCGAGATGACTGTCAACCCGGCCAGCGTTCCAATCGCCGTGGACATCACCAGGCCTATCGAGCGGGGGGCGAGCCAGCGCGATCGGTACACGAGGCCGAGGGCGCAGACCCAGGCGATCGAGGTGGCGAGTGCCCAGCCCAACTTGCCAAGGCCCGGATGGACAATGTTTACGAGGAGGACGGTGACCGCGTAGACGAGGACGAAGTGCGCGGCCGGCGCCCGCGCCTTGGAACGCGTCCGGACAGGCAAAGCCTCCGGGAGCGGCTCGCCGACTACGACGGGCTGGTCGCTTACGTATGGATAGGCCGTCGAGCTCATCGGGGTCGACGCTCTCTCACTCGACCGTCACCGTCTTCGCCAGGTTGCGCGGGCGGTCGACGTTGAGGCCGCGCAGCAGGGCGATCCTGTGGGCAAGGAGCTGGAGGGGCAGCACCGCGACCACCGCTTGGGCGTACGGGTGGGCGTGCGGGACGTAGATCGTGTCGTCGACGAGGTGCTGGATCGCCTCGTTGCATTCGCATGCGATTGCGATCACCTGCGCGCGCCTGGCCCGGACCTCCTGGATGTTCGAGACGACCTTCTCGTAGACGTGCGAATGGGTTGCGACGCAAATCACGGGCACGTTCTCGTCGAGGAGGGCGATCGGGCCATGCTTCATCTCCCCTGCCGAGTACGCATCGGTTGGCGTGTACGAGATCTCCTTGAGCTTCAGCGCTCCCTCGAGGCAGACGGGCAGGCCCAGATGGCGGCCGAGGTAGAGGAAGAACGGCCGCTCCAGGTAGCGCTCGGCGATCTCGTCGACCGGGTGGGCGCCTGCCAGGAAGCCGTCGACGAGCTGCGGGAGCCGCGAGAGCTCGGCGGTGGTTTCGGCGATCGTCGAGTCGTCGATCGTTCCGCGAGCGCGGGCGATCGTCAGTGCGAGCAGGAACAGGATCGAGGCCTGGGCGGTGAAGGTCTTGGTCGCGGCAACCCCCACCTCGAGGCCGGCGCGCGTGAAGAGAACCTCGTCAGCATCACGCGTGATCTGCGAGCCCGGCATGTTCGTCACGGCCAGCGTCTTCGCGCCGTGCGCGCGGGCTAGGCGGAGCGCCGCCAGGGTGTCCGCGGTCTCGCCAGACTGGGAGATCGCGACGACGAGCGTCCGCTCGTCTATGAGCGGCTCGCGCGAGCGCCATTCACTCGCAACGTCCGCCTCGGTCGGGATCCGAGCCCACTCCTCGATCGCAAACCGACCAAGGAGGCCGGCGTTGTACGCCGTCCCGCAGCCGATCACCACGACTCGCCGGAGATCCTGAATCGCGTCGTCGTCGAGCCCGATCTGTTCCAGAGCCGGGCGCCCGTTCGCGATCCGTGGCAGGAGCGTCCGCCTCAGCGCCTCCGGCTGCTCGTAGATCTCCTTCTCCATGAACGTCTCGAAGCCGTCGTGCTCCGCCGGCTCTTCGTCCCAGCGGACCTCCGACACCTCTCGATCGATTTCGACGCCTTCGATGTAGAAGCGGGCGCCGCTGGCATCGAGCCGCACGATCTCGTCGTCTTCGACCTGCTGGATCGACCTCGTCTCCGAAAGGAAGGCGGTGATCATCGAGGCGACGAACATCTCGCGCCGGCCAACGCCGACGACGAGCGGACAGTGCCGCCGAGTCGCTACGAGCTGGCCGGGATGGTCGCGATGCACGACGACGAATGCGAAATGGCCCTCGAGCTCCGCGAGCGACGCGAGGACCGCTTCGCCGAGGTCACCCGCGTAATGCGCCTCGATGAGATGGGCGACCGTCTCGGCATCGGTTTCCGAGCGAAACGTGTGCCCGTTCGCCGAGAGCGCCGCCCGCAGCTCGACGAAGTTCTCGACGATTCCGTTGAGCACGATCGCCATCTCGCCCTCATCGCAGGACGTCAGGGGGTGGGCGTTCTCGAGGGAGACCCGGCCGTGAGTCGCCCAGCGCGTGTGGCCGATGCCCCACGTGGCCGCGGAGTCCCCGGAGATTGCCTGCCGGCGGAGGACTCCAAGGTCCCCGACGGCACGGGCATACCGAAAGCCGCTGTCGTCGGCGATGCAGAGCCCCGCGGAGTCGTAGCCGCGATACTCGAGCTGCTCGAGACCGGCTAGGAGAACGGGCTGAGCGGGGCGGTCGCCGACGTACCCGATCAGCCCGCACATCGCCGACGTCCCTGCTCGCGGTCACTCGCGCAGGGACGCGTTACGACAGACGGTCGAGTCAAGCCTATGTTTTTCTGGAGCCTCCGGCTAACGCCAAAGTAGCCGCCGGATCTCCGCCGCAGTCGCCACAATCCCTCGCCCTTCCTCTCCGTGTCCCGGCGCCGACCCGATCGGCTCGGAACTTCGGGAGAAGCTATGTAATGGTGACGCCAGTTGCAAGGCCAGGAAACATCGAGGGATGCCCCCCGAACGGCTAGTTGCCGCGGCCGGCCCGTCGCTTCGGCGCGGGGCCTGGCTCCTGCCTCAAACCCCGATCTTGAGTACGGCGGCGAACCGGTCCCACCGGTCGATCTCGCAGCCGTTCTGGCGGCTGAAGGTCGCGCTCACCTGCTCACCGTTCAGCGTGCCGACGACCTCGGCCTCCTCGGGCCCGCCGTAGATCTGCGTGCAGACGCTGTCGGGCGGAAGGGGCTCGAGCGCGGCGGGATCCGATTCGAGCGCCAGGCAGGCCTCCTCCGGCCGCGGATGCGTCCCGCCCGGCGGGTCGCAGGTCACCGTGACCTCCTCCGAGGCGCCGTCGCGTCCCTGCAGCCAGACCGTGATCGTGAGCTCGGTCCCGGCCGGCGCTTCATCCGCGCCCGTGTCACCGCCGCCTGCGTCGGCGTCGTCGTCCGACTCCGAGCCGCATCCGACCACGAGGAGCGCTACGAGTGCTGCGAGGAGGACGAAGCCAGCTCGTCGGTGCGCCGAGCCATCTCGACGTCGGTGTCCGTGATCGCGCGCTTGACGTGCGTCCACCACCGAACCGTAACCGCGTTCCAGCTGATCGTGATGTCCGGATGGTGATTCGCCGCCTCCGACGCCTCCGCCAGCCGGTTCACGAAGACCATGGCCTCGGCGAAATCCTTGAAGCGGAAGCCGCGCTGCAGCGCGCCGCGCACCTCGTTCCAGCCTTCCGGGAAATCGGTCACTCGACGGCATTCTCGTCCACCGTGAGCTTTCCGTCCGCGAGAACCCCTTCGACCGTGATGGGCAGGTCGCTCCACGTCACGTCGCCTTCGGTCGTGAGCCCCTCGAGCGTCTGGAGGTCGAGGCCGACGACCGAGATCGAGCCGCCCCCGCACTGGGGCGGGAAGGACTCGGCCAGCGCGGCGCAGAGCTTCACGTCGTCGCCGTTCGCCAGCAGGCTGCCCGTGACCGCCGCCGGCCCCTCATGATCGGCGGCATCCTCGACCAGGATCTCCACGGGGCCGCCGCCCGCCTCCTCCTCGCCGCCGCAGCCGACGAGGGCCACGGAGGCCAGGAGAACGGCGAAGAGAGAGATCGTCCTCATGCCCATCAGACGGGCACCGCGCCGGAAAGGTTCCCGCAGGCTAGGAGAGCGGCAGGCTGTCGACCGAGCCGTCGCGGATCGTCCAGGCCGCCAGCTCGCCGGTGCGGAGCGAGAGGATCACGTACGCGCGGCCCTCCCAGAGCCCGATGTTCTCCACGTCCGTTCGCGAGGGCCGCGGTGGGGAGGAGGGGTGCGAGTGGAAGACGGCGAGCTCGTAGCCTTCGTCCTCGAGGAACCACGTCTCGGGATCGACCTCGAGCTCGAACCGGTACGGGCTGGCCGCGCGGTTCCGTCCCGGAACGAGGCGCTCCGCCACCCCGTCGCGCAGGACGAGCAGCCCGCAGGCCTCGTTGGGGAGCTCCGCCTCGGCGTGCTCGACGAGCGCCGAGCGCACCTCGGCGGGGATCACCACCAGATGCGGTCCTCCATCGACTCCGCGACCTCGCCCTTTGGACGAGCCCAGAAGTCGGCGGAGAGGTACTTCCAGCCGCCGTCCGCGAGCACCGCGACGACGATTCCCTCCTCGAGCTCGTCCGCGAGCTTGCGCGCGACGTGGAGCACGGCGCCCGAGGAGACCCCGGCGAAGATCGCCTCGCGCTCCAGCAGCAGGCGCAGGCCCTCGACGGACTCCTCGTTGGTGACGAGCACCTTCCGGTCAAGCTTGGCCAGGTCGAGGATCGGGGGCACGTAGCCGTCCGCGAGCGAGCGGAGGCCGTAGACGAGGTCGCCCTGGAGCGGCTCGGCCGCGGCGACCACGAGGTCGGGATTGGCCTCGCGGAGCCTGTCCCCGGCGCCCATGAGGGTGCCGCCGGTCCCGAGCCCCGCGACGAGGGCGTCGACATGCGGGAGGGCGTCCGCGATCTCGGCGCCCGTCCCCTCGTAGTGCGCCCGTGGGTTGGCCTCGTTCGCGTACTGGAAGGGCATGAAGTACCGCGGGTCGCGCTCGGCGAGGCCGAGTGCGTGCCGCACGGCGCCGTTCGAGCCTTCCGAGCCCGGGGAGAAGACGAGCTTCGCGCCGTAGAGCTCGAGAAGCTTCACGCGCTCCCGCGTGGCGTTCTCGGGCAGGACGCAGGTGAGCGGGTAGCCCTTGAGCTTGGCCACCATGGCGAGCGAGATCCCCGTGTTCCCGCTCGTCGGCTCGAGCAGCTCGCGGCCGGGCTCGAGCTCGCCGGAGGCCTCGGCGCTCTCGATCATCGCCTTCGCAACTCGGTCCTTGATGGAGCCGGTCGGGTTCTGACCCTCGAGCTTTGCGAAGAGGCGGACGCCGGGGTGAGGGGCGAGGCGCGGCAGCTCGACGAGCGGCGTGCCGCCGATCGTCTCGAGCAGCGACGGCGTCAGGGTGCGCTCGCCGCCGGCCATGGCGGGCAGGAGGATCACGGTCGAGCCCTCGCGCACCGGGGTGTCGAGGCCCTGGAGCGTGCGCACGTCCTCGCTGTCGAGGTAGACGTTCACGAACGGGGCGATCCCGTCGCCGTCCTCGAGCACCTGGTTCCCGAGCCCGGGAAAGCGGTCGGCGAGGTCGCCGAGCACCTCGCGGAGCGTTCCGCCGGAGGCCTCGACCTCACGGGCGCCGCCGACCTCGTTCCGAAGCGTCGGCGGGATGCGGACGCGGATCACGGAGCCACCTGGGCCCGCGGGCCGGCGCAGAACTCGACGTAGTCGATGTAGTCGGTGATGGTCGGGTTGTCGCCGCAGACCGGGCAGTCCGGATCGCGGCGCAGCGTGATCTCGGTGAACTGTGTCTCGAGCGCGTCGAAGAGGAGCAGGCGGCCGACGAGCGGGTCGCCGACGCCGAGCACCAGCTTGAGCGCCTCGTTCGCCTGGAGCGAGCCCACGATGCCGGGCAGGACGCCGAGCACGCCGCCCTCGGCGCAGCTCGGAGCGAGCTCGGGCGGAGGCGGCTGCGGGAAGAGGCAGCGGTAGCACGGCCCCTCCTTCGGCTTGAACACGGTCGTCTGGCCCTCGAAGCGGAAGATCGAGCCGTGCACGATCGGGATGTTGTGCCAGACGGACGCGTCGTTCAGGAGGTAGCGCGTGGGGAAGTTGTCCGCGCCGTCGACGATCACGTCCCAGCCCTCGCCGAGGATGCGGTCGACGTTCTCCGACGTGAGCCGCTCCTTGAAGACCTTCACGGTCACGTCCGGGTTGAGCGCCTCGATCGTGCGCTTCGCCGACTCCGCCTTGGACTCGCCGAGGCGGTCGGTGGAGTGGACGATCTGGCGCTGCAGGTTGGTCTCGTCGACCGCGTCGTCGTCGACGATCCCGAGCGTGCCGACGCCGGCCGCCGCCAGGTACAGCGAGGCCGGTGAGCCCAGGCCGCCCGCGCCGATGAGCAAGATCCGCGCGTCGAGGAGGCGAAGCTGGCCCTCCTCGCCGACCTCCGGGATGAGGAGGTGACGGGAGTAGCGGCGGCGCTTCGCCTCATCGAGCGCGCGCGGGACCTCGAACGGGAAGCCGTTGCGCTTCCAGTCGCCGAAGCCCCCCTGGAGCGATGCGACATTCTCGTAGCCGAGCTCCTCGAGCGCCTTGGCGGCGAACGCGGAGCGGTTTCCGGACGCGCAGTAGAGGATCACCGTCGCGTCCCGGTCGGGCACCGCCTGCTCGATGCGGGACTCGAGATGGCCGCGGGGGACGTGAATCGCCCCGGGGATGTAGCCCTCGTCCCACTCGCTGCGCTCGCGCACGTCGACGAGGACGGGCGAGTCGGTCTCCCGAAGCTCGGCCGCCTCTGCGGCGTCGATCTCCTCGATCTCGGCCTTGACCTGCTGGAGCAGCTCGCGATAACTCGGCATTTGCTTCAGGAAGTATAGCGACCTAGATGCGGCCTCAAGCAAGGCGCATGCGGCACCATTCGCCCGTGTCCTCGCGCGTTCGCGCACGTGTTCTCGTGGGCGTCGTCGCGGCCGCTGCGGCCGCGCTCGTCGTCGGCGTCACCGTCCTCCAGGCGGGCGACGAGGCGAGCCCCGAGCCGGCCGCGAGCGAGACCGAGCGCCGCCCGCCGCCTCTCGACCTGGGGCTCCTCGTCCGCGACGACGAGGAGGCCCGGGCGCTCCGCGAGGCCGAGACGCAGCTCGCGGAGGGCGAGCGCGAGCAGGCGCGCGCGAGCTTCGAGGAGCTGCTCGCCGCCAACCCCGCCTCGGTCGAGGCCGCCGTCGGGGCGGCCATCGCCGCCTGGCCGGACGGGACGGTCGAGAGGCTCGAGGCCCTCGTGGCGGAGCAGCCCGACAGCTCCGTCGTCCGCCTCCACCTCGGCCTCGCGCTCCTGGCGAGCGGCGACACTGCGGGGGCGAGGCGCGAGTGGCGCGAGGCCGAGCGGCGCGAGCCGGACTCGCCGGCCGCCGTGCGCGCCGACGACATCCTCCACCCGGAGTTCGCACCCGGCCGGCCGCCGTTCGTCGCGCCCATCGAGCCGCCGCCGGCGCTCGAGGGCCTCACGCCGGAGGAACAGCTCGCCGAGCTGGAGCGCCGCGCGGCCGCGGGCGGCGTGGACGAGAAGCTCGCCTACGGCATCGCGCTCCAGCGGGTCGGCCGGCCGCTTTCCGCGAGGGAGTCGTTCGAAGCGGCGGCCGCCGCCGACCCCGACGACCTGCCCGCGCGGGTCGCCGCGGCGCTCGGGCGCTTCGACAAGGACGACCCCTCCCAGACCTTCTCGCGGCTCGGCCCGCTCGCCTCGCGCGACGAGGGCGGCGTCGTCCGCTACCACCTCGGGCTCGCGCTCTCCTGGATCGGCCAGGTGGACGAGGCCAAACGTCAGCTCGGCCTTGCCGTGGACGAGGATCCGGATGGTTTCTACGGCCGGGAAGCACAACGGCTCCTCGACCGTCTAGAGAGCGTCGGCACCGAGTCGTAGGCCGTCCCCCAAACGGGGTAGGTCCCACGGAGGCGAAGATGGGACCTCCGGCCCATGGCGAACGTCCGGCAGGCGTGCAAGAGTCGCGGCGCGCATGCGGCAGATTCGGCGCAGAGCAGCCGTTGACAACTTGCGAGACCCGGCTACGTTGGGAGTAGGGGGTTAGGGGCATCGTGGAGAGGAAGGGGAGCGAGGCGGTCGTGTTGCTCGATCACGAAGACGCCAAGGCGCTCGTGCGCCAGGGGCAGGAGGCGGGCTTTCTCACGCACGAGGAGATTGCGCTCGCGCTCGGGGACGACCTCGAGCCGCTTCAGCTCGACGAGTTCTACACGGCCCTCGAGGAGATGCACATCGAGGTCGTGGACGAGCCCGAGGAGGAGGCCGGCCTGAATCTCCAGCCCGAGGCGCGGGAGGTCTCGACCGACGCGCTCCAGCTCTTCCTCAAGGACATCGGCAAGGTGCCGCTCCTCACGGCGGCGCAGGAGGTCGAGCTCGCCAAGCGCATCGAGCGCGGCGACCACTCCGCCAAGCAGAAGATGGTCGAGTCGAACCTGCGGCTCGTCGTCTCGATCGCCAAGAACTACCGCAACCAGGGCCTGCCCTTCCTCGACCTCATCCAGGAGGGGACGATCGGCCTCGTCCGCGCGGCGGAGAAGTTCGACTACCGCAAGGGCTTCAAGTTCTCGACGTACGCCACGTGGTGGATCCGCCAGGCGGTGGCCCGGGCGCTCGCCGACAAGGCGCGCACGATCCGCATGCCGGTGCACGTCGTCGAGAAGCTGAACAAGATCGGGCGCATCGAGCGCAAGCTCCTCGGCGAGCTCGGCCGGGAGCCGTCCGTCGACGAGATCGCGAAAGAGCTCGAGCTCGACCCGTCGGAGGTCGAGCACATCAAGCGCAGCGCCCAGGCGCCCGTCTCGCTCGAGAAGCCGGTGGGCGACGAGGAGGAGTCCGAGTTCGGCCACTTCCTCGCCGACGAGACCGCGCCGGCGCCGGACGACGCGGCAGAGACCGCCCTCCGCAAGGAGACACTCACGCGCATCCTCCAGACGCTCTCGCTCCGCGAGCGCCGCGTCCTCGAGATGCGCTACGGCCTGGACGGCCAGCACCCGCGCACGCTCGACGAGGTCGGGCGCACGTTCAACGTCACGCGCGAGCGCGTCCGCCAGATCGAGAACCAGTGCCTGAAGAAGCTCCAGGCGCTGGCCGAGAGCCAGAAGCTCCGCGACGTCGCGTAGGCGCTACGCGCCTCTCGGCAGGCGCCGCGCCCAGACGACCGGGCGCCAGTGTGCGACTTCCTCGACCTGCTCGACGGCGACGCGCGTGCCGTCGTCCAGGTTGATCGTCTCTCCTTCGTGGGGCGGCGCCTCGAGCGTAACGGTCGGGCCCCCGGGGCGCGGACCGTCCTCGCCCTGCCAGGCGACGCGGTAGGTCTCTGCCACGGCGATCAGGGTAGCGATCGGGTTCACCGGAGGGCAGGGTCGGCTGGACCGTAGACTCCCCGGTCGATGAACGACCGGCTCGACCCCGCCTGGCTCGACGAGCTCTCGGACTGGCTCCGCATCCCGAGCGTGAGCGCCGACGCGGCGCACGCGGACGACGTCCGCCGGGCCGGAGAGTGGGTGTGCGAGTTCGTCCGCGGGGCCGGGGGCGAGGCCGAGCTCGTCGCCACGGACCGGCATCCGCTCGCGGTCGGCGAGATCCGCGCGTCCTCCGGCGCCGACGAGGCGCCGACCGTCCTCCTTTACGGACACTTCGACGTGCAGCCGCCTGCGCCGCTCGACCTCTGGGAATCGGATCCGTTCGAGCCCGAGGTGCGCGACGGCTACCTGTACGCGCGCGGGGCGGTCGACGACAAGGGCAACTCGTACCTGACGCTCAAGGCGGCCCGCATGCTCGCCGAGGAGGGCGCGCTGCCGGTCAACGTCCGCGTGGCGTTCGACGGCGAAGAGGAGATCGGCGGCGACTCGATCGTCCACTTTCTCGCCTCGGACGAGCGCGGGGCGGACGCGTGCATCATCTTCGACAGCGGCATGCCCCGCGAGGACACGCCCGCGTTCGATCTGGGGACGCGCGGGCTCATCTACTTCCACGTCACCGCGCGCACCGGCCAGCGCGACCTCCACTCGGGGATGTTCGGCGGCGCGGCCATGAACGCCGTCCACGCCCTGATGCGGTCGCTCGAGGCGGTCGTCGCCGTGCCGGACGAGCTGCGGGCCGGCGTCGTGCCGCCGACGCAGGAGGAGATGGACTCGTGGGCTCAGCTCGAGCCGGGAGCGGGCGTGCTCGCCGCCGCCGGCGCGACGCCAAAGGACGACGAGGCCGCCGACGCCTTCTACCACCGGATCCTTGCGGGGCCGGCCGTGGACGTGAACGGCCTCACGGGCGGCGAGGCCGTCCTCCAGAAGACGGTGCTGCCCGTCTTCGCCGAAGCGAACGTCTCCATCCGGCTCGCCCCGGGCCAGGACGTCGACGAGATCACTGCCGCGTTCGAGCGGCTCCTCCGCGATGCGGCGCCGACCGGCGCCGACCTCGAGGTCAAGCGTCTCTCCTCCGCGCCGGCAGGCCTCATCCCGCCCGACGCTCCGGCCGTGCGCCTGGCCATGGAGGCCTTCGAGCGCGTCATCGGCCGCCGGCCGCTCCTCCTGCGCTCCGGCGGGACGATCCCGCTCGTGCCCGCGCTCGCCGACCGCGGGATCCCCACGATCCTCTCGGGCTTCTCGCTTCCCAACGCGAACATGCACTCGCCGAACGAGCGCCTGCTGGCGCGCTATGTGCCCCTCGGGGTCGAGACCGCGCGCGAGACGCTCGTCGCGCTCGGGAACCTCCCGCGGTGAGCAACCGCATCGGGGGCGCGGTCAACTCCGGCCTGCGCAGGGTCATCCTCGGCTCCTCGCAGAGCCGGCCGATCAAGCGGGTCGCGGCGAGGCACGGCATGCGGCTCGGCGCCTCGCGCTTCGTCGCCGGCGAGACGCTCGACGCGTGCGTCGAGGTGCTCCGCGGGCTGAACGAGAAGGGCCTCCACGCGAACACGACGCTGCTCGGCGAGGACGTCATGGACGAGGCCGCGACCGAGGTGGTCGTGGGCGAGTACCTGCGGATCCTCGAGCGGATTCAGGCCGAGGAGCTCCGCGCCAACGTCGCCATCAAGCTCACGCACCTCGGGCTCGACCTCGGTGAGGAGCTCGCAGAGGCGAACCTGCGCACGGTCGTCGAGCGCGCTGCGGAGCTCGGCAACTTCGTCCGCATCGACATGGAGTACTCGGGCGTGGTGGAGGCGACCCTTCGGATCTACCGCGCGCTGCGGGCAGACGGTCTCGACAACGTCGGCGTCGTCCTCCAGTCCTACCTCTACCGGGCGCCGCAGGACCTCGAGGAGCTGCTTCCGCTGAAGCCGAATCTCCGCCTGGTCAAGGGCGCGTACCTCGAGCCGCCCTCGGTCGCCTATCCGAAGAAGGAGGACGTCGACGCGGCCTACATGGCCATGATGGAGACGTCGCTGCGCGGCGAGGGCTACACGGCGATCGCCACCCACGACGGCGCCATGATCGACCGCGCCGTCGCCTTCACCGAGCGCGAGGGCATCGGCCGTGATCGTTTCGAGTTCCAGCTCCTGTACGGCGTGCGCCCGCAGCTCCAGCTCGATCTCGTCGAGCGGGGCTACAAGGTGCTCGTCGCCACGCCCTACGGGCCCGAGTGGTTCCCGTTCTTCACGCGGCGGCTCGCCGAGCGGCCCGCGAACCTGCTCTTCCTCGCCAAGAACCTCTTCGCGCGGTAGCGGCTAGGCAGCCGGAGCGACGCGCGACTTTTTCTGGCCGTGCGTGTGGCCCTCGTCTGCCACGAGCCATGTGTGGCCGAACCGCCTCATCTCCTCGATCACGGGGAGCAGCGCCTTGCCCTTCTTGGTCAGCTCGTACTCGACGCGCCGGGTGGCGGAGTGCTTCTCGAGGACGCCGTCGTTCTCGAGAACGCGCAGCCGCTCCGAGAGCGTCCGGGGGCTGATGCCCGGGCAGGAGCGCTCGAGCTCGGAGAAGCGGCGCGGACCTTCGGAGAGGTCGTGGACGATGATCGCAGTCCACTTGGAGCCGATGATGTCGGCGGTACAGGCGACCGCGCACTCCTCGTCATGGACGGGTCTCATCGTGCGCATACGCGCATTGTAACCCCGGCGGTCCGGGTGCCCGATCAGCCCCAGGGAGGCGCGTTGTGCACCCAGCGGCCGCCGACCATCGTGGCCACGACTTGCAGTTCGCCGAGCTCCTCCGGCGGGCATTCGAGCGGGTCGCGGTCGAGCACGACGAGGTCCGCGAGGTAGCCGGGGAGGAGCTTGCCGCGCCGCCGCTCGTCGCCGGTCAGCCATGCGGGGGCGACGCAGGTGGCGTGGAGGGCCTGCTCGATGGTGACCGCCTGCTCCGCGTGCCACCCGTCGCGGCCGTCGATCGTCCGCGTGACGCCGGCCTTGATGCCGAAGAGCGGATCGAGCTCCTCGACCGGCGCGTCCGAGCCGTTGGCGACCAGCGCGCCGGAGTCGATCAGCGAGCGGAACGCGTACGCGCCGTCGGTCTTGCCGGCCCAGAAGTCGTCCGCGAGGTCGCGGTCCGAGGGGGCGTGGCTGAACTGGACGGACGCCGCGACACCGATCTCGGCGAAGCGTCCGATGTCCTCGGGGGCGAGCAGCTGCGCGTGCTCGATGCGCTGGCGGAGGCCCTTCGGGTGCCATTCGTCGCGCGTCTCCTCGAAGGCGTCGAGTGCGCGCCGGTTGGCGCGGTCGCCGATCGCGTGCACCGCGACCGGGAAGCCGGCGCGGGCGGAGCGGCGCACGATGTCGACGAACTCCTCGTAGCCGACGATCTCCACGCCGGTGCCGTCGAGCATCAGCGCGGTGCGCGAGCCGAGCGTGCCGTCGAGAAAGGCCTTGACGTAGCCGACCCGTAGGAAGTCGTCGCCCAGGCCGGAGGCGATGCCGATCTCCTGGAGCCGGTCGAGGTGGTCCCAGGGGAGCGACTGCCAGATGCGCAGGTTCAGCGAGCCCTCGTCCTGGAGGCGCTGGAAGACCCGCAGCGCGCCCAGCCACCCGTCCTTGTCGTGCACGGCGACGACCCCGCGGGACAGAGCGAGCGGGATCGCCTCGCGCGAGGCGGCGACCATCTCGTCCTCCGTCGGGCGCACATAGGTGTCGCGGAAGTGCCATGCGCACTCCTCGCGCAGCACGCCCGTCGGCTCGCCGTGCTCGTCCCGCTCGACGACACCGCCGGGCACCTGGAGCTCGGCGTCGGCGAGAGCGAGCGCCGCCGAGTTGACCCAGAGCGAGTGGTAGTCCTTGGACATCAGCGCGACGGGCACGTCGCCGGCGACGGCGTCGAGTGCCTCCTTCGTTGGCTCGACCGAGGGCGACCACTCGCCGTTGCGCCAGCCGAGGCCGCGTAGCCACTGCCCCCGGGGCACTTCGCCGGCCGCCGACGCGACCCGCGAGAGGGCGTGGTCGAGGGACTCCGAGCCCTCCAGTCGCACCTGGCGCTGCGCCAGCGCCCAGCTGGGGAAGTGGACGTGCGAGTCGGTGAACCCCGGCAGGACACAGCGGCCTCCGAGGTCGACTCGGTCCGGGCTGGCCAGCGCAGTCTCGTGGGTCCCGACGCCGCCGGCGATCCTGTCGCCCGCGATCGCGAGCGCGGCCGCCTTTGGGAGCGACGGGTCGAGGGTACGGACGACGCCGTTTTCGAGGATCACGCAGAGGACGATAGTGGGTGGAGAACGCCGACGCCCCGACGGACGGCAGGGTGTCCATCGGGGCGTCGGTCCGGAGCCGGGCCGCTGTGATTCGCAGCCGGCGCGCGAGCGGTTCGGTTACTCGGAGAACATGTCCGGGTTCTGCTCGACGATCGCGCCGGCTAGCGTGTCGCCCGTCATGACCATGTGCCGGTAGGCCTCGCGGAAGAGGCGGTACGCCTCGTCGTAGTTGCCCGCCGCGTAGGCGTCGAGCTGGCCCTTGAGCTGCATGACGTGCTGGGTGACGCCCTCCTGCAGAGCAGCCTGCGGCAGGCCCGTGGCCTGGGCGAGGAAGCCCGAGAAGGCGCCGGTGTAGCCGGTCAGGTTGTCGACGGCCTCCTGCTGGCCGGCCTTGTCCTTCTTGGCGAGCGCGACCGTGTAGTCCACGAAGAACTTGATGTGGTCGCGCCAGAGGCTCGGGCCGTTCAGGAACGTGTCCGCGGCCTCGTCGCCGTAGACCGAGCCGATGGCCTGCGAGAGCTCGACACCGTTCTGGTCGAGCGCACCGGCGATCGCCTCGAAGTCCGCGTCGCCGCTCAGGCCCTTCTGGGTCGCGAGCATCGCGAGGATGGCGTGCTCACCCAGGAGCCGGTCGAGGGTGACGCGAAGGTCCGCGGCGGACATCGTCGCGGGCTCGAGCGGGAACGTGTCGGGCGACTGCTCCTGGATCGCGCCGGCGAGCGTGTCGCCGGTCATCACCATGTGCGTGAACGCGTCGCGGGCGAACCCGTAGGCCTCGTCGTAGTTGCCCGCCGCGTACGCGTCGAGCTGGCCCTTGAGCTGCCCGATGTGCATCTGGATCCCGTCCTGCAGCGCCTGCTGCGGGAGCCCGGTGGCGCCGGCGAGGAAGCCGGAGAACGCGCCGCTGTAGCCGGTCAGGTTGTCCACGGCCGCCTGCTGGGCTGCCTTGTCCTTCTTGGCCACGCCGACGGTGTAGTCGACGAAGAAGCCGATGTGGTCGCGCCAGAGGCTCGGGCCGTCGAGGAACTGCTTCGCGGCCTCGTCGCCGTAGACGGAGCCGATCGCCTCCGAGACCTCGACGCTGTTCGCGTCCAGCGCGGCCGCCGCGGCCTCGAAGTCATTGTCCCCGTCGAGACCCTTCTGGGTCGCCGCGATCGCGAGGAGCGCGTGCTCTCCCAGCAGCGAGTCGAGCGTGACGCGCAGGTCGGCCGCCGGGCTCGCGGCCTTCACGTCCGACATGCCGTCGGACATCTCGGTCGTCCCCGTCTGGGCGGGCGCCGGGGACTGGGATGCATCGTCGTCGCCGTCACCGCCGCACGCGACGAGCCCGAGCGCGGCGGCCACGACGACGAAGAGAAGGGCGAATGGTCTGCGGATGCTCATCGTGTCTCCATTGGTCGGTGTCGTTGGGTCGGCGGGTTGTTCGCACCGGCCGGCGGGGCGGTTCGCCCAAACCGCGTGCGCGGCCCTTCCGTATGGAAATGGGATGCGTCGTCTGGCCCTCCTCCTCGCATTTGCCGCCGTCCTCCTCCCGGCCTGCGGTGGTGAGAGCACGCCGGACGGGGCGAGCCCGAACGGGGCCGGCACGGATGGCGGCGAGGTCGTCGACGTCGCCCTCAGCGAGTTCGCTCTCGAGCCGGCCTCGTTCTCACTCGAGCCCGGGTCGTACACGTTCCACGTCGTGAACGACGGGTCGATCGCCCACGCGCTCGAAGTGGAGGGGCCGTCGGGCGCGGTGGAGACCGAGGACCTGCAGCCCGGTGATTCCGCCGACCTCGAGGTCGAGCTCTCCGAGCCCGGCGAATACGAGATCTACTGCCCGGTCGACGACCACAAGGGCATGGGCATGGAGGGGACGATCACGGTCGGCGGCGGCGGTGGTGGCGGGACGACGACCACCGACGACACGACGACCGAGGACTCCGGCTACCGGTACTGACGAGCAAGAGAGAGGGTGGGCCGGGGCCCACCCTCTCAAGCTTCTCTCCTCTCGGGTTTACGGGTCGATGACGATCGTGCAGGTGTACGTGCCCGGCACGAGGTTGTTTCTGCTCGTCGAGCCATCACCGTTGGGCCCGGTCGAGACGACGCCGGCACCACAATCGATCGTCGAGGCCGTGCCGCCGTCGACCTGCGAGTCGACCGAGACGGTGATGTTGGTCAGCGGCGTGTTGTGGAAGCTGACCGACTCACCGACGTACGGACTGCCCGCACAGGTGGCGGTGTTGTCCACCGTCACCGACTTCGTGACCGTGGTCGTCGAACCGCCCTCACCCACGTACCCGGCCGGGACCGTCTCGACGACGTCGTAGCTGCCGAAGGCAAGTCCGTCGACGCAGGCCTGGCCGTTGGCATCGGTCGTCACTGCAGTGCCACCGATGGTGAACTGGACGCCGGCATGCGCGTCATTTCCCGGCGTCGCGGCGTGCTTCCGGGTCTTGGTGATCTTGATCGCACCTGTCTGCAGCGTGTTCACGAACGTGCATTCGACCGTGTCCGTAGCATCCAGGTCGATGCTCACCGTCCTGGTACCCACGTCCGTCGTGAACGTCGAGGTGCCGCTGGACGTGCAGTTGATGGCCGTCAGCACGAAGTTCGGGCCCGGATCGCCCTCCGTCACGCTGTAGGGACCGGCCAGGATCGCGGGGCTCTGGAAGTCCTCCATCCCGCCGTCGAGCAGCGAGAACGTAGAAGGAACGAGACCGCCGGTCGTCGTGTAGCCGAAGCTCGTCCCGGTCGGATCCGGGCTCGGGACGGTTTGCTTGTGGATGATGATCGAGCCGCAGTTCTGGATGTTGATGTCGGCCGGGCCGACCAGGTCCTTCATCTGGGCCTGCGCGGAGTTCCCGGAGCTGCGGCTCACAGCGAACGTCTTCCCGAAGGCGACGCACTCGCCCGGCGTGAAGACGCCGGCGTCGCTGAGGTTGATGATCGCTTCGCCGAACTCGCTGTCGTTCAGCGTCTCATCGGGGTCGGCTACCGCGTCCAACACCGACGTGCCAACGTTGACCTCGGCCTCGGCGAACCCGCCGGCGGTGAGATCCACCGCCGGGCCCCAACACGGCGGACTGTTGCTGCCCACTTCGCATGCGCCGCTGGTGACCCACTCCCGGAGTGTGATCCGCGGATCGGCGGAGCCACGCTCGAAGTCGTACACGAAAAGCAGGTCGCCCTCCGTCCTCTCGACGAGGTCGTCCGACCCCGCGCCGCAAGGGGTGTCGCCCTGGTTGAACTCGAAGCCGACGTGCGCCGACGACGAGGTGGTGTTCTGCGGGATGCGGACCCATGCCAACGCCAGGAAGATGTCGCCGTTGGCGGCGGTCGAGTTGGCGAGGTAGTAGC
>DASSCF010000004.1:0-18999 GCA_035698025.1 Gaiellaceae bacterium
TGCGGCCCAGCACCAGCCCGGCGGATTCCGACTGGCGCTCGAAGGAGTACTCGCCGTGGTCTCCCTCGGGATCCACCCACTCGCCGACCGGGTCGATGACGCCGTCGAGCGTGGCCTGTGCGGTCGCGATCAGCCTTCCCATTGGGTCTCCTTTGCTCGGGCAGTCTCTCGACTTCCCTACCCATGAGGCGACCTGGGAATGCGCGGGGGTCTTACCGGCCGTGCTGGGCGGGCCTCGTCCACGCCCGCAGGCCGAGTGCGCACGCGCTGACGATGAGCACGAGGCCCAGAAGCACCAGGCCGGGCGCGTCGTCGGCTTCCCCGGCCACTCCTGCGAGGACGCCGACGACGGCGATGCCGAGCGCCAGGGTGAGATTCCCCACCCTCTTCACGGCCAGCTCGATCACGACGCCGATCGCCGCCAGGAAGACCCCTGCCGCGACGAAGTCGAAGGCGCTCCAGGCCTCGCCGTCGCTCGTGAGCGTCACCACCAGCGGCACCAACAGGAGGAGCGCGACACCGAGGGCGACGCGAACAGCAGAGCGATAGACGGACCGGCTCACCTTCATCGTTTTCTCCCGGGTCGAGGGACGGGCGGCGATCTTCGACTGGTGCCCGCGCCACGCGGCATCGGCGGCGAGGCCGCGAGCCATCCGTGACGCGATACCGATTGCGATCCTCGGCTCGCCGGCTCCGTTCGCCCGCTCGTGGGCGATGTGGTCGTGGAGGTCGGCGTCGATCTCGTCGATGCGCCGCTGCGCGACCGGCTCAGGCAGGTCCCGCGTGTAGAAGCGCACCCAGCGCGCGACCAGCTCTGCCATGCGCTCGGGCGTCATGCGGGCTCCGAGGTCAGCTGTGCGAGCGGTGCAACGGTCTTGCCGGCCCGGGCGCGCTCGGCCACCCGCGCGCCTTCGCCCGTGAGCGCGTACAGCCGGCGGCGGGGACGTCCTTCGACCGCGGCTGCGTCCTCCCAGTGGGAGCTGAGCAGGCCGAGCTCCTCGAGCCGGCCCAGCGCCTTGTAGAGCGTCCCGTGGGACGTGAGGGAGCGCGAGCCGTTCTGGTCCCGCATCGCATGTGCGAGGCCGAAGCCGTGGAACGTCGCCTGCCCGGAGCGCAGCATCGACTGCGCGACCTCGAGGATCTCGGTCTCGAGAGGCAGCAGGGTTCCAGGCTTTCGCCGCATCGCAGGCGACTATAGGAAGATATCTTCTCATTGTCAATTCCCGGCACCCCGGGTCGCGCCGACTGGCAGGCTTGCGCGTCATGGACCTCGATCCGCTGGAGACTCACCTCCTCGAGCGCCTCCGGGCGCTGCCCGCGGGCGAGGGCGGCGATGCCGGAGAGGCCGGGGCGGTCTGGCACGCGCAGGTGCGCAGCCGGCTGTGCGACTTCGCGGCGCGGGCGCTCCAGAGCACGGGGCGCAGCTTCTACTCGATCGCCTCGGCCGGGCACGAATCGAACGCCGTCGTCGCTCTCGCACTGCGCCCCACGGATCCGGCGCTCCTCCACTACCGCTCCGGCGCCTTCTACCTCGCGCGGGCCGGTCAGGCAGGCCGCGACGGTGTCCCCGACATCCTCCGCGGCGTCACGGCCGCGCGCGAGGAGCCGATCGCCGGCGGGCGGCACAAGGTCTTCGGAAACCACGAGCTCGCGGTCATCCCGCAGACCTCGACGATCGCCTCGCACCTGCCGCGCGCCGTCGGCGTCGCTCTCGCGATCGAGCGCGCGAACGAGCTCGGGCTCGAGTCGACCTGGCGCCCGGACTCGGTCGTCGTCTGCAGCTTCGGCGATGCCTCCGTCAACCACGCGGCCGCGCAGGCGGGCCTGAACACGGCCGCCCACTTCGCACACCAGGGGGCGCCGCTCCCGCTCCTCTTCGTCTGCGAGGACAACCGGATCGGGATCAGCGTCCGCTCGCCCGAGGGCTGGGTCGAGTCGGCCCTCCGCGCGCGCTCCGCGCTTCTGTACGAAGTCGCGGACGGCGACGACCCCGAGGTCGCGCTTGAGATCGCCGAGGACCTGGCCGAGCGGATCCGCGAGAACCGCCGGCCCGCCGTGCTCCACCTTCGCACCGTGCGCTTCCTGAGCCACGCCGGCGCCGACGTCGAGACGGCGTACCGCACACCGCAGGAGATCCGCGCCGACTGGGATCTCGACCCGCTGCTCGCGACCGGGCGCTGGCTCGCCGAGACCGGCGCGCTGACCGGGGAGGAGCTCGCCGCGGACTACCTCGCCGAGCGCGAGCGCGTCATCGCGGCCGCCCACGCCGCCGCGGCGCTCCCACAGCTCGACTCGGCGGAGGAGGTCATGCGCCCGCTCGCGCCCCGCACGGCGCCGCCTGCCGCCGCCGCGGGCGAGGAGGAGCCGGTCACGCTCGCGCAGGCGATCAACCTGGCCCTCGCGGACGGTCTCGAGCAAAACCCGAAGGTGCTCGTCTTCGGCGAGGACGTCGCGCTCAAGGGCGGCGTCTACGGCGTCACGCGAGGGCTCCAGCGGCAATTCGGCGACCGGCGCGTCTTCGACACGCTGCTGGACGAGACCTCGATCCTCGGCCTCGCGCTCGGGACCGCCGTCAGCGGCTTCCTGCCCGTGCCGGAGATCCAGTACCTCGCCTACCTGCACAACGCCGAGGACCAGCTCCGCGGCGAGGCGGCGACGCTCCAGTTCTTCTCGCAGGGCCGGTACCGGAACGGGATGGTCGTGCGGATCGCGGGCTACGGCTACCAGAAGGGCTTCGGCGGGCACTTCCACAACGACGACGCGGTCGGTGTGCTCCGTGACATCCCTGGCATCGTGATCGCCTCGCCGGGCCGCCCCGACGACGCCGCCGCCCTGCTGCGGACGTGCCTGGAGGCGGCACGGGTGGACGGGACCGTCTGCGTCTATCTCGAGCCCATCGCCCTCTACCACACGCGCGACCTCCACCAGGAGGGCGACGACGCTTGGCTCGCACCGGCGGCCGGTGAGGCACCGCTCGGCCGGGCGCGCACCTACGGCGAGGGCGGCGACCTGACGATCGTCTCCTGGGCCAACGGCCTGCACATGTCCCTCCGGGTCGCACGCCGGCTCGAGGCCCACGGCGTGCGCGCGCGGGTGGTCGACCTCCGCTGGCTGGCGCCGCTCCCGCTCGAAGATCTCCTGCGCGAGGGCGCGGCGACCGGGCGCATGCTGGTCGTCGACGAGACGCGCCGAACGGGCGGCGTCTCAGAGGGCATCGTCGCCTCGCTCCTGGATGCAGGCTTCGATGGGAAGCTTGCCCGCGTCGCGAGCAAGGACTCGTTCATCCCGCTCGGCGATGCCGCCAATCTCGTCCTCCTGTCCGAGGCCGAGATCGAGGAGGCCGCCCTCGCGCTTTGCAAGCTGCAGCCGTCCGAATATGGCAGGAATGAAGAAACGCAGGATCGGTAACGTCTAAGGAGCCGAAACGCCGTTGGACGCTCTCGCGCCGGCGATGAGTTCTTCGGTCCCATCCGGTCTGAACCAGTGACCCCAAGACGACGGACGGAGTGATCGCTTTGACCAAGAACCACGGAAAGACCACGGTTCGGGGGAGATGCGGATGACCGCGTCGCCACGCACGCGCTGGCTCGCGCTCTACGTCCTCTGCCTCGGCGACCTGATGATCGTGCTGGACGGCACGATCGTGAACGTCGCCCTTCCCACGATCCGGGACGACCTCGGTTTCTCGCAAACCTCGCTTGCCTGGGTGGTGAACGCCTACCTGCTCACGTTCGGCGGCTTCCTGCTGCTGGGCGGGCGGCTGGGCGACCTCTTCGGGCAGCGACGCATGTTCCTGATCGGCATCGGCCTCTTTACGTTCGCATCGCTCGCGTGCGGCCTCTCCACGACGCAGGGGCAGCTCGTGGCCGCGCGCGCGGTCCAGGGTCTGGGCGGCGCGCTCGTGGCGGCGGTCGCACTCTCGCTGACGATGATGCTCTTCACGGAGCCCGCGGAACGAGCGAAAGCGATGGGGATCTTCGGCTTCGTGCTCTCGGGCGGCGGGGCAATCGGGGTGCTAGCCGGCGGAGTCCTGACCGACGTCCTGGACTGGCACTGGATCTTCCTCGTCAACCTGCCGATCGGCGCGGTTGTCTTCGCTCTCTCGCTGAAGCTGCTGCCGATCACGCCCGGGATCGAGAGCAGGCGCATCGACTTCGGTGGCGCAATCACGGTCACCGGAGCCTTGATGCTCGCCGTCTACGCGATCGTGAACGGCAACGACAATGGCTGGACATCCGCGGTGACGCTGGGCCTGCTCGGCGCAGCGGTCGTGCTTCTGCTCGCGTTCGTCGTCATCGAGAGGCGGGTCGCCGAGCCGCTCGTGCCGTTCGGGGTCTTCTGCCACCGCAACGTCTCGGTCGCGAACACCGTGGGCACGCTGATGGCGGCCGGGATGTTCGCTTACTTCTTCTTCTCGGCCTTGTACATGCAGCAGGTGCTCGGCTACACGCCGCTCGAGGTGGGCCTTGCGTACCTGCCGTCGACGGTGGTGTGGGGCGCCTCGTCCCTCTACTCGGACAAGTTCGTGATGCGCTTCGGGATCAAGAAGCCGCTCGGCGTCGGGCTCGGGCTGATGGCGCTCGGGCTGCTGCTCTTCGCCCGCGTGCCGGTGGACGGGAACGTCTTCGTCGACGTGATCCCGGCGACGCTCGCGATCGGGCTCGGCGGCGGTATCGCCTTCAACCCGCTGCTGCTGGCGGCCATGGGCGACGTGAAGCCCGAGGAGTCGGGCCTCGCGTCCGGCATCGTGAACACGGCGTTCATGATGGGGGGCGCGCTCGGCCTCGCGATCCTCGCGAGCCTGGCCGACTTCCGCACCGACAGCCTGCTCGAGTCGGGCGAGAGCACGCTCTCGGCCCTGACCGGCGGCTTCCACGCGGCCTTCCTGCTCGGCGCTGCGTTCGTGATCACGGCGATCACCGTCGGCCTCGCGCTTCTGCGTTCGACGATGCCGCAGCATCACGGCGAGCCGGGCGGCGAGCCCGCGCTCGAAGGCGCCCAGCACTAGCCAGCCTCCTCGCGCCAGGAGAAAGCCCCGCATGAGCGGGGCTTTCTCCGTTCCAGACGTGTGTCGTGCCTAGTCGCGGTTGGGATGCGTGACCATCGCGCTTCCGCCGCCGCGTCTGACGGGCTCGGCCGCCGCCACCACCCGGCCGTCGCGCAGGAAGTCGATCCCCGTCGCGGCGCCGATCTCGCCGGTCAGGGCGAGCACCTGCTTGTACGTGGAGACCAGCTCCTGCCCCTCGGGCGAGGCGAGGAACGCCGCCTCGGCGAGCGTGGTCGCCGTGTTGCGCTGCGTGGCGCGCGGCGCAGCGATCGCCTCGGGCAGCGTCGCCCCGAGGTCGAGCCGGTCGATCAGCAGCTGGAGGACCGTCGTGATGATCGTCGAGCCGCCGGGCGAGCCGAGCGCGAGGTACGGCCTGTCACGCTTGAGGACGATCGTCGGGCTCATGGAGCTGCGCGGCCGCTTGCCGCCCTCGACCCTGTTCGGGTGCGTCAGCGAGCTGTAGTCGAAGTCCGTCAGCTCGTTGTTGAGCAGGAAGCCCCAGCCCGGGACGACGATGCCGTTGCCGCCCGTGGACTCGATCGTGAACGTGTACGAGACGACCGTGCCCTTGCGGTCGGAGACCGTCAGGTGGGTGGTCGTCTCGCTCTGGGTCGCGGTCACCCCGGCTTCGCCGCCGGAGCCGCCGCCGTTGTACGGCCACGGGTCACCCGGCGCCGCGGGGTGCGTGCTTGCGAGGGACGGGTTGATCAACGCCCGCCGCTCGGCCGCGAACCCGTCCGAGAGCAGGCCCCTCAGCGGCACGTCGACGTACTCGGGATCGCCGAGGTACGCGTTCCGGTCGGCGAACGCGTAGCGCGACGCCTCGAGGAAGAGGTGCAGCGCCTGCGTGCGGGACATGTCCTCGAGGTCGTAGCCCTCCAGGATGTTCAGCGCCTCGCCGACCGTCGAGCCGCCGCTCGAGGGTGGGCCCATCCCGTAGACGTCCAGGCCGCGGTAGCGGACCTTCGTCGGCTTTCGCTCGGGCGCCGTGTAGCGCCTCAGGTCGTCGAGGGTCATGAGGCCCGGGCGCCAGACGTGGTTCGCGTCCGGTGCGATGGGCGGCTGTCGGACGGCGTCGACGATCGCCTCGGCGATGTCGCCCCGGTAGAAGCCCTTCGACCCGAGCTTCGCGATTCGCTCGTACGCGCGTGCGAGGTCGGGATTGCGGAAGATCGTGCCGACGTCGCGCGGCGTCCCGTCCGGGTCGAGGTAGATCGCCTCGGACGAGGGGACGTCGTCGAACCAGTCGACGTTCGCCGCCGTCTGGTCGAAGAAGGTCTGGTCGACGACGAAGCCCTTCCGGGCGACGTCGCTCCCGTACTCGAGCATCCTCCGCAGCGACTTCGTCCCGTAGCGGTCGAGCGCCTTCTCCCAGCCCAGGACGGTGCCGGGCACGCCTGCGGAGAGGCCGCTGTAGCGGGCCTCGTTGAAGGGCAGCGGCGTGCCGTTCTCCATGAACGAGTCCGGTCGCATCGCCCCGTGCGCCTTCTCGCGCGCGTCGATGGTCGTCACCTTGCCCCTGGACGTGCGGATGACCATGAAGCCGCCGCCGCCGATTCCGGCGGAGAAAGGCTCGGTCACGCCGAGAACGCCGGCCGCCGCGACGGCGGCGTCGACCGCGTTTCCGCCCCGCTTGAGCACGTCGACGGCCGCGGCCGTGGCCAGCACGTCCACTGTGGCGGCGGCGCCGCCACGGCCGACGGCGGTCGGCTCCTTGACCGGCTCGGGAGAGCGCGTCTGCTTTGCCGTGGCTGCTGCGGGCACGACCAGCAGCGCGAGTACGAGCGCCAGCACGAGCGGGCGCATCGAGATCCGTCCCATGTGTGTCCCCCTGTGTCTCGGTGTCACGCATCGCCTACCCGGAGTCGCCGTAGACCGAACGCCCGCGGCGGCGTAATGTCGCCGGATGGAGGTCGACCGGGACGCGCCTGTCGTGGGCTCGAGCGAAGCGCAGGTCGCCGCGCCGCCCGAGGTCGTCTGGGACGTGCTCGCCGGCTTCGAGACCTGGCCGAGCTGGAACCCCGACGTCAAGTCGGTTCAGATCGACGGCCCGGTCGCCGAAGGAACGACGTTCCGCTGGAAGGCGAAGCCCGGCACGATTCGCTCACGGATCGAGCGCCTCGACCGCCCGAGCCTCATCGGCTGGACGGGCAGGACCATGGGAATCGACGCCGTTCACGTCTGGCGGCTCGAGCCGCGTGACAGCGGCACGTTCGTCCGCACGGAGGAGTCCTTCTCCGGCCTCCTGCCCCGCCTCATGCGCGGGCGGATCCAGAAGTCGCTCGACGCTGCGCTCGAGACCGGCGTCCGTCAGCTCAAGACCGAGGCCGAGAGGCGGTCCGGCGCAGCCCTGTAGAGGCGGGGCGGCCCGCGCGTGCGGGCCGCCCCGGCGCGTCTGCCGCTAGTAGCGGATGACGCGGTTGTTGACGTTCACCGGGCTCGTGGCGGCGGCCTCCACGAAGGTCCCGTAGGAACGGCTGTAGCCGAACACGGAGTCCCGCGCGCCCGAACGCAGCGAGTCGCCGATGCGCAGGTTCTGGTTGTACGTCGCCAGGATGCAGCGGAGGCAGATGAGGTCCGTCGGCCTGCCCGCGTTCGCCCAGGTGATGTACCAGCCGCCGCCTGCGCCCCAGCACGTCCAGCGGCCCGTGAAGGGATCGCCGGAGGTGAAGTCGACGAAGGTGACGTTGCTGCCGGACAGCGCCTGGACGATGTCCTGGTGAATGGACGGATTCGAGCTGCGGGCCCCGCACTCTGCGTTGCCCGTGACGACGAGGTCGTGCGCGTTCTGGCCGATGCGCACGGCGTCGTAGGACGTCCCGACCGAGCCGTTGCCGACGTTGCCGCCGTTGCCGCGGATGTCGAGGATCAGGTCGACCGTCTGCGGGTTCCCGTCCCCGTAGCAGCCACGGAGGCTGACGGCGTTGTCGTTGTCGTCGGCGCTGGCGTTCGCGATCGTGGAGACGACTTTGATCGGGAGCGTCCCGAACGCCGTGAGCGCGCCGGTGCAGTTCCACGGGCGGTTCGTCGTGATCGTGGTGCCCGGGGTGGGATCGGGATCCGGGTCCGGGTCGGGATCGGGCGTGCTCGCCGTGACGACGGCGGTCTGGGCCGAGTCGGCGGTCGCGGAGCCTGCCGTGTTGGAGGCAGTCACCCGCACGCGGACCGTCTGGCCGACGTCCGCGGCGGCGAGCGTGTACGAGGCGCCGGTCGCGCTGCCGATGTTGGAGCACGCATCACCCGAGGCGTTGCAGCGGCGCCACTGGTAGGCGTAGCTCATCGGCGTGCTGCCGCTCCACGAGCCGGCGGAGGCGGTGAGCGCCTGGCCCTGCTGGTGAGTCCCGCTCACCGTCGGTGCCGCCGTCGAGCCCGGCGCCGTCGGCGTGGGCGGAGGAGGCTCGCTGCCGCCGGTGTTGATGACGAGCTCGGGAGGCCGGGCGCCCTCACTCGTGGTGAAGACGATGTCGGCCGGCGTGTCGGGCGTGGCGAGCAGGAACGCCCGCGTGCCGGCGACGACTGCGCTCGTCACGTCGATCTGCCGCCACGTGTTCGTCGCGGTGAACCCGGGCACGTCGGCCACGAGCGTCCCGGCGGCCGGGGCGTTGGCCCACGTGATCCCGCTCTCGTTCCAGCCCGCGGTCGTCGTCCAGACGCGGAAGCCCCGCGCCGCGGCGGACTGGGAGTAGACCCTGAGATAGGCGCTCTGGATCGTCCCCGAGATCGCCGGGACGGTGAAGCGGACGTAGGCGCGCTTGATCGGGCTGTCGCTGGCGCGCATGACCTGCTCGGCGCCGTAGTTGCGTGCCTGGTAGCGGTTCGTCACCCAGGAGTCGTGTGTTGCCGGATAGGTCGCTGCGACGGCGCCGGGGGCGAAGATCGACCCGGCGACGGCGAGCGCGAGCAAGGTGAGGATCAGCCTGAGATTGGCCATGGACCCCTTCCAGTTCGATTGACGGCGTATGAACCGGGCGCCCGCACCGCGGGTGCGCCGGGTGCGGCTAGTACTCGATGACGCGGTTGTTGACGTTCACGGGCTCCCGGGCGGCGTTCTCGATGAAGATCCCGTAGGAGCGCGAGAATCCGAAGACCGAGTCGCGTGCGCCGGAGCGCAGGGACTCGCCGACTCGGAGGTTCTGGTTGAAGGTGGCCAGCTTGCAGCGCAGGCAGATGAGGTCGGTCGGGATGCCTGCGTTCGCCCACGTGATGTACCACCCGCCGCCCGCGCCCCAGCACGTCCATTGACCCGTCTCCGGGTTGCCCGACGTGAAGTCGCGGAACTCGATGCGGTTCCCCGAGAGGGCCTGGACGATGTCCTGGTGAATGGACGGGTTCGAGCTGCGGGCGCCGCATTCGGCGTTGCCGGTCACGACCAGGTCATGTGCGTTCTGGCCGATGCGAACGGCGTCGTAGGACGTTCCGACCGCGCCGCGGTTGCCGCGGATGTCGAGGATGAGATCGATCGTCGCCGGGTCGCCGTCACCCGAGCAGCCTCGGAGGCTGACGGCGTTGTCGTTGTCGTTGGCGCCGGCGTTGGCGATCGTCGAGACGACCTTGATCGGGAGCGTCCCGAAGCTCGAGAGCGGTCCCGTGCAGTTCCACGGACGGTTGGTGGCGATGACGGTTCCGGCCGCGGGTGTCCCCAGCGGCGCCGCGTTGAGGACGACGTTGTCGACGTCGACCCAGTTCAGCGTCCTCGTGCGCCGCGCGAACACCGCGAGCGCGAGGGTGCTGTCGCCCCGCCGCACCGTGTACCCCAGCGCGGGCGGCCGCTGCCACGAGCCGGTGGAAGCCACGCAGCGCACGGCCTGGGCGACGAGCTTGCCGGCGCGGCGTTCACGGATCCGCACGCAGACCTGCTTCCCGCGGACGGCCCTGACCGACGCACGGGCGGAGATGCTCTGCCCGGCGTCGAGATCGAGGCTCGGCGCGGTGAAGAGGCCGAACGCGGATCCGCTCCGCAGCAGCGCACGGGCGTACCGCGACCCGTGCACGCCGCCGGCTCGCACGTTGAGCGCCGAGCTCATCGGCGCCCAGGTCTGCAGCCGGTTCTCGAACGACCCGTTCGGAAGCTCGTTCGCAGACCCCGCAGCAGGGAACGCGAGCGCGGCAAGCAGGACGAGTGCGGGGAGTAGGCGTCGAAAACGCATATGCGACGTGCGGCTCCTCGACCCAGATCGGCTGGAAAGGCGACGGCCCCGACCCCTGGTCAAGGGATTTGCGCACGCAAAAGTAAAACTCGTTTGTCAATATCGAGTTCGCGTGCTGTGCGCGATTCGTAAAGAGACACCTGCGACGAGCCGAACCCCGATGGCTATCGTGACCGCATGAACACGACCATGGAGTCGCTTCCGGCGACCACGAGCATGGGCGCCGTGCACGTGACCGTTTCGGACCTCGAGCGGTCGCTCGCCTACTACGGGGGCTCCGTCGGTCTCGCGGTTCTCGAGCAGGGCCCCGGCTTCGCCTCGCTCGGAGCCGGGGACGTCGAGCTGCTCGGCCTCGTCGAGGAGGAGGGCGCCCGGCCGGCGAGCCGGCACACCGGTCTCTACCACTTCGCGCTCCGCGTGCCCGAGCGGGTCGCCCTCGCCCGCTGGCTGGCCCACGCGGCGCGCGAGCGCGTGCAGCTCCTCGGCATGTCGGATCACTTCGTCAGCGAGGCGATCTACCTCACCGACCCCGACGGGCACGGGATCGAGATCTACCACGACCGCCCGCGGGTCGTCTGGGAGGGGCTGGTCGGGAGCCGGATGACGACCGACCCCCTTAACGTCGCCGACCTGATGGGCGAGCTCGACGACCCGGCGACCGAGCCGTTCGACGGCCTCCCGGCGGGTACGGACATGGGCCATATCCACCTCCAGGTCGCCGACGTGGCCGCGACGATCGACTTCTACCGGGACGTGCTCGGCTTCGACGTCATGGCCGAGCTGTTCGGCTCCGCGGCCTTCCTGGCGACCGGCGGCTACCACCATCACGTCGGCGCGAACACGTGGCACAGCCTCGGCGCGCCGCCGCCCCCGCCCGGGACGGCCGCGCTGCGCCACGCGACGATCGTCCTCCCCGACGCCGCCGAGCGAGACCGCGTCGCCGCGCGCGTCGCGGCCGCCGGCAGCGAGCCCGAAGCGCGGGACGACGGCGTGCTCGTGCGCGACCCCTCGGGGATCGGGCTCCTGCTGACCGCTTCCGCGTAGACCCAGACCCGCGCCGCACTACGATGATCCGTGTGCGGCGGGTGATCCTCGGGGCTCTCGTGGTCGCCGTCTTGGCGGGGACGACCGCGGCGTGCTCGGGCGGGGACGACGAGCCCGAGGCGGTGCCGGCTTCGACGGGCGCGGAGACGATCCCGGTCGACGAGGAGAGCCTCGAGTCGTGCGGCGGGCTCGAGGATGCCGACGAGGCCCGCGACTGCTACACGCAGGCGCTTTCTGCGCTCTTCGAGGGCGAGGACGACCCCTCGAGCGCGCTCGAGGACGTGGCGGTCGCCGCGTACTCCGATCCGACCGGGCGGCTCCTCGGCGACTGCCACGGGCTCATGCACGCGGTCGGCCGCGAGTTCGCCGCGGAGCACGACGTCACGCTCGGCTCGCTCATGACCTACCTCCCGCAGTCGAACGAGCCGGGGTGCACGGCCGGCTTCGCGCACGGGCTCGTCACCGGGGTCGCGCCCCAGATCGACCTGAGCAAGCCGGCCGAGGCCGCGGCGGTGTGCGAGGACACCGAGACGCGCTACCAGCGCTACAGCTGCGTCCACGGCTTCGGGCACGCCTTCATGCGGCTGGTGCGCGAGGACCTCGACGAGGCTCTGCTCCTGTGCGCCGCCCTCGGCAAGGCGAGCGCGTCGGACTGCTCGCAGGGCAGCTTCCACGACTACTGGTTCGCGGTCATCGGCGCCGACGACACCGAGCCGCCGGAGGACGTCGTCGACAACCCGCGCGAGCTCTGCGCCGCGCAGGAGGCCCAGTTCGTGCGCCCGTGCTGGTACCGCGCGTTCATCGACGACCGGCCCGACGAGCCCGTCGACGGGGCGGAGGACATCGAGGCGCTCTGCACCGGGCTCGAGGGCCTCCAGCGCCAGGCGTGCATCACGGCGGCGTCGGTCGTGGGGCCGCCGGACCCGAGCGCCCAGCTCGCGATCTGCACCGAGCTCGAGGGCGAGGACGCCGTCAGCTGCATCCGGGGCGCCAAGGTGCAGAACCTCATCACGCTGGCCGCGCCGGAGGACCTCGTCGCGCTCATCCGCCAGTGCGACGGCTTCCCGGGCGAGACGAAGCTCGCCTGCTACCGCTGGCTCGGCAAGGTTCTCGGGGTGGTGACGAACGGCGCCTTCCAGGAGTTCGGGTGCCGCTCCCTGCCCGACGCGCCCGCGCGGCGAGCGTGCACCCAGGGCCTTCGCGCGATGAACGGCGCCCTCGAGACGTTCAGCTAGGCGTGAGCCCGCGGCCCGAATTCGGCTTCAGCGTCACGCCCGGGCCTCCCGACGGCGTCGCCGCGGAGGCCGCCGAGGCCGAGGCGCTGGGTTACGACCGCATCGGCGTGTGGGACTCGCCCGCGCTCTTCCGCGAGCCCTGGGTCACGCTCGGCGCGATGGCGCGCGAGACGGAGCGCGTCCGGCTCGGCACCTGGGTGACGAACCCGCTCAGCCGCCACCCGGTCGTGACCGCGAGCGCGGCGGCGAGCGTCGACGACCTCGCTCCCGGCCGCGTGTACATCGGTATCGGCGCGGGCGGCACCGGCGTCTGGCACCTCGGCATGAAGACCGCGAGCCTCGCCCGGCTCGAGGAGTACGTCGTCGCCGTCCGGCAACTGCTGGAGCGGGGCGAGGCCGAGTACCGCGGCGAGACCGTCCGGCTCCCCTGGGCGGCCGGCCGCCGCATTCCGATCGTCGTCTCCGCGCACGGGCCGCAGGCGCTGCGCGTCGCCGGCCGCGTGGGCGACGGCGTCATCGTCGGCCTCGGCGTGACGCCCGAGGTCGTCTCGGGCTCACTCGAGCTTCTCGAGCAGGGCGCCCGCTCTGCCGGCCGTTCCGCGGCCGACCTCGACGTGTGGTTCACGTGCTTCTGGTTCGTGGACGAGGAGCCGGGTGTCGCCGCGCAGCGTGGCGCCTGGGCCGCGACTGCGTTCTCGCTCCACTTCGCGCGCTGGGGCGTCGAAGGGCGGTTCGTGCCGGAGGAGCTCCAGGACGGCGTCGTGGAGCTCGGGCGCGCGTACGACCTCGTGACCCACGGCGCCGTGCCGCCCGAGCAGCAGGAGCACTACGCGCGGCTGGCCGACGAGCTCGGCGTGGGCGAGTACCTGCGCCGCCGCTTCGTCTTCGCCGGGACGGCCGACGAGGTGGAGGAACAGATCCGCTCGGCGATGGCGGCCGGTGCGCGCAAGTTCGACGGCGCCATCGACGCCGACCTCCCCGAGCACCGGGAGCGCATCACCTCCTGGGCGAGTCTCGTCCTGCCACGCTTTCGAGATGCTTGACCTGCTCGTCCAGGGCGGCGTCGCGGTCACGCCCGAGGGCACGCGTCCGCTGGACCTCGGCGTCCAGGGCGAGGCGATCGCGGTGCTCGCCGAGCCCGGCGAGGCCGGCGAGGCGAGGCGCGTTCTCGATGCGGGCGGAAAGCTCGTCTTTCCGGGCGGCGTCGAGCCGCACGCCCACATTTTCGAGCCGATGTACCGCGGCTGGACGCAGGGCGAGGACGTCTGGCTCCAGACGCCCGAGGGCGCGACGCGGGCGGCGATCTTCGGCGGGACGACCACGGTGCTCTCGTTCGCCTTCATGGCCGTCCACGTGACCGAGCAGGAGTTCGACGCGCGGCTCGCGGTCGAGCACCGCCGCGAGGTCTTCACGGGGAGGTCGTACGCCGACTTCGCGTTCCATCCGGTGCTCACGGGGTCGCCCCCGGACGCGACGATTGCGAGCGTCGCCGACGCGATCGCCGAGGGGACGTCGACGATGAAGCTCTTCACGACCGACCTGACGACGGGCCAGGCCGGCGTGCGCATCGATCACGGCTCAGCCTTCGAGGTGATGAAGGTCTGCGCCGAGCACGGCGCGCTCGTGATGGTGCACGCCGAGGACGACGACCTCATCAAGCACATGGAGGCGAAGCTCCGCCGCGAGGAGCGCAACGGGCTCGAGAACGTCCACCTCGTGCACACGCTGATGGGGGAGGAGCTGGCCGTGCGCGCCTGCGACCGCATGGCCGCGGAGGCCGGCGCCGCGCTCTACATCGTCCACGTCGGCGGCCGCGATCCCATGGGTGCGATCGCGGACGCTCGCGCCGCGGGGCGGCCCGTCTACGGCGAGGCGCTCCACAACCAGCTCTGCTTCTCGACCGAGGACTACGCGAAGCCCGACGGGGCGAAGTACCACATCGGCATGGGCCTCAAGCCGCCCGGGCACCAGGAGGCGCTCTGGGAGGGGCTCGCCGACGGCCGGCTCTCGACGCTCGCGACGGACGAGTACACGACGTCGTTCGCCGTCAAGATGGCGGGCACCGACCTGGAGACGACGCCCGGCGGCCACGTCGGGATCGAGACGCGCGGGGCGATCGGCTACTCCGAGGGCCACGTGGGGGGACGCATGAGCCTTGAGCGCTTCGTGGACGTCTTCTCCACCAACCCCGCCAAGCTGATGGGCCTGTACCCGCGCAAGGGCGCGATCGCCGTCGGGAGCGACGCAGACCTCGCGGTCTGGGATCCCGACGCCGGGCGGACGATCGCGCTCGACGACCTCCATCACGAGTCGGACTACAGCCCCTGGGAGGGGTGGGAGGTGCGCGGATGGCCGGTGGCGACCGTGCTCCGCGGCAAGATCGTGGTCGAGAACGGCGAGCTGCTCGGGAGCCCCGACGACGGGCGCTGGCTGCCGCGGCGGCTCGATCCCGCTGTCGCCGAGGGGCCGGCGCTCTGATGCCCGGCTTCCGGCAGGAGCTCGTCGGGCTCTTCGGCCGGCCCGTGGACGAGAACCCGACGCAGGCGATGATCGAGGCCGGGTTCGCGGCCGCCGGGCTCGACTGGCGCTACCTGACGATCGAGGTCGCTCCCGACGACCTCCGGGACGCGGTGCGCGGCGCGCGGGCGATGGGGCTGCGCGGCTTTAACTGCACCATCCCCCACAAGGTCGCGGTCGTCGAGCACCTCGACCGGCTCGGCCGTTCCGCGGAGCTCATGGGCGCGGTCAACTGCGTCGTGCGGCGCGGGGACGAGCTCGTCGGGGAGAACACCGACGGCGCCGGTTTCCTCGAGGCCCTGCGGCGCCGGCGCGACCCCGCGGGCTCGCGGGTCGTGATGCTGGGCGCCGGCGGCGCGGCGCGGGCGATCGCCGTCGAGCTCCTCCTGGCGGACGCGGCGAGTCTCACGGTGGTGAACCGCAGCGCGGAGCGGGGCCGGGAGCTCGGCGCGCTCCTCGCCGGTGTGGAGTCGCCGACGGAGGTCAGCGTCGAGGCGCTCGGCGCCGGCTTCCAGGTGCCGCCGGACGCCGACGTGGTCGTGAATGCCACCTCCATCGGGCTCTATCCCGACCTGGACGCGGTCGTCCCGCTCGGGCTCGAGGAAGTGGCCGGCCGTGCGTTGGTCGCCGACGTGATCCCGAACCCGCCGGAGACGCGCTTCCTGCGCGCGGCGGCCGAGCTCGGGTGCGAAACGCTCGACGGCCTGGAGATGCTCGTCGAGCAGGGACGGATCGGCTTCGAGCTCTGGACCGGCGTCGAGCCCGACGTCGGCGCCATGCGCGACGCGCTGCGGCGCGCGTTCGAGCTGGCTTGAGCGCGCCCGACGTCTCCGTCCTGGTGCCCGTACGGGACGAGGGTGCATACCTCCCGGAGGCGCTCGCCTCGCTCTCGGCGCAGACGTTCTCCGACTTCGAGGCGATCGTGGTCGACGACGGGTCCTCCGACGGGTCGCCGGAGATCGCCGAGGCCCATGCGCGCGTAGATCGGCGGTTCCGCGTCGTTCGGCAGGATCCGGCCGGGATCGTCGCCGCGCTCGAAAGCGCCCGGGCCGAGGCTCGCGGGTCCCTCATCGCCCGCCTGGACGGCGACGACGTCGCGCTTCCCGGGCGCCTGGAGGCACAGGTGGACGCGCTCGGCGACCCCGGCCTGGCGGCGTGCGGCGGCCGCGTCTCGTACTTTCCGGAGGAGGCCGTGCGCGACGGGGCCCGCCGTTACGAGGCGTGGCTCAACGGCCTCGTCACGCCCGAGGACGCCGCGCGCGACGTCTTCGTCGAGTGCCCGCTGCCGCACCCGGCGCTGACGATCAGGGCGGACGTGCTCGCGGCCGTGGGCGGGTACCGGGCCCGGGGCTGGCCCGAGGACTACGACCTCGTCCTACGCCTCTGGGCGGCCGGCCATCGCTTCCGGAACGTCGAGGAGCCGGTGCTCCGCTGGCGCGAGCACGAGGCCCGTCGCTCACGCTCGGACCCGGCCTACGCGCTCGACGCCTTCGTCCGCTGCAAGGTCCACCACCTGCGGGCGACGCTTCTACGCGGGTTCCCGAGCGTCGTCGTCTGGGGCGCCGGCCCGGTCGGGAAGTCGTTCGCCCGCGAGCTCGACGCGCAGGGCACGCACGTCGCCGCCTTCGTCGACGTCGACCCGCGCAAGATCGGCCACGACGTCCACGGCGCCCCGGTAGTCGCCGTCGAGGACGCCCCGAGGTTCCGCGACTCGTTCGCCGGCGGCGCCGTCGCGGGCGAGGTCGCGCGCACGGAGATCCGGGAGGCCGTCGCAGCGGAAGGCCGCCGGGACGGCGTCGACTTCGTCGCGGTCGCCTGAGCCCGAACCCACTTTGTGTTTCACGAGCACCAGCCCTCGCCGGCTCGGTCGGCTCGGGTTTCAAGGCGGAAGGCTTGTGCCGGTGGAACACAAGCGGGCGTCGGGGTTAGCCTGCGGGCCGTGCCTGAGCGCTGCGCGTGGGTTCCCGAGGGCGATCCGCTCTACGTCGTTTACCACGACGAGGAGTGGGGCGTGCCCGAGCGCGACGACCGCGCGCTCTACGAGCTCTTGACCCTCGAGGGCGCCCAGGCGGGGCTCTCGTGGTCGACGATCCTGCACAAGCGCGAGGGCTACCGCCGCGCGTTCGCCGGCTTCGACCCGGCGAAGGTGGCGCGCTTCGACGCGCGCAAGGAGGAGAAGCTCCTCGCCGACCCGGGCATCGTCCGCAACCGGCTCAAGGTCTCTTCCACGATCGAGAACGCCCGCCGCGTCCTCGAGACGCAGGAGGAGCTGGGGAGCTTCTCCGCGCTCCTGTGGGGCTTCGTGGACGGCGAGCCGCTCGTGGGCCGGTGGAAGTCCGTCGGCGAGATCCCGGCCGAGACGCCGGTCTCCAAGGCCATGAGCAAGGAGCTCAAGCGCCGCGGGTTCCGCTTCGTCGGCCCGACCGTCTGCTACGCGTTCATGCAGGCCGCCGGGCTCGTGGACGACCACGTGGTCTCCTGCTTCCGCTTCGCCGCCGGCAGCAAGGCCCGGTGAGCGGAGACGACCTCCGCGAGGCCGAGCGCCTCGCGCCCGCGCCTCCGGTGCCGGAGCCGGGACGGGTCCGCTCGGCCCTGAAGCTCGCGACGATCGACATCGGCCCGCTGAAGCGGCACCGCGACTTCCGCCTGCTCTTCTTCGGCCAGGGCGTCTCGTTCTTCGGCTCGATGATCACGTACGTCGCCCTGCCGTACCAGGCGTACCAGCTCTCGGGCTCGTCGCTGGTCGTCGGCCTCCTGAGCCTCGCCGAGCTCGGCCCTCTGCTCGTCACGGCCTTCGTCGGCGGCGCGCTAGCCGACGCGTTCGACCGGCGTCGGCTCGTCCAGATCGCCGAGGCCTCGCTCGCGCTCTGCGCCGGCATCCTCGCGTTCAACGCGACGCTGGACAGCCCGAAGCTCTGGGTGCTGTTCGTCGTCGGCGCGCTCATGGCGGGGCTGGACGGGCTCCAGCGCCCGCCGCTCGATGCGCTGACGCCGCGGCTGGTCGAGCGGCACGAGCTGATCGCGGCGAGTGCGCTCGACTCCTTCCGCGGCAACATCGGCATGGTCACCGGGCCCGCGGTGGGTGGGATCCTGATCGCAACGCTCGGCCTGCCGACGACCTACGTGATCGACGTCGCGACCTTCGGCGCGTCGCTCGGTGCGCTCGCGCTCATGCGGGCCGTTCCGCCGCCGCCCGGCGCCGCGCGGCCGAGCCTGAGCGGCATCGTCGACGGCTTCCGCTACGCGGTGAGCCGCCCCGAGCTCGTCGGCACCTACAGCGTGGACATGCTCGCCATGTTCTTCGGGATGCCGCTCGCGCTCTTTCCCGCGTTCGCCTCCGAGTTCGGCGGCGCCGGGGTGCTCGGCGTCATGTACGCCGCAATCCCCGCGGGCTCGCTCGTCGCCACGGTGACGAGCGGCTGGACCGGGCGCGTGCACCGCCACGGCCTCGCCGTCATCTGGGCGGCGGTCGCCTGGGGGATCGCCATCACCGCGGCCGGCCTGGCGCCGAACCTCGCTCTCGTTCTCGTCTGCCTGGGCTTCGCGGGCGCCGCCGACATGATCAGCGGGATCTTCCGCGGGACGATCTGGAACACGACCATCCCCGACCATCTGCGCGGCCGCCTGGCCGGGATCGAGCAGGTCAGCTACTCAGCCGGGCCGCTGCTCGGGAACCTGGAGTCGGGCATCGTCGCCTCGTTCGCCGGGATCCGCGCCTCGATCGCCTCGGGCGGAGTGCTCTGCGTGCTCGGCGTCGCGCTCGCCGCGCTCGCGCTGCCCGCGTTCAGGCGCTACGACGCCCGCGAGCACGTCACGGTGCCGGGGGAACCCGGCCGATCGTCAGCCTGAGGTACGGCACGAGCCCCAGGCGCTCGTAGAAGCGCCAGGCGTCGTCGTTCCCCTCCATGACGGCGAGGGAGATCTCCTCGACACCGAGCCGCCGCAGCTCCTCGAAGACGGCGTCCATCAGCCGCCCGCCGAGGCCTTGCCCGCGCTCCTCCGGGAGCAC
>DASSCF010000005.1:0-42660 GCA_035698025.1 Gaiellaceae bacterium
AGTACGGCTCGGGCTCGTCGCGCGACTGGGCGGCCAAGGGGCCGAACCTCCTCGGCGTGCGGGCCGTGATCGCCGAGACCTACGAGCGCATCCACCGCTCGAACCTGATCGGGATGGGCATCGTCCCGCTCCAGTACCCCGACGGCGAGAGCGCCGACAGCCTTGGCCTGACCGGGCGCGAGGAGTTTGCCGTCGCGGGCCTCGAGAACGGCGAGGCGTCCGAGGTGAAGGTGACTGCGACGCCGGACGACGGGGAGCCTGTCGTCTTCACGGCGCGCGTCCGTCTGGACACGCCCCGCGAGCGGGACTACCTGCGCCACGGCGGGATCCTGCTCTACGCGCTGCGTAAGCTCGCCGCCGGCTAGCCGGCAACGAAGCGCTCGACGTCCGCCGCCTCCTCCTCGAAGGCTGCCGCGTGCTCGGGCGCGAAGAGGTCGGGCTCGACCCGGCCGCCTCGCAGGCTCCAGGTCCCGACGGCGAGGCCGTGCACCGTCGCCGTCGCGCGTAGGACGCCTCCGCCGGGATGGACGCGGCGGGCGTGGGCCGGCGGCACCGCGAAGGATCTGTTCTTCCAGCCCAGCAGGTAGGGGTCGAAGGAAGGAAGAAGCCGCGGCGGTGGCTCGGCGGCCGGAGGGAGGTCGGTCTTGATCTCCGCCAGGGCTGTCCGGGCATCGCGGAGCGGTAGCCCGGCCCAGGCGGCGAGATCCTCGTCGGTCGCGGGGGCATGGCCTGCGAGGTAGCGCGCGCCCAGGGTCGCGAGCGCGGCGTCCCGGTCGACGGCGGGAAGCTCCGCGCCCAGCCACTCCCGCGTGAGCGCGTACGCCTGTGCGCCGCTCCGCACCGGCCCCAGGATCGCCACGCCCTCGAGCGCGGCGAGCCGCAGGAGATGGCGAACTGCCGGAAGCTCGGCGCGGATCCCGGCCGCCGCGAGCCGCTCGGCCAGCTCTGTGCGCGTGAGCGGCCCTTCCGCTGCGAGCGCCGACTCGACGATCCCGACGGCGTGCTCGGCCTCGGCGGGGGAGACGCCCTCCTCGCGCAGACGCCGGAGGCTCCCCGTCAGCTGCCTCGACGCCGTAAGTGCATGGAGCCAGGCGTAGTCCTCGCGGCGGACCAGGTGCAGCGTTCCCCGCAGGAGCCAGCCGACCACTAGCGACCGCTCCTCCGTCAGCTCACGGTCGATGTCGGCCGCGGTCAGCCCGGAGGAGCGGGCCCGGACGGCGAGGCGGGCCGAGCGGAGCTCCTGCGCCTGGACGGCGAGCAGCCGGCCGACGACCTCCGGCGCCGGCCGAGGCCGGGCGTCGAGCAGCTGTGCGGCAGAGCGGCGCTTCCGAAGCTCAGCGCTCTCCACGCGCCGATCATTCCAGCGCGGGGCGCGGCAAGCTCAGAACAGCGGCGGGTTCGCCAGGCGGGCGAGCTCCAGGGCCTGTTGTGGGAACCACTGGCCGGCTGCCGGGTCGACGACGCCCCACTCAGGGTCGACCGAGCCGGGCGGCGCGCCGCCACGGGCGCACGTCCCGTCGGACTCGCCGGGCACCTTCACCCAGAGGAAGGCGTCCGCGAGCGGCGAGCCGGTCGTCGTGGTCGCCCGCTGGCCCAGCCAGCGTCCCGGCGGGTTGCACCAGTCGAGCGGGTCGCCCGTGTACTTGCCGACCGGCGGGATCCAACGGCCTTGCCCGTTGCGGCTCGTGTCGACGACGAACTTCGTCAGGAGCGCCGGATCGGGGTTGCCGACCTGTTCGTCGTACCACGTGTCGGTGAGGCCCCAGGTGGCGAAGTCGTCCACGTTCGCCGGGAAGTACTGGCTCGCGCACCATTCCCACCGGAACCGGTCGCCGTCGAAGGCCCACGGCGGCCGGATGACCGTGCCCCAGTGGATGCACTTCGAGATCCACGTCCCGTACTTCACGAGGTGCTCCGTCGGCTGGAAGTTCGAGACGTTGACGAAAAAGCCCCGAGCGCGCTGTACACCGGCAGTGACGAGCCGCAGCGAGATGTCGCCGACGGAGAGCCAGCGGCTGTGCGTCCCGTCGAGGTACACGTCCGTTCCCGGTTGGTCACCGAGGCGGTCGACCGCGTAGTTGAGCTCCTCGTAGCGCTGCGTGTCCGTGAACGGATAGCCCGGGTTGGGCCCGCCGCAGTTGGACGGCAGGAGGCCGAGCCCGTCCGGCTCGAGGATGACGACTGCCCGGGCGTTGCCGAGACCCTTGGCGAACCCGTCGATCCAGGCCTTGTACGCGGCCGTCGTCGTCGCTCCACCGGCCGAGAGGCCTGCGCAGTCCCGGCCCGGGATGTTGTACGCAACGAGGACCGGTATGGAGCCCCGGCTCTTCGCCCGCCGGACAATCCCGCGGACCTCGGCGCGCGCCTCGGCCGGCGTGCCCTGGGTGATCCAGACGGCAGTCGGCTGCACGGACATTGCCGCAATGAGGAAGGCATCGCGGATCTGCCCCTGGCGGAGAAGGTCGACGATCTGCTCCTTGGCACCTGGCGTGGGCCCTGGTGCGTAGAACGCCGTCCTCGTTAAGCGACCGTCGTTCGAGCCGCTCTTGGCGGTCGCGGCGACAGGGACACAGGCGACCAACGCGAGGCCGAGGGCGGCGCAGGCGAGGACGCGTGGAAGGCGGTGACTGGGCACGGGCTCCCCCTTCTTCGAGCCGGGCGCTAACGGCATGTAAGCGCTTGCAGCGCCCGTAGCCTTCCACTGGACCGAGCCTGAGTCAAGTCGCGCATCGTCCCTCTGCGAGGCCGAGGCATACCCTGCCGCCATGGGCACCGAGATCCCCGACGCCGCCGTCCGGGGTTACGCGCGCGCTCCGGTCGCGTACGAGCTCGGCCGGCCGACGTATCCGCCTCTCGCCGTCGAACGCCTCGTCCGCGAGCTCGAGCTCGGTTCGGGCCGCGTCGTGCTCGACCTCGGCGCCGGGACCGGCAAGCTCACAGCCGTCCTAGCGGCCTCGGGCGCGACCGTGCTCGCGGCCGAGCCGGTCGTCGAGATGCGCGAAGCCCTGGAGCGCAATGTGCCTGGCGCGAATGCGTTCGACTCGACCGCAGAGTCGATTGGGCTTGCGGCGGCGTCGGTCGACGCGGTGACCGCCGGGCAGGCGTTCCACTGGTTCCGCGGCGACGAGGCGCTCGCCGAGATTCATCGCGTCCTGCGCCCCGGGGGTCGACTCGGGCTCGTCTGGAACTTCCGCGACGAGACGGTGCCCTGGGTCGCCGAGCTGACGCGCATCATGGAGCCGCACCGAGGCGACGCGCCGAGAGCCGCGTCAGGCGCCTGGCGCGACGCCTTCGAGCGGACCGCCTTGTTCGAGCCCCTCGAGTCGGCGACGTTCGGCCACGTGCACGGGCTGACCGCCGAGGGCGTCGTCGCTCGGGTCGCCTCCGTGAGCTTCATCGCCGCGCTGCCGGAGCCGCATCGGGCGCAGGTCCTCGCGGACGTGCGCGAGCTGGTCGACGCGCCGACGGTCGAGCTTCCGTACCGGACCGAGGTGTACTGGACTAGGCGTCGCGCTGACGCACGACCGTGATGCCCCAGGCCTCGCCGGACGCGAAGAGCGCGTCCGGGTCGACCTCGCCGAGCCAGCCGAGGAAGTGCCGCTCCGGGTCATCGTCCGTCGACCCGTAGACGGCCCGGCGGTCGGGCGACGTGTCCGCGACCTCGCCGCGCTCGGCGCGCTCGAGGTCGGCGAAGCGCTCCTCGGCAGCCGGCCCTTCTGCGTAACCCTTGCCCACGATCGAATGGTACGCCGAGCCGGGCGCTACGGCCGCGGCGCGCGGCGCGTCCACTCGGAGAGCGGGTACCAGTACGTGTCCTGGAGCGCTGCCACGACCTTCGGGTCGGTGTGGCTCGGGTTGAACACGTTGTGGTCGAGGTCGGCGCAGATCGCGACCGCTTCCTGGGGGACGTCCGGCAGGTTGACGAGCACCTCCGCGGGGAGGCGCGCCTCGGCCAGCGTGTAGTGCTTGAAGTGGAGGTCGGGGGCGACCTCGAGGAGGACGGGCCAGTCTGGGCAGCTGCGTGTGGAGCTCATCGGGCTTCGATTCGTCCTTCGGCACGAGAGGCCTTCTTCACGAGGTCCGCGAGTGCGTGGATAAAGGCGGGGTCGGCGTTCAGCGACTCGATCCGGTCGAGCTCGAGGTCGAGCTCGGCGGCCTTCTCGCGGGCCTCGACGTCGATGTCCCAGAGGATCTCGAGGTGGTCGCTGACGAACCCGACGGGCGCGACGAGCACCTTGCGGACCCCGCCTGCGTAGAGGGTGTCGAGCTCGTCGAGGATGTCGGGGCCGAGCCACGGCTCGCCGGTCGCGCTCTCGCTCTGGAACGCGAACGACCACCGTTCGACGCCGGCGCGCTCCGCGATCAGCCGGGAGGTCTCGAGGAGCTGATCACGGTACGGGTCCCCGTCGGCGAGGATCCGCTCGGGGAGGCTGTGCGCCGTGAAGACGACGTGTCCGTCGGTTCCGCGCACGCGCTCGGCCAGGAGCTCGATGTACGGCTCGTGGACGTGCCAGCTCTCCACGAACTCGAGCTCGGCGCGGCCGTCGAGCGCGGCCTCGAGCCGGTCCCGGTAGCCGCCGATCGACATGCGCGAGTAGTGGGGGGCGAGCACGAGCGCGACGATGCGCTCGGCGCCGCTTGCGAGCGCCGCGTCGACCGCGTCCGCGATCCAGGGCGACCAGTGCTTCATGCCGACGAACACCGGGAGTCCGATCTCCTCCTCGAGCGCGGCGCGCTGGGCCTCGGTGATCTCGTTGAGCGGCGAGCGCCCGCCGATGCGCCGGTAGCGCTCCGTCAGCTCGGCCACGGCCTCGGGCCGCACCGGCCGGCCGCCGCGGATGTCCTGGAAGTAGGCGGCGATGTCCTCGGGGTGCTCGGGGCTCCCGTAGGCCATGAGGATGACCGCTGTCCGCGCGTCCTTCGTCACACTTCAGCCCGGCTTTCGGCTCAGCCCGCGCACCACGAGCGCGGGGTTCCTTCATAGGCTCGAATCGGGGGGCCCCCCGACATAGACGCGTCAAACCTCACGCCGTCACCTCGACCGTCGTTCGCTCGTGCACGTGCTCGACCAGGCGGCCCAGCAGGTCGGGGTCGGTGTCCGGAAGGACGCCGTGGCCGAGGTTGAAGATGTGTCCACGGCGGCCGGCGACCGCGTCGAGGATCCGATCCGTGGCCTTCTCCACCCGCTCCCACGGGCCGAGCAGCGCGGCCGGGTCGAGATTCCCCTGCACGCCGCGCCCCGAGCCGAGGTACTCCCAGCCGCGGTCGATGGGCACGCGCCAGTCGAGGCCGATCACGTCTCCGCCGACTGCCTTCATGTCGCGGAGAAGGTGGGCCGTGCCGGTCCCGAAATGGATCGTGGGCACGTCGACCGCCTGGAGGATGCGCGCCGAGTACGGCGCGACGAACTCGCGGTAGTCCTCGGGGGAAAGCGCGCCAACCCAGGAGTCGAAGAGCTGGATCACGTCGGCGCCCGCGCGCACCTTGGCCTGCAGGTACGCCGCGAAGGTGTCTGTGAGCTTGTCCATGAGGGCGTGCCAGACCTCCGGCGAGCCGTACATGCACGTCTTCGTCCGCTGGAAGTCCCGCGTCGGCTTGCCCTCGACGAGGTAGCCGGCGACCGTGAACGGCCCGCCGGCGAAGCCGACCAGGCCCTGGTCGGGGGTCAGCTCGGCGCGGACGAGGCGCACCGCTTCGAGCACGAAGGGCACCGCCTCCTCCGGATCCGGCACGCGAAGTCGCTCGACGTCGGCCGCGCGTGCGATCGGATGCGCGATCACCGGCCCGACGTTTTCGACGAGCTCGACGTCGATGCCCATGCCGACGACCGGGAGCATGATGTCTGCGAACATCACCGCCGCGTCCACGCCGTGCCGGCGAACCGGCTGGAGCGTCACCTCGGCGCAGAGCTCGGGCCGGTTGCAGACCTCGAAGAGGTTGTGCTGCTTGCGGATCTCGCGGTACTCGGGCAGCGAGCGGCCCGCCTGGCGCATGAACCAGACAGGGGTTCGCTCGACGTGCTCGCGCCGGCAGGCGCGCGTGATCAACGGGTCGGCCACGTCGCTAAATCTAGCCGCCGACGCCTGGGCGCCAGGTCGGCTACCCGCCGATGATGAGCGCGATGTGGGCGCCCTGCAGGTCGCGCCTGCGGATCCCGTCGAGCGGCGCCACGCGCCGCACGCCGATGTCGCGCGCGAGCCGCCGTGCCTCGCCCTCGAAACCGGGGCGGTACATGACGACCGAGCGGGTGAAGTCCGTCCGCGGAGCGTTGCCGGTTCCCGCGATGAGGTAGTTCTTGGCACGGACGCCTTCGGCGGCCGTCGCGGCGGCGCCGCTGAGCCCGTTTCCGTTCAGCACGATGACCGAGGTCTTGCCGCGCTGGAGCAGAGGCTTCTCGCGCGGCCGGCCGTTGTCGTTGCTCGGTGCCGCGGCCTTCTCGCGCTCGACCGCGGCCTGTGTGACGGCGACCGGGTCGCTCGCCTTCTCGACCTCGCCGGCGAAGAACTTGCCGAAGACGACGATGCCGACGATCAGCAGGATCGCGAGCTCGACGGTGGCGACGGTGGCGGCGATGAACGCCGCGTTGCGCCAGGGCTGCTGTGCCGGGAGGTCGGAAAGATGATCCACGGGGCGGACTAGTTCGCCCCGGGGCCGGCCTCTCCTTCCGCGCGAATCGATTCCCAGGTCGTGGCAATTCCGTCCGCGAATGAGGTCTCCGCACGGAACCCGAGCTCCCGTTCGGCCAGCCCCGTGTCGAGCACGCTGCGCTGCAGCTCTCCCAACCGCGGAGGGGCGAAGATCGCCTCGACGTCGGACCCGGCGGCACGTCGACATTCCTCGAAGAGGTCGATCACGGACGTCGCCACGCCCGTCCCGACGTTGAAGACCCCGGCGGGTCGCTCGAGGGCCGCGAGCACCACCCGGGCCACATCGCCGACGAAGACGTAGTCGCGCTGCTGCGTCCCGTCGCCGAAGATGTGCGGGACCTCGCCGCGTGCGAGCCGCCCGAGGAAGATGGCGACGACCCCGGCTTCGCCGTGCGGGTCCTGCCGCGGGCCGTAGACGTTGCCGAAGCGAAGCGCGCTGTGCCCGTTCCCGTACAGGCGGTTGTACGTTGCGAGGTACTCCTCGCCCGCGAGCTTCGACGCGCCGTACGGGGAGAGCGGGGCGCGCACGGACTCCTCGGTCGCCGGCGCCTCGCACTCGCCGTAGATGGCGCCGCCCGTGGAGGCGAAGATCATGCGCGCCTCGTGCTCGCGCGCGGCCTCGAGCAGGCGGATCGTCCCGAGCACGTTGACCTCGGCGTCGAACGCGGGGCGCGTGACCGAAACGCGGACGTCCGCCTGGGCAGCGAGATGGAGGCACGCCTCCGGGCGCAGGTCGGCGAAGGCCTTGCCGACGGCGGCCTCGTCGCGGATGTCGGCCTCCACGAGAGCCGCGCCGGGATTCACATTCTCGCGTCTGCCGCTCGAGAGGTTGTCGAAAACGACGACCTCGTCGCCACGAGAGACGAGCGCGTCGACGACGTGCGAGCCGATGAAGCCGGCGCCCCCTGTGACGATCGTCCGCACCCGCGTATCCTACGGCGCTCGCATGTTCGTGACGTTCGAGGGAGTCGACGGCTCCGGGAAATCGACCCAGGCGCGCCTCCTCGCCGAGCGGCTCCGCTCAGCGGGCCGCGACGTCGTCCTGACACGCGAGCCCGGGGGCACGGAGCTCGGCGAGCAGGTCCGCGGAATTCTCCTCCACGGCGAGCGCGTGGCGCCGTGGGCGGAGGCCGCGCTCTTCGCGGCGGCCCGTGCCCAGCTCGTGGACGAGGTGATCCGCCCGGCGCTCGCGCGCGGCGCCGACGTCGTCTCCGACCGGTACCTCGACTCGTCGCTCGCCTACCAGGGCCTCGCGCGGGGCCTGGGCGTCGAGCGCGTCCTCGAGCTGAACCTCCTGGCGACGAGCGGCCTTCTCCCCGACCGCACCTTTCTCATCGCGGTGCCGCCGCAGGAGGCCGCAGCGCGCAAGCAGGGTGATCTCGACCGGATCGAGCGCGAGGGGCCGGAGTTCGCCGTCGAGGTCGACCGCGCCTATCACGAGCTCGCGCGCATCTTCGCGCAGCGGGTGGTCGTGGTCGACGGGTCCCAGAACGCGGAAGATATCGCCGAGCTCATCCATGGACAGCTTCGAGACGTTTCCTGAGCAGGACGAGGCGAAGCGCCTCCTGCGCGCCGCGGTCGCCGAGGGGCCCGCGCACGCGTACCTCTTCCACGGCCCGCGCGGAGTCGGCAAGCAGCGCGCCGCGCTCGCCTTCGCGGGCGAGCTGCTCGGCGACCCGGACCGCGCCGTCCGAAACGTGCACCCCGACCTCTACATCCTCGAGCCGCTCGGCGACCAGATCCGGATCGACCCGATCCGCGCCCTGCGGCGGGACCTGCACATGCGTCCGTTCGAGGCCGAGCGCCGCGTCTATCTCGTCCTGCGCGCGCACCTCATGAACGAGGACGCCGCCGACGCGCTCCTCAAGGACCTCGAAGAGCCGCCTCCGTACGCTGTCATCGTCCTTGTTGCAGACGAGCTCGGGCTCCTGCCGCCGACGATCCGCTCCCGCTGCCAGCTCGTCCCGTTCCGCCGGCTCTCGCAGCGCGCGATCAAGGCGTTCCTCTCCTCCCGCGGGCTTCAGGGCGAGCCGCTCGAGGCATTTGCGCGCGTCGCGGCCGGCCGGCTCGACCGGGCGGAGCGCCTGCTCGACCCCGACGCGGGCGAGCGGCGCGCGAGCCTGATCGAGCTCGCGCGCTCCGTCTACCTCGACCCGCAGTTCGACCCCGGCCGCGCGTCACGCAGCGTCACCGACATCGCGCACGAGCGAGGCGCGAAGGCGCGTGCGGCGGCCGAGGAGAGCCGCGGCGTCGACGAGACCGCGCGCGAGGCCGAGCAGCGCAGCAGGCGCGCGGGGCGCGGCGCCGAGCGCGAGGAGATTCTCGACGCGCTCGACCTGCTCACCGGCTGGTACCGCGACCTGATGGTCGTCGCGGTGGGAGCGGGCGACGCAGTCCTCAACTCGGACCGCCTGACCGAGCTCTCCGAGGACGGAGTCCCCGAGCGCGGCCCGGCCGCCGAGCGCGCCGCCGCCACCGTGCGCGACGTCTGGCGGTCGTTCGAGTTCAACGTCCAGACCGGACTGGCGCTCGAAGCCCTCTTCGTCCGCCTGCGGCGCGACCTGGGAGGCACACTTTCAGCATGACTGTCGCAGTCGGCGTGGTGTTCTCCTCGGGCGGCAAGGTCTACTCCTTCGACCCGGGCGGGCTCGAGCTTGCATGGAACGAGAAGGTCGTGTGCCAGACCTCGCGCGGCCAGGAGCTCGGGCGGGTCGTCCAGGCGAACCACGAGCTCGACGGCGAGCCCGAGGTGCCGCTGAAGCGCGTCGTCCGCCGCGCGACCGAGATCGACCGCGAGACGGCGGAGGCGAACCGCGACGAGGCGCGCCGCGCGATGCGGGTGTTCCGCGAGGTCGTCCGCGAGCAGGGAGTCGAGCTCAAGCCGGTCTCGGCGGAGCTCGTCTTCGACGGCTCGCGGCTCGTCTTCTCCTACGAGGCCGAGCAGCGCCCCAACGCCCCGCGCCTGCAGAGCGCGCTCCGCGAGCGGCTGCACCGGCGCGTCGAGCTGCGCTCCGTCGGGCCGCGCGAGTGCGCGCGCCTCTGCGGAGACCACGGCCTCTGCGGCGGGATGCAGTGCTCGCGCCGCTTCCCGACGCACGAGCAGCCGATCACGCTGCGCATGGCGAAGGACCAGGACCTGCCGATGAGCTCGGGCCGGATCACCGGCCTCTGCGGGCGGCTCCGTTGCTGCCTCGCGTTCGAGCACCCGGTCTACAAGAGCTTCCGCGACCGCGCGCCACGCGTCGGGCGCCGGGTGACGACGCCCCACGGCGAGGGCCTCGTCACGGGCTACAACGTGCTCGAGGACGCCTGCACCGTCGAGATCGAGGAGGGCGCTGCCGGCCTGGACGTCCCGATCGACGAGTGCCGCGAGGTCGCGCGTGAGCGCTGAGGACGGCGGGGTCGGCCGGGGGCTGGAGGAGTACCGGAGCCTGCGGCAGGACCTCGAGCGGGCGATCGCGCCGATGGCAACGTCGGTCGACGGCCGGCGGTTCGAGTTTCAGGCTTCGCTCCACGACCTGGCTCTTCAAGCCGGCGGGTACGTCCGTCTCGGCGACGAGCGGCTCGGCCAGGTCATCACGCTCGAAGCCGCCTCGGCCGAAGGCCCCGATCTGGCCGTCTCGCTGGACGAGGGCGCCGAGACACGCAGCCGGATCACGCTGCGCTACGCGCGCGGCGAAGGCGTGGTGCTCGAGGGCGGCGGGGCGGCGTTCCACGACGCTCCCGTCCGTCCGGCGTCGCCCGAGGAGGTCGCCGCCTGGCTCGACCACACACGGCCGGACCGGGCGGGCCTCGAGGTCGGCGAGCTCGTCCTCGCCGACGGCGTCGCGTTCTCGCTCGATGCCGGCGGGTTCGACCGGCACACGTTTCTCTGCGGCCAGTCGGGCTCCGGCAAGACGTACTCCCTCGGCCTCGTGCTCGAGCGGCTGCTCCTGGAAACCGATCTCCGCGTCGTCATCCTCGACCCGAACTCGGACTTCGTCCGGCTCGGCAACGTGCGCGACGGGGTCGACGCCGACCTGGCCGCCCGCTACGCACAACCCGCGGCAGGCGTGGCCGTCCGGTCGGCCGAGTCGGCGGAGCGCCTGCGGCTCGCGTTCCCGGAGCTCGGGCCGGCCGCGCAGGCCGGGCTCCTGCGGCTCGACCCCATCGCCGACCGCGACGAGTACGCCGTCCTCGGCCAGGCGCTCGCGGACTGGCGTCCGTCGCAGCTCGAGGACCTGGCCGGGTCGGACGAGCCCGGCGCCCGAAGCCTGCTCCTGCGCGCGCAGAATCTCGGCGTCCTCCGGTGGAGCGTGTGGTCGCGCGGCGACGAGGGCTCGATCCTCGAGGACGTCGTCGACCCGAGCGTGCGCTGCCTCGTCGTCGACCTGGGCTCGCTCGGCACGCGCGAGGAGCAGGCGCTCGTGGCCGAGGCGGTGCTCGGACGGCTCTGGGAGCGGCGCACCGACAGGGCGCCCGTGCTGATCGTCATCGATGAGGCGCACAACGTCTGCCCGCAGGAGCCCGAGGGCCCGCTGACCGCGCTCGCGACCGAGCACGCCGTGCGGATCGCCGGCGAGGGGCGCAAGTTCGGCCTCTACATGCTGGTCTCGACGCAGCGGCCGCAGAAGGTGCACGAGAACGTGCTCTCCCAGTGCGACAACCTGCTCCTGATGCGCATGAACTCGACCGCCGACCTTGGCTTCGTCGGCGACGTCTTCTCCTTCGTCCCGCGCAGCCTGCTCGAGCGGGCGACGGCCTTTCGCCAGGGCGAGTCGCTCGTGGCCGGGAAGATCTCGCCGCACCCGGCGCTGATCCGCTTCGGCGCGCGCGTCAGCGAAGAGGGTGGCGGCGACGTGCCCGCCGACTGGGCGGCGAGCCGCTAGCCCTCGTCGTCGCGCTCGGCCTGTCGAAACCGCGCGACCGCGCTCTCGTAGGCCGCCGCGAGCCGCACCTCGATCCGGGTCAGCTTTGCGCGCGCGTCGCGCACGCGCTCGAGGGCCGCGTCGAGCTCGTCGAGAGCTTCGTCGAGCACCTCGAACTGCTCGCCGGCAGGCAGGCCCTCCCCGTACCGCTCTCCGAGCGCCGTCAGGTGCCGCTGGGCATCCGCGAGCAACTCCGGAAGCGGGGGGTCCCCGCCGAGCTCCTCGCCGAAGAGGATGGGGCGCTTGCGGATCGGCTCGGCGCTCACGCCTCCAGCGTACCCGGGGTCTCTGCGCCGACACCGGCGTGACTGGCAAGCTGGAGGTCGTGGGCAGCGAGCTTGCCATCCGTCTGCGCGGAGTCGTGAAGCGCTACGGGCCGATCACCGCGGTCAACGGCCTCGACCTCGACGTCCCCGAGGGCACGTGCGTCGGCCTGCTCGGGCCGAACGGCGCGGGGAAGTCGACGACGATGCGGCTCCTCACCGCCCAGTCGATCGCCGACGAGGGCGAGCTGCAGGTGCTCGGCTACCGCCTGCCGGAGGAGTCGAAGCCGGCCCGCGCGGAGTGCGGCGTCGTGCCGCAGCTCGACAACCTCGACGTGACGCTGACGGTCGAGCAGAACCTGCTCGTCTTCGCGCATCTCTACCGGATCGCGCGGCACGAGCGGCGCGCCGCCATCGAGAGCGCGCTCGAGATGGCGAACCTCGTCGACCGGCGCGACAGCCGCGTCGACAAGCTCTCGGGCGGGATGCGCCGGCGGCTCCTGATCGCCCGCGCCCTCGTGCACCGGCCGCGCCTCGTCCTGCTGGACGAGCCGACCGTCGGGCTCGACCCGCAGGTTCGCCAGGAGCTCTGGGCGCTTATCGACGCGTTGCGTGCGGAGGGGACGACGATCCTCATGTCGACGCACTACATCGAGGAGGCGCAGCGCCTCGCCGACACCGTGCTGATCATGTCCCACGGGAGCGCCGTCGCTGCAGGGCCGCCTGCCGAGCTTGTCGTCGAGCACGCGGGCCGCGAGGCGATCGAGGTCTACGGGTCGCCCGCGAAGCTCGCCGAGGCCGAGCGCGAGGCGCGCGCAGCCGGGTTCCAGACGCGCCGAACGGGGACGAGCATCTCGGTGCTCGGCGTGGACGGCGCCGACGGGCGGGCGCCCGAGGGCGAGCGCCGCGCCGCGAACCTCGAGGACGTGTTCGTCCTGCTCACCGGCGAGGAGATCGAGTGATGGCGACCCGGACCGTCGCCCGCAAGGTGAAGCTCGGACGCCTCGAGCGGCCGGCGATCACGGGCGTCCTCGTGCGCGAGGTCGTCAACTTCTCCTCATATTGGCGCTCTGCGACCTTCTCGTCGACCGTGGAGCCGACGGTCTACCTGCTCGCCTTCGGCTTCGGGTTCGGGTCCCTCGTGAGCACGATCGGCGGCTACGACTACGTCGACTTCGTCGGCACCGGGGTGGTGGCGACCGCGGTGCTCTTCTCGAGCGCGTTCCCGGCCATGTTCGGGACGTTCGTCAAGTACCAGTTCCAGCGAACGTACGACGCGATCCTCGCGGCTCCGGTCGACACGGAGGAGCTCGTTACGGCCGAGGCGCTGTGGATCGCCACGCGGGCCGCCATCTACGGGAACGTTCCGATGATCGTCGCCATGTTCTTCGGGCTCGACCCGTCCTGGGGGATGCTGGCGGTGCCGTTCATCGCGTTCGTCTGCGGCTTCGGCTGGGCGAACTTCGGGATTGCCGTGTCCGGCTTCGCCAAGTCGATCGAGAACTTCAGCTACATCATCAGCGCCGTGCTGACTCCGTTGTTCCTCGTCGCGGGCACGTTCTTCCCCATCGACCAGCTTCCCGAGTGGGCGCAGGTGCTCGCCAACTTCAACCCGCTCTACCAGTGCGTCGAGCTCGTCCGCAGCGCGGTCTTCGGCTGGGAGGGCTGGGTCGATCTGGCGCGCCTCGGCGCGCTGGTGCTGTTCGGCCTGCTCATGTGGCGCGTGGCGATCTACGCGATGCAGCGCAAGCTCGTCACGTAGCTAGTCGCCCGGCCACGTTCCCGTCATCCGCTCGAAGGCGCGCGCGCCGCCCCTGTCGATGGCCGCCTTCACGAGACCGAAGATCGCGCCCTGGAGCAGGGCGGCCGGCAAGACCTCCCGCCAGCCGTACTCGCTCTCCTTCGCCTTCGGCGGCTCCTCCTCGTCCGACCAGACTTGCCAGAGCCGCTTGAACAGCATGCTGGCGATCACGCCGCCGAGAATGCTGAAGATCAATCCGAAGGGCCGGTAGATCAACTTCGCCACGGCGGTCGAATACCCGCGGGGCCGACCGGCAAACGCGCTAGGGGCCCTCCGCCGCCGGTGGAAGCTCCATGGACGCACGCAGCGCGACGAGCGGTGCGTCCGGAACGGTGACGACGCCGCGCGTCGGGCGGTCGAGATCGAAGGTGATCAGGAGGAGCACGGAGACGAACGCGGCCGCCAGCACGACGGCCGCGACGCCTCGCGACAGGATTGCGAGGTACATGGCGAGCAGGCCGAGCCCGATGGCGGCGCCGAAGATCTCGATCACCAGCACGGCGGATGGAACACGGTTGTTGAGCCCGGCCACGCGGACGGTCTGCATGTCGATCATCTCGTTGAGGGTCTCGACGTAGAGCCGCGGAGCGCTGTCCTGCGGCGAGCCCGCCAGGGCATCGCCGGCCAGGCTCCAGAGCTCTCGGTGGAGCTCACCACCCTCGGCGACGGCGGCTCGGGACGCCTTGCTTCCCGGGACCGCGTTCGAGAGCGCGATGCTGGTGTCGGTGTAGCGCGTGAGCAGGTCGAGCGACTCGGTCCGCATCGGCTCGCGCAGGGTCTGCGCGCGGAGGTACGTCGTCCCGATCGCGTTCGCGTCCTCGACGACCGCGGCGCGCCGCTGGTCGTAGCGGCCGACGGCCATGGTCAGGCCGAAGGCGAGGATGAGAGCGACGAGCCCGAGCAGCGCCGCCTGCACGACGCCGAACGGCTCGCGAAGCGTCTCGGCGTGCGCGCGCAGCCGGCGGCCGAGGAAGACGCCGAGGAGCGTCGTCCCGAGCACGATCCCGAAGATGATCAGGCCGAGCTCGAGGCTGCTCAGGCGGAAGAACACGCTCGACTCCGTGATGCCACGTCATGGCGCACGACGTCGCGATCATGCGCTCCACGTCGGACGGGCGGCGTGGTCAAGAGGATTACTTCTCCGCCTCTCGGGTAGTTGGATCGTGCCTGGCGGCACAGGATGGTTTTAAAGTGCGGCGACCTGTGATGGAATCAGCGGTGGACGGTCGCTCCCGGCGCGGCCTTCTCGTCGCCTGCCTGGTGGGAGCTGCCGCGGTGGTGGGAGCGATCGGCGGGCCTCTCCTGGGCGTCGTGGCGGTCGGCCTTCTCCTCCTCGTCCTTGCCTTCGGCATGGGCGTCCATCCGCGCGACTGGGTTCCGAAGGGGCTTCGAGAGCGTTTGAGTGCGCTGTGGGAACCGTCGACCTTCTACGCAGGCGCGGATGCCCTACGCAGCGCACGTACCGGATCCGTCGCGAATGGGCCGGCAGGCGCCAAGCGATCGAGAGGAACCCAGGTCGCGAAGACGCCGTCGAGCCCGGCCAAGGCGAAGAGGCTGCCCGGCCCCAAGAAACCGCCTGGGAAGCCGGCCAAACCGGCTGGAGCCGTCAAGCCGCAGCCGGCGCGTTCGGCCAAGCCGTCCGAAGGAGCGAAATCGGCTCGTGCCCTCAAGCTCGCGAAGCCTGCGCCCCGCGCGAAGCCCAGGCCGCCGGCGCGGGTCAAGCCTCCCGCAAAGGCTCCGACACACGGACGCACCAGAAGCCCAGGTCGTCGCGCCGAGCTGCGTCCTGTCGATGAGCGCTCGCCGCTCGTCGACCCCGCGCCGACCGGGACGGCGCTGACGTGCTCGATCTTCGGATGGCGAGATGGGAAGGTCGCCGACTTCTATGCGGTGGCGTTCGGGCTGCAAGGGCACAACTGGATCGTCGAGCGCTCACCACGATTCCTCTGGCCGGCCGGAGAGGTCCCGGCCGAGGCGTACGAGGCTCACGCAGCCCTCGTCGACGCGCTGGTTCGAGCAGGGTGGCGCCCGACGGGATACGAAGGCGCGTGGTATCGACAGCGCTTCGAGCACCCGATCGAGCCCGTGTTGGAGCGCCCCTAGCGCTTCGACCGCGCGGCGTCCTCCGAGACCCGCGGGAGCTCCCGGAGGAGGTCCTCGAGAATCCTGTCGACGCCGAGCGCCTGCCGACGCGCGGCCCGGTAGAGACGCGCCACTGCCTCGTTCCATGGGGCGGGCTGCTCGTCCGCACCCCACTCGGAGGTGAGCGTCTCGACCTTCTGGCGCTCGGTACCGAAGACGTCCAGCTCGTACGGCTCCTCTCCATCGCCGTCACGGCTGCGAACACCGACCGCGCCGTGGGACGCGGTCCATAGGAACGCGGTGTCCTCCACGGCCGCCCATTCCAGTTGGCCCGCGTCGGTTGCCGCCTTCAGCCGCCGGGTGAGCTCGATCAGCCGTTCCGAAGGGGATTCCATCATCAACCCCACCTTCTGCCGCAAGGGCCTCGAGACGCCGATACCGCGTCGCAGTGCGCCGTCGACGTCTGTGGCAATTCCGACAAACAGTTTCTCACAAGGGCACACCAGTCAAACCTTCACCTGACCCCCTCTAGCTTGGGGCCCCGTCCCATCACTTGACGCAGGTGCTTCCCCGTGCACGAATTCCCGCGCTCCGGAAGAATTGCCTTCGCCCCAGCTGGTGACCTGAGGAGTGCAAGTGAGCGTGAGCGCCGCTCTCGCGGAGACGGTACGCGGGTCCATGACGCAGCTTCGCTCAGAGCTTGCGCGCCTGGTCGCCATCCCCTCGGTCTCCGCGCCGGGGTTTCCGGAGGAGACACACGCGGCGCTCCTCGAGACGTACGAGGCCGTCGCCGACCTCTTCGGCGCCGCCGGCGTCGAGCGCGTCGGGAGGTTCGATCTACCGGACACGGCCCCGATCGTGACCGGAGAGATTCCCGCGCCCGACGGGGCGCCGACCGTGCTCCTCTACTCCCACTACGACGTCGTGCCGGCCGGTGACGAGACCGCGTGGGAGTCGCCGCCCTTCGAGGCGACCGAGCGCGACGGCGCGATCTACGGCCGCGGCACGGCCGACACCAAGTCGAACATCCTCGTCCACGTCGGGGCGCTGCGCGCCTGGGGCGGAAAGCCGCCGGTCGGGATCAAGCTCCTGATCGAGGGCCAGGAGGAAGTCGGCAGCCCGCTGGAGGATCCGGCGAGGCTGGGCAGGTTCGCGGCCGACGCGTTCCTCGTCGCGGACGGTGGGAACATCCGTCCCGGCGAGCCGTCGCTGAGCATCTCGATCCGCGGCGACGCGGCCGTCACGCTGGAGGTGCGGACGCTCGCGAGCCCGAAGCACAGCGGGCAGTACGGCGGCGCGGCGCCCGACGCACTCATCGCGCTCCTGCACGCTCTGGCCTCGCTCCACGACGAGGACGGGAACGTGGCGGTTCCAGGCCTGCGTCGTGACGAGTGGGACGGCGTGAACGACACTGACGAGGAGTTCCGCGCGCTCGCCGAGGTCGAGCCCGGCGTCCCGCTGATCGGCACCGGACAGCTCGGCGAGCGAGTGTGGACGGGGCCGGCCATCACCGTCACCGGCATCGATGTCCCCTCCGTGGACGGTGCCGTCAACGCCGTCTCGGCACACGCCCGCGCCAGGCTCAACATTCGCGTCCATCCGGAGCAGGCCGCCGCCGAGGCGCAGGCGGCTGTGATGCAGCATCTTGCGGCGCAGCGCCCATTCGGGATCACGATCGACGTCCAGGCGGGCGACACCGGCGACGGCTTTCGCGGCGCGACCTCCGGTCCGGCCTGGGACGCGATGGTTGCGGCCATGGAAGCCGCGTGGGGGAATCCCGTCGCGCAGACCGCGACCGGAGGGGCGATCCCCCTCGTGAAGGCGCTCAGCGACGCGGCGCCCGAGGCGACCGTGCTCCTCTTCGGCACCACGGACAAGTTCGCCAACATCCACGGCCCGAACGAGCGTGTGCTTGTCGACGAGTTCGAGAAGGCCGTGCTTGCCGAGACGCTGTTCTTCCAGGAGCTCGCCACCCGATGGAAGGAGTCGCGATGAGCGCTGAGCCGGCCGAGCCCGAGAAGAAGGGCTTCCAGTTCCCGAGCACGATGACCGTGCTGATCCTCGTCACGCTGCTCGTCTGGATCGCGGCGTTCCTGATTCCGTCCGGCACGTACGAGCGCGACGAGACCGGCGTCCCCGCTCCCGGGTCCTACCGCGAGATCGATTCGCCGCAGACGTTCGGCGAGCGCACCGGGGACCTCTTCCTCGCCCCGGTCAACGGCCTCTACGGCCTGCAAGAACCGGAGACCGGCTTCGTCCGGCCGTTCGGCGTCGGCACCCTCTTCGGCGCGGTCGGCGTCTTCGCGTTCGTGCTTGCAATCGGCGCCTTCATGACGATGGTGCTCGCGACCGGGGCTCTCGACGTCGCCATCGGCAGGCTCGCGTATGCGGTCCGGAGCCGGCCGTGGCTCGTGATCGTCGCGGTGATGGCGCTGTTCTCGCTACTCGGCACCACGATGGGCTGGGCGGACGAGACGCTCGGCTTCTACGCGCTCATCATCCCGCTGATGCTGACGCTCGGCTACGACCGCATGGTCGTCGCCGGGATGATCATCGCGAGCGCGACCGTCGGCGCGATGGCCTCGACGGTGAACCCGTTCTCGATCGGTGTCGCATCCGAGTTCGCCGGTGTCGGCATCGGGGACGGCATCGGCCTGCGTTGGATCGGCTGGGTGGTCCTGACGTCGATCACGATCGCCTACGTCGTCCGCTACGCCCAGCGCGTCAAGGCCCAGCCCGATCGCTCGCTCGTCGGCTTCCTGCCCGAGGACGCGGCGGAGATCGAGAAGGAGCAGTCGGCCGCGAACCTGACGCTGACGGGGCGCCAGAAGCTCGTGCTCCTCATCACCACGTTCAGCTTCCTGCTCCTCGTCTTTTCGGTCATTCCGTGGGACTCGATCATCGGCTTCGAGACGACCGATCCGATCACCCACGAGACGGTCGTGAACGACTACTGGTGGAACCTCGGCTGGTGGTTCCCTGAGCTCACCGCGATGTTCCTCGTCGCCGCGGTCGTGGTCGGGGTCGTGGGCGGCTTCAACGAGAGGGAGATCACCGGGAACATCGGGCGCGGCTTCGGCGACTTCATCGGGGCTGGCGTGGCCGTCATCCTCGCGCGGGGGGTCACGGTCATCCTCAACAACACGCAGACGATCGACACGATCCTGAGCTGGATGGAGAACGCCGTCGGCGACACGTCCGCGGTCGGCTTCACCTCGCTGGTCGCCATCCTCAACACCGGGATCGCGTTCATCATTCCCTCGTCCTCCGGGCATGCGACGCTCGCGATGCCCTTGCTCGCGCCGCTCGGCGACTTTGCGGACGTCTCTCGCCCGCTCGTCGTCACCGCCTGGAGTTGGGGTGCGGGGATCGCCCGGTTCATCACTCCGACGAGTGCCGTCGTGATGGCCGGGATCGCGCTCGCAGGCGTGCGCTACGACAAGTGGATCCGCTTCATGCTCCCCCTGATGGGGCTCCTGCTCGTTGCCTCCCTCGTGATGCTGGCGATCGCCGCGGCACTCGAGTAGCCCCGGCTCGGCGGGAGTCTGGGCCTGAGCGACGAAGCGATCACCTTCATCGTCCTCGGCCTCACGGTCGCCGTCTTCGTCTGGGACCGCCTTCCCGTGGCGATCGTGGCCGTCGGGGTGGCGCTCTCGCTCTGGGCGACGGACGTGCTCGAGCTCCAGCAGGCGCTGGCCGGCTTCGGTGACCCGACCGTCATCTTCATCGCCTCGCTCTTCGTCGTCAGCGAGGCGCTCGACTCCGCGGGCGTCACCACCTGGGCCGGCCAGCAGGTGGTCTCGCGCGCCGGGGAGAGCCGCACCCGCGTGCTCGTGCTCCTCATGCTCCTCTGTGCCGCGTTGACGGCCCTCATCACCGTCAACGGCTCGGTCGCAGCGCTCGTGCCCGTCGTGGTCGTCATGGCAGTGCGGCTGCGCCGCCGGCCCTCGGAGCTGCTCATACCCCTTGCGTTCGCCGCCCACGCCGGGTCGCTCCTCGTCCTCACCGGCTCCCCGGTCAACGTGGTCATCGCCGAGGCTGCCGACGATGCCGGAGTGGGGCGCATCACCTACTTCGAGTTCGCCCTCGTCGGCCTTCCCCTGCTCGCCGGAACGGTGGCGATCGTCGTCCTGCTGAGCGGGCGCCTGTTGCCGGAGCGCACGCCGCGCTCGATGCCGAGCGACTTCAGCGCGCATGCGCAGACGCTCGTGCACCAGTACGGGCTCGACACCGCCGAGGAGCTTCTGACGAGGACGTCCGGCGTCGCCGAGGTCGTCATCCCACCCCGGTCGGAGCTCGTGGGGCAGGTCGCATACCCGGGCATGGTGACCGAGAGCGGCGACCTCGTCGTCCTCGCCGTCCAACGCAGGGAGGAGGCCCTTCCCGGCGAGTCGGTCCTCGCCGTCGGCGACACCCTGCTCCTTCAGGGGAGCTGGGGCTCGCTCGGCTACCACCTCGACGACCCGGACGTCCGCGTCGTGGACGCGCCCGAGCAGGTGCGACGGCAGACCGTTTCCCTCGGTCCGGGCGCGAAGCGGGCGCTCGTCGTGCTTGCGGGAATGGTCGCGTTGCTCGCGACCGGGGCCGTGCCGCCGGCCGTGACCGGGCTCTTGGCCGCGTGCGCGATCGTCCTGAGCGGCGTCCTGTCGATCGAGCAGGCCTATCACGGCATCGGCTGGACGACGGTGATCCTCGTGGCTGGGATGATCCCGCTCTCGACCGCGATGACCGAGTCCGGGGCGGCCGAGGCGCTCGCCGGCGGCTTGATCGACCTCGCCGGAGACTCCGGCCCGCACGTCCTGCTCCTCGGTCTCGTCGTTCTCGTCCTTGGGCTCGGTCAGCTGATCTCGAACATGGCGACCGCGCTGATCGTGATCCCGATCGCGATCTCCGCGGCCGCCGAGCTGGACGTCTCCCCCAAGCCGATGCTGATGGGGGTCGCCGTCGCGGCGGCGGCCGCTTTCCTGACTCCGGTCGCGACTCCCGCCAACCTGATGGTCAAGGAGCCCGGCGGCTACCGCTTTGGGGACTACTGGCGGATGGGCCTACCGCTGCTCGCGCTCTTCGGGCTGGTCGCCGTGCTCCTGGTACCGGTCATCTGGTCGTTCTGACCGATCGGGGACGAGGGTGAGGACCGCGCAAGTTCGATGGGTCCTCGGACTCGGTAAGGGCAGTCGCCGGCCTGTCCGCGTCCCGGAAGACGAGCGACGCGTAGCGCCCGCCGTGGTCGAGAAGCTCGTCGTGGGTTCCGACCTCGACCACACGGCCTTGGTCGAGCACGACGATCTGGTCCGCGTCGCGGACGGTCGACAGGCGGTGTGCGATGGCGAGCGTCGTCCGGCCCTCGGCGAGGCGCTCGAGCGCGTCCTGCACGGCCCGCTCGGTCTGCGCGTCGAGGGCCGACGTAGCCTCGTCAAGAACGAGGATGGGCGGATTGCGGAGAATCGTGCGCGCGATCGCGAGGCGCTGCTTCTCGCCGCCGGAGAAGCGGTAGCCGCGCTCGCCGACAACAGTGTCGTAGCCCTCCGGTAGCGAGGCGATCAGGTCGTGTACCTGCGCGGCACGGGCCGCCTCTTCGATCTCGGCGTCCGTCGCCTCGGGCCTCGCGAAGCGCAGGTTCTCGCGCACGCTCGCGTGGAACAGGTACGTCTCCTGGGAGACGACGCCGACGGCGGCGGATAGCGACTCGAACGTCAGCTCGCGTACGTCGACTCCGTCGATCGTCACCTTCCCGTCCGTGGCGTCGTAGAGGCGAGCGACGAGATAGGCACAGGTCGTCTTGCCAGAACCGGTTTCGCCGACGAGCGCTGTCTTCGTCCCGGTAGGCACGGCGAACGTGACGTCCTCGAGCGTCCACCGCTCGTCGCCGTAGCGGAACCAGACGTGGTCGAAGGCGACGTCTCCGCGCGGACGCTCCAGCGCCCGCGTCCCCTCGACGATGTCGACCGGCTGGTCGAGGTATTCGAAGATCCGGTCGAAGAGCGCGAGCGAGCTCTGAACGTCGACCTGGACGCCGAGCAGCGAGCCGATCGGGAAGAAGAGGCGAGACTGGAGTGTCGTGAACGCGACGAGCGTCCCGATCGAGATCGCGGCGCTGCCGCTCGCCATCGTCCAGCCGGCGAACCAGTACACGAGCGCAGGCATGACGGCGAAGGTCGTCTGGATGGCGGCCATCATCCAGCGGCCGGTCATTCGGCTGCGTACCTCGAGCTCGGCGAGGCGGCTCGACTCGCTCCCGAAGCGCTCGGCGAGGTCGTCGGAGCGGCCCATCGTCTTGCCGAGCAGGATGCCCGACACAGACAGAGACTCCTGCACGATCGATGACACGTCCGCCAGGGAGGCTTGCAGCTCCTCCGTCACCTTCCGGCGCTGGTCGCCGACGCGCTTCGTGAGCCAGACGAACAGCGGTAGGAGGGCCAGGGCGAAGACGGCGAGGCGCCAGTCAAGGAGCACCATGGCGCCGACGGTGGCGAGCACGGTGGTCACGTTCGAGACCACCGAGGTCGCCGTCGAGGTGACCACCGTCTCGATGCCGCCGATGTCATTGGCGATCCGGCTCTGGACCTCACCCGTGCGGGTGCGGGTGAAGAACGCCAGCGAAAGCCGCTGCAGATGCCGGTAGACGGCCGTGCGCAGGTCGTGCATGACGGCCTGGCCGACACGGTTCGAGAGCAGCGTCTGCCAGACGCCGAGCACACCGGTCACGACGGGGATCGCGACCATGCCCGCCACGAGCAGGGTCAGAAGGCCGACGCGCTCGTCCGGGATGGCGACGTCGAGAACCTCCCGCAGGAGGAAGGACGGGATCACGCCGAGAGCGGCGGAGACGAAGATCAGGGCGTTGACCGCGAGCAACGTCCGGCCGTACGGTCTGAAGAGGCGGACGATGCGACGGAAGTTCGCCTTACGCACTGCAGGATCGGCGGGACGCTCCGGCGCTTCCCCGGCTCCGAACCCATCCCAACGACGACGACGTCCAGCCACTCCGACAGCTTGCCTGCCGGAGGCCGGCCTGGCGCGTCCGCCGGCTCGATCCTGGGGCGGTTGCGACGCTGGGCGTTTCGAGAGCGCCGTGTGGGGAAGAAGCGCTCCAGTCGCAGTGAGTAGAGGACCGGCCGTGCCTCTTGCAGCGAAGGAGAGAACTGGTCCGTGCCTGCGGAACCATCGAACGGGAAGCTCGAAGAAGTCCTCCGCGGACTAGACGGCGGCTGGGCTCAGACGCGTCGGGCGCGATGCTTTGCGGCGGCGGCGCGCCCGACGCTTGTGAGCCTGAACGCACGCTCACGAAGGGAGTCGCAGACCCGCGCAGGAGGTGAGTCTCGGTGACAGACGGCGACGCACGCGTGACCTACCACGAGGCGGAAGGCAAGTGGGCAGTAGACGTCGAGGGCGCCGCTTGGGCGGCTTCTCGGCACGACAAGAAGAACAGGGCCGAACAGGTCGGTCGTGCGGTGGCCGAGGAGCAAGGCGCCGAGCTGATCGTCGAGGAAGGGACGGGTCAGATCGAGGAGCAATGAGAGGTCTAGCTCGCAACGGCTCCCCGCCCAGGTGATTCCGGGAGCACACCTTGTTGCGGTGACATTTCGGGGGACGAAGGGAGCAGCGGTGTCCCTCTCCGACGAACGGCTCGCCAAGAACGAGATTCTCTTTCGAGAGATCAACGAGCGGCTCGATGAGATGTCCGTTCCCTGGTCGAGGACGACCGACTACCTGTGCGAGTGCAGCGAGATGTCGTGCACCAAGATCGTCGAGCTCACGAACGCGGAGTACGAGCGCGTCCGCTCCAAGGGGACCGTCTTCGTGGTCGTCCCGGGACACGAGAGGCCTGAGATCGAGAAGGTCATCGAGGAACAGGAGGGCTTCCTGCTCGTAGAGAAGCTCGTTGCCGTCGACGAGATCGTTGAGCAGGATCCGCGCGCAGGCGGTTGAGCAACGACACCTACCACTGCAGGGCAGGCGGCTAGGGAGTCCTGGCGCAGCCCCTTATTTCGAGTCGTCTGAGTCGACACCATCCGCGGCGGACGCCGGGACCTCCCATGTCCACGTCGCCGGCGGGTCGCTTGCCGGGAACGATGCCTCGCTCATCTCGTCGACCGTCACGTCGCCGCCCGGCAAACCGTGTTCGCCCGCTTCGGCGGCGCGTGTGGAGGGGATTCCCCGCCCGCTGGTCATTGAGCCGCGGTCTTCCGCATGATCGCTCGACCATAGGATTGCAGGCCTGAGGTGTCGGGCTCGCGGGGAGCTCGTCCAGGGCGACGAGGAACAAGGGAGGTGCGATGTCACGTGGAGTTCTTGACAGCAGAGCGCCGCCACGGCTTCTCCTTCACGTTGAAGGTGCGGTCGCGGCGGCGGCCGCGGTGATCCTCTATTTCTGGGCCGACCACCCCTGGTGGTTGCTTGTCGTTCTGGCGCTCGCGCCGGACCTCGCCATGGTCGCGTATGCCGCAGGGCCGCGCGTGGGCGCCGCGGCGTATGACCTCGTCCACACCTACGCGCTTCCGGTGGTTCTCGGTGTCGTGGGCGTTGTGGCCAACGCCGACGCCGCCGTCGCGGTGGCGCTGATCTGGGTGACCCACATCGGCGTGGATCGGGCGATCGGCTATGGCCTCAAGTACCCGAGCGGGTTCAAGGACACGCACCTGCAGCGGGTCTAGCGCCATCCCGCCGAGCGGCAGTCGGACCAGCGGAGCCAGCTGAACGGCGGCCGGATAGTCGCCGGTGGGGCGGGGGACGCGTTGCCCGTCTCTCCACCGACCGGACCGGGAGCTGGCCTGCCGCTCGTTGATCGCCCTGCTGACGCTGGCGACCGCCCTCGCCGTGCGGCGCCGCTTCGACCACTACCAGCGGTCAGCTGAGATCAGTCCGGTGGGCAAAGGCGAGCCAAAGGCCCCGGGCAGGCGTTAGGAGCGCACGCCTCCTCTTTCAAGGCTGGCGAGTGAGGTTCATGCGACCGGGGAAGGTTCGCTCGGATGAACAAATCTGCACGCTCACATCCGCCCGAGGGTGAGGACCTTTGTGCCCCCACACCAGAACAGGAAGAAGGGCCGTACTATCGCGACCTCCTACTCGACCGTGCCGACATCCGCGAGGGGCGTCTCGGAACGCCGCTCCGGCTCGACATCGGCGTCGTCGACAGCGACTGCAATCCGTTAGCCGGGGCCGTCGTCGAGGTCTGGCAATGCGATGCGCTCGGCACCTACTCTTGGTACGCGGCGGCGGGCGACGACGACCACGACAGCCGAGCCTTGCTCGAGCCCGGCACCTTCCTCCGAGGCTCACAGCGACTCGACGAGGGCGGAAGCTGCCGGTTCCAGACGATCTATCCCGGCTGGTACACAGGGCGTGCCATCCACGTCCACTTCAAGCTGCGCCACCCCGATGGCACGCTCACCGGACAGCTCTACTTTCCCGACGAGCTGACTGACGCGATACACGAACGCGAGCCCTACCGCAGCCGGCCGCGACGGGACACGACCAACGAGGAGGACGTTATCTACCGCGAGGGCGGTGCGGCGACCCTGCTACAGCCGCAAACCGATGCCGGCCGCTACTCAGCGAACGTCAGGCTTGCGATCGAGCGCCTCGACCACGAGCCGACGCATTGAGCGTCAGCGAGCCGCCACAGACGAAGGATCCTCGTTCCCGCTAACGGCCCCTTGCGACGCGCGTTGCCCGTCTCTCCACCGGGCCGGACCGGGCCGGCCTACCGCTCGTTGATCACCTAGGGTGGTGGGCACTCGTGGAGCTGGGTTTCGAACGTCCGGTACTCCTTCGCCCTGGCGAGGGCGAGACGATCTTCGACCGGCCTGAGCGGACGATCCGCATCCTTGCCGACCGGGATGAACTGGCACTGACTTGGTTCCGCTACGAGCCGGGCCAGCAAGGTCCGGAGCCGCACGTCCACAAGCAGCACACGGACGCGTTCTACGTTCTTGAAGGGGAGCTCTCGCTCGGGCTCGGCCCTGAGCTGACGGAGATGACCGGCACCGTGGGAACGCTCGCCGCCGCGCCGCCGAACGTCGTTCATACCTTTCGTAACTCAAGCGATGCGACCGTCGTCTTCCTCAACATCCACGCCCCGAGCATGGGCTTCGCCGAGATGCTCCGGGCGGCTCGAGACGGGCGGGACGCGGACAACGCCGACTTCGACCAGTTCGAGCCTCCGGTCGACGGTGGCCAGCCCCTATCCGACGCTGTGTTCCGCGCTGTCGGGGAGGGCAACCTGCTGACCGTCGAGGACGCCCTCTCGCTAACCGAGACGACGCTAGAGGGAGCCCTTTCGCCCCCGCATCGGGATCGCGCGCTGGTCGACTGCTTCTACATCGTGGAGGGGACGCTCTCGCTCCGGTCCGCCGACGAGTGGATCGATTTTGGCCCGGGCACGTTCGGGCTCGTTCCGGAGCGGCACCTCCACGTCTTCGCCAATCGGTCGGAGAAGGGCGTCCGGATGCTCAACTTCACTTGCGGCCGCCGACTGCCATGAACGCAAGTCCGTCTCGCGAGTCCGTTCGCTTCCTCGTCTTCTCGGCGTCGCTGAAGAAAGAGTCCCTCAATACGCAGCTCGCACGTCTTGCGGCCGAGACGATCGTGGCCAACGGCGGCTCGGTCGACCTTGCATCGATGCGCGACTTCGTCACGCCGCTCTATGACGCCGATGTTCAGAATGAGGAGGGCTTTCCGGCCGGTGCCGAGGAGTTCCGATCTCGTCTCGAGAGCTGTGATGCCTTCGTCGTGGCGTCTCCCGAGTACAACGCCTCGATGCCGGGTGCGCTAAAGAACGTAGTCGACTGGGTCTCGCGTTACCGGCCGCAGCCGTTCAACGAGCGCCACGGCTTGCTCCTTTCGGCATCACCGTCGATGTCGGGCGGAAATCGCGGTCTGTGGGCGCTGCGAATTCCTTTCGAGCATCTGGGAGCGAGGCTGTATCCGGACATGTTCTCGCTCGCGCAGGCACACAAGGCGTTCGATGGCGAAGGTCGCATCGCCAGCCCGCAGCTCCAGGAGCGCTTCGACGACAACATCGTCAACTTCATGGACCTCGTGGAGGCGGCAAAGCACTACCCATGCGTGAAGCGGGCGTGGGTCGAATACCTGGGTGAGATTCCCGATCCCGCGATCGATCGCGTCGAGTGAGCGCAGTGTGGGCTCCACCAGGCTTGCGTACGGACGATCCTTCTAGGAAGGAACCGCCGGACGACCTTGCCGCCGAAGCCGAGCGGCCCGGGAGGGAATCCTCGAGCAGCGAGCTACGCCAGCGCCGATCCCTCGGCGGGCGATTCCGCTGGCTCCGGCGGCTCGTCGGCAGATAGCCGCGTCCGCCTGGAAGAGTCAGTCAAGCTCGAACGTGAGGCCCTCGCGAGCCAGAGCCGGAGGGGTCCCGCCGTCGCCCCAGCGTTGGGCCGCCGAGACCAGCAGCGCCTCGAGGTCGGAGTCGCGGTGAAGCGGGTCGTGGTGGAAGAGGACGAGATGCCGGGCGCCCGCACTCAATCCGAATGTCACGGCATGATCCACCGTCGAGTGGCCCCAGCCGACTCGAGCGGGGTACTCCTCCGCGCTGTACTGGGCGTCGTGGAGGAGGATGTCGACGTCGGTCGCGACGGCATGGCCCGAGAGCCACTCCGGCGGCATCGCGGCGAGATCATTGAGGCCGAGCGCGGGCTCGTGGTCGGGGATGTAGGCAAGCGAGCGACCGTCCTCGGTCAGCCGGTATCCGACGGTCGGCCCTGGGTGCGTGACGGGGTGCGCGAGGATCCGGGCGCCCCCGATCATCCACTCCTCCTTCGGGACGTCGTGGAAGCTGAGCCGGGCGGGCACGTCCGCAAGCCGGCGGGGAAAGAGCGGCGGCGAAATGTAGCGGGCGATGCGGTCCTCGAGGCTCCTGACGGGCGAGGGCGGACCCCAGACGTGGAGCTCGGTGTCCTCGCTCCAGAGGGGCGCGAAGAAGGGCAGGCCCTCGAGGTGGTCGAGGTGGAGGTGCGTCAGGAGGAGATGGATCGTTGCCGGAGGCTCAGCTTCGAGCTTGGCGCCGAGCAGGCGGATGCCCGTGCCGGCGTCGAGGACGATGAGCGTTCGTTCACGCGTCCGAAGCTCGACGCACGAGGTGTTGCCCCCGTAGCGGAGCGTCCCGGGGCCGGGTGTGGCAATCGATCCTCGACAGCCCCAGATCCGCGCGCGCATGCGGGCCTTACGGTGTCTCGCCGCCCGGCGGCTGCCAGAAGACGGCCACCGCGCCGACCAACTCGTCCGCGTGCGCGAAGAGCGGGAAGGCCGTGACGGAGACGACTCGCTTTCGTCCGTCGAGCCCCGCGATCCGTAGATCCCGATGTGCAGGCTTCCGCGCGACAATCGCGATTCCGAGTGGCAGCTCCTCGAGAGAAAGCGGCTTGCCCGCGAGATCCTCCGGCGAGAAGAGGGACGGCAGCGCCTCCGCGGGCATCTCGCCGGCCTCTGCGAAGCTGCGCCCGAGGACGTCCTCCGCCGGCTCGTTGTAGAACACGAGGTCGCCCTCAGCGTCGACGACAAACATCGGGGTCGCGAGCTTCGAGGCGAACTCGCGCGCCAGAATGAGAATCAGGTTCTTCTGTTGCCGTCCTTGAGCCATGCCGGCAGGGTAGGCGAGCAGGATCGTTGTTCGCGTCGGAAACGAAGGTGTGGCGCAGTGCCGACGGGCCTTGCGCCCCATGCCCTCGGCCGGGCCGGAGAACTCAGCCGGCAGCTGCCAGCTCGTCGAGACGCCGATGGGCGAGCGCGACGGACATTGCGCCCTCGCCGACGGCTCCGGCGACCCGCTTGGTCGACCCGTGGCGGACGTCCCCCGCGGCGAAGAGGCCGGGAACGCTCGTCTCGAGCGCGAGCGGGTCGCGGGCGAGGGGCCAGCCGGGCGGCCGCTCGCCGCGATCGAGCAGATCAGGCCCAGTGAGGACGTAGCCCGCGGCATCGGTGCTGACTCCGCTACCGGCCGCCCAGGCGGTCCTCGGAACCCCGCCGATGCAAACGAAGAGCGCGTGGGCTGAGCGGCGCGACTCACGACCGTCGCGCCCGACGATCGTGACGCTCGAGAGACGGTCGCCTTCGGCGTGGACGGCCTGCACCTCGGCTCCGAACCGAGTTTCGATGAGCGTGCTTTCCTCGATCCGCCGCAAGAGGTACTCGGACATCGTCCGCCCGAGCCGGTCTCCGCGCACGAGCATCGTCACGCGCGCCCCCGATCGCGCGAGGTGAAGAACTGCCTGCCCGGCCGAATTGCCGGCACCGACCACGATCGCGTCTTCGCCTGCACACTGCGCGGCCTCGCTGCGCCCGGCGCCGTAGTAGACGCCGCGCCCGAGCAGCTCGTCGAGCCCTCCGACCGCCAGGCGGCGCCAGTCCATCCCGGTGGCGGCCACTACGACAGGCGTCGAAATCTCGTGACCGCCCTCGACCTCGATCACGAACCGCCCGTCCGGCTCCCTGCGGTTGCCGCTTGCCCCGCGGAGCAATGTCAGCTCGGCGCCGAACCCCTCGGCCTGACGGCCGGCCATTCGTGCGAGCTCCGCTCCGCCAATGCCCTCCGGGAAGCCGAAGAAGTTCTCGATCGAGGACGTATGCGACGCTTGACCGCCGGGGACGTCACGTTCCAGAAGGATCGTCGAGAGGCCGTCCGAGGCGGCGTACACCGCCGCAGAGAGACCGGCGGGGCCGGCCCCGACGATCGCGATGTCGTAGTCGTGCCGGGACGGCGGTCGCGACATGTTCCAGGCCTCCGCGAGAGCGCGAACACTGACCGCCGCCAGCACCTGGTTGCCGTCGACGAGGATGGGCAGCTCAAGCGACGTGCTTCCCAACGGCGCGAGGGCCGCGTCGGCCTCGGCCGAGCCCGCTTCGAGCCACTCGTACGGCTGGGCGATCCGGGTGAGGAAGTCGCGTAGCCGGTGGTGTTCGGGCTCGAGCTGCCGCCCAATCAGGGTGACCATCGGCCGGACAGGGCTCATGCGGTGAGCCGTTCAGCCGTGTACCGCGCCGCGCACGACGAGGACGGAGCAGCTCGCCTGGTGCGCGATCCGCTCGCTGGCGCTGCCGAGCGTCTTCAGCCCTTGCAACCCCCGGCTGCCGACCAGGACGAGATCGGCCTTCTCCGCTTCGGACACGAGCACGTCGAGTGCACGGCCGTCCCGTTCCTCGAGCTCGGGGGCGATTCTCCGTGCGGCGTCGAGATCGACCTGATCGCCTGTCGCGGACACGATCCGCAGCTCCGCTCGGCAGGAGCTCGCGACCGCGCGGGCCGTGGCAACTGCGAGCTCTGATTCGGTCGAACCGTCTACCCCCGCGACGATTGTCTGGGGCCACGTGTCCGGGTCGCGCGCGGGGCGCGCGATGAGAACCGGGCACGGGGCCTCGTGCAGCATCCTCGTCGCGACCGTGCCGAGCAGGAGTCCGACGGTCCGTCTGCGATCGTGCGAGCCGACTGCGAGCAGCGTCGCCTGCTCCGCCTCGTTGAGCAGGACGGTGGCCGGATCACCATTCACGATCTTGCCCTCCGCAGGGACGAGTTCGTTGGCTTCCGCCATGGCTTGCTCAGCATCGTCCTGCATGAGCCCAGCGGCATGCCGGGCCGCCATTCCTGCGTGCGCTGACTTGGTGAGATCCATCGCTGCGACGAGTAACAGGCTCCCTTCCGGATGCTGCAGGCGCTTCGCCTGCTTCACCGCGAAGAGGCTCTCCGGAGTGCCGTCGATGCCGCACACGATGCGGTCGAAGATGCTGGTTTGCGTTCCTCCGCTGGGAGCCACCATCGCGGTCTAGGGGAGCGAACCGGCGTCGATCCAGGCGCGAAAGCGCTCGACCTGCTCGGACGGCCAGCGCGCATCGCAGGGCATGCTCCCATCGGCGAGCCGCTGGTAGATGGCCTCGGCGTCCGCTCGGACGTCCTCGTACGAAGCGAGGTTGAAAGCGAACGACATCGCATTGACGTCCTCTGGCCGGAAGAGAGGGCGGATGTCGCGCTCGAATCCGGGCCCTGGCTGCTCCATGTCCACTTCTTCTTATCCCGTCTCGCGGTGTGTCACGGCTGCAGCTTGATCGTGCTGCCGAAGCCGTGGCCAAGCGGCTGCTGGGTGGCCTTCACGGTGTTTCCTCCACGACGCTCGGGCGCTCGCGAACCACGCTAACGAGAGTCGGTTTCGGCGCTTGGTGTCGGAACGACGAGCACCGGGCGATCCGCCCGGTGGATGATCGCGGTCGAGACCGAGCCGAGGACTGCGCCCGCTACGGCGCCGAGCCCGCGTGACCCGACCACGATCAACGGGGCGTTGCGATCACGTGCGAACTGGACGACTCGATCAGCGGCGTTTCCCTCGAGAATCTCCTCCTCCGCCTCGACGCCCTCCTGGGCGACAAGCTCCTTTGCGCGGTCGAGAGCGACGCGCGCGTGCGCCATCTGCTCGCTCAGCTTCTCCTGGTAGTAGGGCTCGCCCAGCGCCCCGATCGACGGCCGAACGTAGACCAGGACGGCGCTGGTTGCATGCGTGCCAGCTACCCGCGCCCCCGCGGCGGCCGCCGCTTCGGCCCCCTCGGAACCGTCAGTCGCGATGACGATCGGCCCTGTGTCGCCGGAACCTGCTTGCATCGGGCAGATCGTACTCGGCGGGAACTCCTCGTGCGGGAATGCGGCTCACGCCGGGGCCCAGACAGGAAACGGGTCGCGTGCCCGCGCCGGATCGGCCCGCCTGCCAAGAAAAGCGGACGGGCCGGCCGGGCGGCGGTGATCAGGCCGCGTCGCGCAGCCTCTCGGGGGCGGCCGAGATGGAAGGCGCAGCGTGAAACGCCTGCGCGAGGCGCCCCAGCGTCAGTGCCGCGAGCAGGAGTCCGAAGTCGCGTAGCGCGATGTCGTAGTAGGCGGGCGGGTCGCCCGTGAGCAGGTTGACGATGATTCCACCCAGCCAGGCGGCGACCACGTAGGCGCCTATTCGCGGCGCCAGCGCAACGAGGATGCCCGCGGCGATCTCGACGACGCCGACGAAATACATGAAGTCCTGGCCGCTTCCCGGCACGAGGTCGTTCATCCATGGTGCGAGGTAATCGGGCCAGTCGACCATCCAGTTGAAGAACTTGTCGAGGCCGAAGAGGATCGGCGCGGCCGTGAAGCCCACGCGCAGGAGCAGGTACGCCTGGTAGGCGGGATTCCCGCGCTTCCTTTCAGTGATAGACGTCATCGCTCTCAACACCTCCTTTTTCAGGCTTTCCTTGGGGCGCTTAACGGTTTGGTGCCGTCTGTCGAGCGTTTCTTACTTAGCCGCATCCGCCTGTCAGCTGAGGCGCCGATGCAGGCGCGGGCTAGGGTCGACCGAGTCTCGTTTTCGTGAACGATCGATGCGCTCAACTTCGCTCCTCTCTGCTTCCTCCCAGCCTCGCGAAGAGCGCAGAGAACGGCTATCCGTGGGCGGCCCCATTCGGCGTGCACCGCGACCCGATGCCGCGAGCCAAGACGCCCCCAACCCTGGTCGAGGTTCGCCTCAGGGAGCTGTGTTCGCGTCAAGGACGGTCCGGCTGGCGCGTGCGTTACCCGAGACGGGCTCCACCTCGACCAGGTCCACCGCACGTGTGTCAGCCTCGTCCGAGAAGTGGATCTCGGCGAATCCGACAGCCTGCACGCCGATCGCGAATGGACCTCCCGCGCCCACCGTCCCTCCGTCCACGAGGACGCCGCCCTCTTCCTCATGGAGATGCTGCTCGTGATCGTGCCCCGTGAAGATCAGGAGTGGAGGATCCTCTCCCGAGTCGGGAAGGCTGTCGAGCAGGGTATGTGCAAGACCGTGCTGATGGACGAGGACGACGTCGGGTCGGGGTGTGAGCCCTTCGAACCAGGTCACGAGCTCCCCCGACGCCGTGGCGAACTCCGGCTCCGACAGATCCAGGGGGCGAGCCTCCAAGTGCCCGGTCAGACCCTCGAGCGGGTCGTCGTAGCCCGCAACCTGGAGCCCCTCGACCTCTGCAACCGGTCTTCCGTCGGTCGAGCCGTCCGGGAGGAGACTGCCGTCGCGCGTGAGGACGATGACGCCCGCCCGGGCGAGGTCGAGCATGAACGGTCGGGAGTCGTGGTTCCCGGAGACCGCCACGACCGTCTGCCCGAGGCTCGCGATCATGGGGACGAGTCGACTCTCCGGTCTGGTGCCGCGAAGCGTGAAGTCACCTGCGAGGAAGACGGTCTTGTCTGACGTGTAGCTCTCGAGGACAGGAAGCACGAGTGCATTCGCATGTAGGTCGGAGGCGAGGACGACGGACGTGCCGGGCGTCTCCGGGCTTTCACCCTCCCCGGCGAAGGCGACGAGGCTCGCAAGGCCGGCCAGAGTCTGTTCGTAGGACTTCGTGTAGGTCTCGCTGGCCTCCAGAAGCTGTTCCGAGAGCGAGAGCAGCCGCGGCAGCTCGCGCCCCTGGGCGTAGAACGTCGGCCGCTCGAAGGCCGCGTAGTCGACGTGACGAAGGGTCACCAGGACGGTTCCTGCGTAGGCGATCGGAACCAGAAGCCCGATCGCGGCGCCGTACGCCAACCATCGCCGCCGGCGCAGCGCTGCGCCCACCACGGCACCTCCCAACATTCCGCCGCCGACGCCTCCGGCAAACCCCAGAAGGATCGATCGAAGAATCGCCGTGCGACCGATTTCGGCTACCTCGCTTCGCAGGTCGCTAAGACTCTCGCGAGCGGAGGCGCCGCCCCGAAGCGAATCGAGAGCCTCCTCCCGATCGAGCGAGCGAAAGCGCACCTCCAATGCCACCGGCGCGGCGTAAGGAGACGCCCGGACCCCCCAGTCGACGATGGGAACGTAGACATCGACGCGGCCATCCAAAGACGGAACGGCCCTGACCCTTACCGTACCGAGCGAGAAGGGCTCGACTGTCGAGGCAAAGGCCTGAACAAGAAGGTACGCGCCCGCAGCCGCCGAGATGGCGCACACGAGCAGCAAGGCCGTGAACCGAACGACCCGCCAGAGCATCGTCTAATCCTTCCCGACCCATCGTTGAAAGTGAAACCAGGTCAGGAGACAGAGCGCGTGTCGCCTGACGAGCTGTCCGCCAAGTCCAGTGACACGCCGATGTCTGATCAGCGCTCGGTGGCGCCTGGCGGCACGATGACCACGGGGCAACGAGCGACGCCGACCAGGCTGTTCGAAACGCTGCCGAGAAAGGCGGCCTTGAAGGCTCCGCGCCCGCGCGAGCCGACAACGATCAGCTCCGCGTCCTCCTCGTCGGCGAGATCGGCGAGTCGCTCGGCGGGCAGGCCAACGGTTGCTCTGCGCTCTGCGCCGGCCAGGCCGGCGGCATCGGCGACTTCCTCGAGCAAGCGCTCGGCGGCTTCCTTCTTCAAGTCGATCTCCTCCTCCACCGCAATCGGGCCCGCCCCGCCGGCGAAGGGAGCGGCGGCGGCGTACGGAATGTGTTCGAGCTCGGCGACGTGGGCCAGGACGAGCCTCGTCCCGAGCCGGTCTGCAAGCCGCTCGGCGAGGGCGAGGGCTGCCTGAGAGTCAGCCGACCCGTCGACGCCGCAGATGATCGATGTGCTCATGAGAGTTCCTTTCGTTAGTCCCAGCATCGCCGAGAACACATCTGACGGACATCGGTGCGCGACCCCATCTCGGCCCGGCCCGAGCCCGACAAATGGGGCCGGAACCCCATAGGCGTGAGGAGGGCAAGCGGGCACGCTGGCTCCATGAAGGAAACGAGCCCGATGAGTCGCACGCCCGGGCCACACGCCGCCGCTCTCTCGGTGCCGCGAAAGCTGGAACTTCTCTGCTCCGGTTGCGGCTACGGCATCGTCTGTCGCGAACTGCCCGAGCGTTGCCCGATGTGCCGGAGTGCCGGGGCCTGGGTCGAGCCAACCGCGGCCCGGTTAGGCGGCGAGTGCCGCGGCGCTTGGCTCGTGTAACAAAGAAGGGGCGTCGAGCTCGGACCGGAGAAACGGAAGCTCGGCGCGGGTGGCCGACACGATGCGTCGGTGCAACTGCAGGAGGAGTTCTCCGTCCTCGGCAAGCCACGTGCTCGCGGCGTCCACAAGCCGCCGGTACGGGTCGAGACCATCGCCGGGGGTGAAGACGGATTCGAAGGGCTCGGTCATGAGGTCTGGATGCTCGGTTGCGACCGACGCCGGCAGGTACGGAAGGTTGGCGACGATCAAGTCGACCGGAGCCGGCACCTCGTCGAGCAGGTGGCAATGGCGGACTAAGACCCGCTCTTCGAGCCCATGGCGCTGGATATTTGCCCGGGCGAGCAGGACGGCGCAGCGGCTCGTGTCCGTCGCCCACACCTCGACCTGGGGGCAAGCGCGTGCGATCGCGACTGCGATTGCACCGCTGCCCGTTCCGACGTCTGCGACGCGGGCGTGGCGGTCGACCAGCCGCGCGCGGGCTTCTGCGACGAGCAGCTCGCTTGCCGGCCGCGGCGTCATCACCCTTCCAGGCGCGCTGAGCAGGCGGAGACCGCTGAAGGTCACCTCGTGCATTCGCGACCGGTTTCCATGACGACGCTCAGACCGCCACTCGAGACTGTCGCTCGAGCGCGGTAGCCGCATCGGCGACCAGACCCACCCAGGCCTCGATTAGATGTGCGGCGAGGGCGTCAAGCTTGAGCCTGGCCCGTTCCAGGGCCGACAGGACGTCGGCCCAGTCCGCGCCGGCGTGCTCGAGGAGTTCCTGATAGCCCGGCACTGCAGCCCAGCGCGCGAGATCCTCCGGCCGTACCTCGGGGTGGAACTGGAGCGCGTAGGCATTCGCGCCGAACCGGAACGCCTGATGCTCACAGGCGATCGAGCCGGCCAGGGGGATCGACCGTCTGGGGAGCCTGAACGCATCCGCGTGCCAGGAGAATGCCGAGAACGGCCGCGGGAGATCGCCGAACAGCGGGTCCCGCCTGGCGGCGTCGGTCAGGTAGATGTCGGTGACGCCCACCTCCGGGCGCGAGGCACGCTCAACGAAGCCGCCCAGCGCCCGGGCGAGCAATTGACCTCCGAGGCAAATGCCCAGGAAGGGCATGTTCCACTGGATGGCGTCATGGATCCAGCGGCGGGTCTCGCGCAGCGCAGAATCGTGGGCTCCGAGACTGCCGCCCAGCACGATCGTGCCGTCGAACCGGTCGATGTCCGGGAGACGCGCAGCCCAGCTCGTCTCGAACACCTCGTAGTCGACGCCGGCCTCGTCGAGCAGGCCCGAGAAGGCTCCGAGACCGGTCTGTGGCTCGTGCTGGAGGACGGCGACGCGCAAGCCTGCACCACGAGACCTGGGGGTGGCGGCGCTCGTCATGCTGCCGCGCGCTGCCCGAGCTCGGCGCCGACGAGCGGCCAGACGGCGAGGATCTCGAGGGAGATCGTTTGCCTCGGAGTCTCGACCTCCACGCGATCGCCCGCGCCCCGACCCGCAAGGGCGTAACCGACGGGCGCAGCGATCGAGACTCGTCCGTTGCCGGCGTCGGACTCGACTTCCCCGACCAGCTCGTACTCGGCGATCTCGCCGGTCGCGACGTCGCGCACCCGCACGCTGGTGCCGATTTCGGCGACACCGGTGGCCGAGGGCACGGCGATCTGTGCCGCCGCTACCTGTGCCTCGAGGGTTGCGATCCGCCGCTCGAGCTGTGCCTGCTCGACGAGCACGTCGTAAAGAGGGGGGTTGTCGGCCAGGCTGCCGTCCTCGCGCGCCTCGAGCAGGCGTTCGCTCACCTGGCGGCGACCGTCCACTCGCAGCATCTCGAGCTCGGATCGGAGCCGCTCGTAGCCCTCGGCCGTGACGAGCACGGTCTCATTCGCTCTTTCCGCCACTGCGTTCACCTCGGCCTCCTCTCCGGTCGGGAACTGCGAAGCTCTCTTCGATCGTGCCCTGAGCACAGCGCGATCGCCATGGGGCGAAGGCCCCATTTCGGCGCGCCATCACGGATTTGCGCTTGAGCCCGCCGCCCACGAACGGGGTGCCGCGCTAACGTCGCGGTCATGGGAACCCGAACGTTGCCGTTCTATTGGCGGGTCTTCGCGGTCAACGCGGGGCTGCTGGCCGTGATTGCGATCCTGCTTCTCGTGTCTCCGGTCGAGATCAGCGCGCCAATCGCGCCCGTCCAGGCGTTGATCGTCATCGCAGGGCTCGTCGTCAGCGTGTTGGCGAACGCTGTGTTGCTGCGGCGGGCTGTCACGCCGCTCGACCTTCTCGCGCAGCGGATGGACGCGGTCGACCTGCTGCGTCCGGGCCAGCGGCTGCCGGTCGGTCGGGAGGACGAGGTCGGTCGGGTCGTCCAAGCCTTCAACCACATGCTCGATCGGCTCGAAAGCGAGCGCGTGCAGGCCGGCCGACGGGTGCTTGCCGCGCAGGAGGCCGAACGCGTCGGGATAGCTCGCGACCTGCATGACGAGGTGGGCCAACTACTGACCGGCGTGCTCCTGCACCTCGACTCGATTGCGGGCACCGTTCCCGAGCAGCGGGAGGAGATCGACAAGGCGAAGCAGGTCGTCCGCCGAGCGCTCGACGAGGTGCGCCGGATCTCGAGCGAGCTCCGCCCGGAAATGCTCGAGCATCTGGGGCTTGTGAGCGCCCTCACCGAGCTGACAACGACGTTCGGGCGTCTCACAAGCGTTCGGGTCGAGCGCCAATTCGACACGTCGCTGCCGAAGCTCTCGCCCGAAGCCGAGCTAGCTATTTATCGGATCGCGCAGGAGAGCCTGACCAACGTCGCGCGCCATTCTCGGGCCAGCCGAGTGACCATCGCGCTCGAATCCAGCCGCGACGGCGTCCTCCTCCGCGTCGCTGACGACGGACGCGGTTTCGGCGCCTCGACGCCCACTGAGCACGGTGGTCTGCGCAGCATGCGCGAGCGCGCGCTGCTTGTGGACGGCGCGCTTGCGATCGGGCCAGCCTCGGGCGGAGGAGTCGAGGTGCGCCTCGAGGTTCCGGCGACCGGCGTCGCGAATGAGGTGGAGGCGCAGGCCTGATGACGATCCCCCTGGTGACGCGGATCCTGATCGCCGACGATTTCCCCATCGTCCGCTCGGGGCTGCGCAAGGTGCTGGACGCCAACGCCGATCTCGAGGTTGTCGCCGAGGCGGAGGATGGCGCCGAAGCAGTCGAGAAGGCACTCGCGGAAGACGTCCACCTGGCAATCCTGGACGTCTCGATGCCCCGCATGACGGGCATTCAGGCCGCAGCCGAGCTGCACAAGCGCAAGCCCGAGATCAAGTTGCTGATGCTGTCGATGCACGACAGCGAGCAGTTCCTCTACGAGGCCCTGAAGGCCGGCGCCTCGGGCTACGTGCTGAAATCCGGCGCCGACACCGACATCGTCGACGCCTGCCGTGCCGCGATGCGCGGCGACTCCTTCCTTTATCCCTCCGCGGTGACGACGCTCGTCCGCGACTACGTCGAGCGCGGCGGCCGCGGAGAAGAGAAATTCGACGTCCTGACGCCGCGCGAGCTCGAAGTGCTGAAACTGATCGCCGAGGCGTACACCTCGAAGGACATTGCGAAGGCGCTTTTCATCAGCATCAAGACCGTCGAACGCCATCGCCAGAACATCCTCGACAAGCTCGGGATGAGCGACCGCGTCGAGCTCACCCGCTACGCCATCAGGCGCGGACTGATTCAGCCCTGACCCGTTCGTGGGCGTGCACTGCGCACGCCATGCCGCGGTACCTCCACGAGAGGAAGAGGATGACGGCCGTCGAGCTCAGGTTGGCGATCTGGAGCAGGATGAACACCGGGTCACGACGGGAGACGGCCAGCGTGCCTACGAGCAGTCCGCTTGCGAGCCACATCGCCCATGCGCGTCGGCTGATGCCCGCCGAGCAATGCTCCCGAGCAAGGTGAACGACCTGAGGCACGTAGGCCAGCACCGAGATCGCGATCCCGAGCAGGCCGAGCGCCTCAAACGGGGACGGCACTGTGTGCCTCAGAGCCCGGTCGTCCCGCGGCGCAAGAGCTCCGCAAGCACGACCGCGTCGTTGTGCTCGGTGTCTCGGGCCGCGTAGACGAGCGTCAGCGTTCCCTCGCGTGCGCGCGCGCGTAGTTCCCGCAGCTTTTGCGCCTGGGAGGCGAGCTCCTCGATGTAACGGCGCTGGAACTCCTCGAAGCGCGCGGGATCGTGCCCGAACCAGCGTCGGAGCCCGGTGCTTGGCGCGAGCTCGCGCGCCCACTCGTCCAGGTGGACCTCCTCGCGCCTAACTCCACGCGGCCAGATCCGATCGACCAGAACGCGGTACCCGTCCGTCGCCCCGACCGGGTCGTAGGCGCGCTTGATGCGGACGTCCGCTTCCTCGCCTGGAATCGCGACGAGTTGCTCTTGCGGCAAGCGCTCCCGCTCGCTCATCGTTCTGTCCCCACGAGATTGACAAGGTCGACGAGGCGGCAGCTGTAGCCCCACTCGTTGTCGTACCAGCCGAAGACCTTCATGAGTCGGTCGTCGACCATCGTTAGCGGACTGTCGAATACGCACGAGTAAGGAGAGCGGACGATGTCGCTCGAGACGAGGGGTTCGTCCGCATAGCGAAGGATCCCGTCGAGGGGGCCCTGGTCCGCGGCGTTGCGAAAGACAGCGTTCACCTCATCGCGGCCGGCGGGTTGCGAGACCTCTACGACCAGATCGACAATCGAGCCGACCGGGATCGGCGCCCTGATCGCGATCCCGTCGATCCTGCCGTGGAGCTCGGGCAAGACGGTTCCGAGTGCGCGTGTAGCGCCGGTTGTGGTCGGAATCAGGTTGATCGCCGCAGCGCGCGCCCGACGCAGGTCCTTGTGCGGCGCGTCGAGGAGCGGCTGCGAGGCCGTGTAGGCGTGCACGGTCGTCATGAAGCCGCGTTCGATCGTGAATGCGTCGTGGAGGACCTTCGCGAGCGGCGTAACGCAGTTCGTTGTGCACGAAGCGTTCGAGACGACCCGGTGGCGCGTCGGGTCGTAGGCGTCGTCGTTGACGCCGAGGACGAGCATGACGTCCGCGTCATTGGCGACGGCCGAGATCACGACCTTGTGCGCGCCCGCGTCGAGATGCGCCTGTGCCTTCTGGCGCTTCACGAAGCGTCCGGTCGACTCGACGACCACGTCGACGCCGAGCTCCCGCCAGGGGAGGTTCTTGGGCTCGGGGATCGAGAAGGCCCGCAGCTGCTGGCCCCCGGCGGTGATCGTCTTCGAGCCGGCGTCGACCTCGACTCCGCCAGGGAGCCGGCCGAGAAGCGAGTCGAACTCGAGCAGGTGAGCCATCGTCTTCGGGTCGCCGAGATCGTTGATCGCCACTACCTCGAAGTTGGGATCGCGCTCGAGATAGGCACGAAGGAAGTTCCTGCCGATTCGGCCGAAGCCGTTGATCGCTGCCCGCGTCATGGCTGCCTTCCCTTCTGACGCTGGCGATTGACGATTTCCCGGGCGGCTGACGCCTCGGCTTCTCCTGTCGCCCAGCGCCACAGGAAGAACCCTGAGGCGGCGAGCAACGCTGGCGGAAGCACGAAGAACGGCAGCATTTGAGTAAGCCCCAGGACGTCGGCAAGGATCAGAACCGCGAAGAGCGTGAGCATCGTTAGAGCCAGCGCTGAAGTGGCCAGCGCAAAGGCGCTATCGGACGTGGGCTCCTGATGTACTGGGCCTCTTCGGCCGTTGCTACCGAGAGATTGGCGTCTGTTGGCCACGTCAGACATCGAAGGAGTCCTAACTCCCGTCCGTCGAGCGAACGCCCCCGCCGAGCTCGACATGTCCGTCGCCGGCAGGCAGGTGCTGGTCGGCGCCGGGAGGCACGACGAGGACCGGGCAAGGTGCCCGGCGCGAAATCTCGGCGGAGACGCTGCCGAGCAAGGACGAGCGCGTCCCCTGTGACCCGACCACGATCAAGCTTGCCTCCTCGTCGACTGCAGCGGCGATCAGCCGATCGACCGGGTGACCGACATCGACGACCCAGCTGGCGCCGCAGTCGACGTCCGTGCAGCCATCTGTCAGCTCGTGCAGTCGCTCGGCAACGGCGCTGATCTTCTCGTGGGGAGAACCGGGCTCGAGGACGTGGACGAACACGAGCCGGAATCCGAGGTTGCTTCCTAGGTCGCGGGCGACCCGCGCTGCCCTCTTCGCGGACTCTGAGTCGTTCGTGCCGCAGATGATCGAGCCGGCCATCAGTTCCTCCTTCAGTCGCTTCCTTGAGATTGGCTGGCATCGGCCGTCGCCGTAATCGGGTTGCCAACCCATCTCGCGGACGTCGAGACCTCATGTGGAGCGGACGGCAGATGACCTGGCTGCAGCGAGGTCAGCGTGGACTCGTCGCTACACCCAAATGGGCTCTCGGCCCCATGGCCGGAGCACTCCTCTCAGGGCAACCTGGATGAAGACATTGACCGAGGTAACGCCAGGGAGGCGATCTCGATGACTGCCAGAACAAGGGCCAACGACCGTCGGCGGAAGACGACCGCGCACCAGACCCACGCCGCGCCGATCGTCGCCGCCGTCGACGGCTCCTCGACGAACGCCGTCGCCGTCGAGACGGCAGTGAACCTCGCCGCGGAGCTCCAGGCGCCGATCGTGTTCGTCTACGTCCGGCGCGGCCCGGCCGGCTTCCTGGGCACGCCGGTTTACCAGCGTCGGCTGACGGCCGAGATGGCGCGAGGGCTGCGCGTGCTCGACGGGGCGCTCGAGATCGCCGCGGCGGCGGGCGTGGACGCCGACGGCGAGATCCTCGAGGGCGCACCGCGGCGGCGAATCGCCGAGTTCGCCCGCCGCCGCGGCGCCAGGTTCGTGGTCGTTGGCTCGCGCCGCCGGAAGGTCGGGCGCAGCGTCTCCCGCGGCGTCGCGCGCGCGGCGGACCGCCCGGTCGTCATCGCGCACGGTCTCAACCGGCTCGAGATTGCTGGGAAGGCGGCCTGACGTGCCCGCGGCGACGTCTCGCCTCCATGAGCTCTCAGCGCTCGGCCAGAGCGTCTGGATCGACTTCCTCTCACGCGACCTGATCGACTCGGGCGGGCTCGCGCGTGCCATCAACGAGGACGCCGTCGTCGGCGTCACCTCGAATCCGTCGATCTTCGAGAAGGCGCTGTCGCGCGGTCACGCGTACAACGCACAGATTGCGGCGAACCGGGTCGGCGACGTGAAGCGTGTCTTTCTCGACTTGGCAATGCGGGACGTTGCCACCGCCTGCGATCTTCTCCGACCCATCTGGGAGCGTGGCCAGGGCGACGACGGCTACGTCTCCATCGAGGTCGACCCGAATCTGGCTCACGACACGAAAGCGACGATCGACGAGGCGACCATGCTGCACGAGGCGATCGCCAAGCCGAACCTCCTCGTCAAGATTCCGGCGACCGACGCCGGAGTCAGCGCCATCGAGGAGATGACCGCCCGAGGTCGATCGATCAACGTCACCCTCATCTTCTCGCTCAAACGGCATCGTCAGGTGATCGAGGCCTACCTTGCCGGCCTCGAACGACTTGTCGCCGCCGGCGGCGATCCGCGGCGCGTTCACTCGGTGGCCAGCTTCTTCGTCTCGCGGGTCGATACCGAGACCGACCGCCGCCTCAACGAGCTCGGGCGGGCTGACCTCAAGGGGCGACTCGGAATCGCAAACGCCAAGCTCGCCTACCAGCAGTACAAGTTGGCCTTCGCCGGTGAGCGTTGGCAGGCACTCGCCGCGTACGGAGCGACGAAGCAGCGGTGCCTGTGGGCATCGATGTCGGCGAAGGATCCGGCCTACCGCGACACGCTCTACGTCGAGGAGCTGATCGGGCCGCAGACGATCGCAACGATGCCCGAGGAGACGATCCGTGCTTTCCAGGATCACGGCCGCGTCGAGCGCCGGCTCGAGTCGAACATGATGAAAGCAAGCCTGTTGCCGACTCAGTTGGAGGCCGCTGACATCGACTACGACGACGTCGTGGCCACGCTCGAGCGCGAAGGCATCGAGAAGTTCGTTGCCGCCTTTGCCAAGCTCCTGGAAGGCATCGCCGACAAGCGCGGCGATCTGGCGACCGCCGCGTGATGGCGGGCAACGCGGCC
>DASSCF010000006.1:0-3686 GCA_035698025.1 Gaiellaceae bacterium
TCGACGACCTCCTTGAAGTTGTCGAGCAGGTCCCAGATCCGCTCGGCCGAGTCGACGATGTCGTCGAAGTAGAGCTCGAGCTCCTCGGGGAGGAAGTTCTCGACCCGCCGCTCCAGCACGCGCAAGGTGGAGCGCTCGGGCTTGATGATCTTGCGGTAGGAGATGATCTCCTGCTTCACGTTGGAGAGGTCGCGGACGACCTCCTCGGAGCGGCCCTCGAACATCTCGTCCTCGATCACGTCGAGCTTGTGCGCGATCTTGTCGAGGATCGGGAAGCAGTAGTCGAAGAGGTCGTCGAGCACCTCGTACAGGAGCCGTCCGGAGCCGCGTGCGAAGAGCTGGTCGCGCAGGCGCTCGTCGTCCTGGCAGCGCTCGAAGAGCCGCGTGACCGGGAGCAGCTCGCGGTTCGGGATGGTGACGACGTAGTCGTGCCCGATGAAGATGTCGAGCTCGGCGGCGTTCAGTCGCTGGACGGCCTGGTCGAAGACGGGGAAGTGGAGGACCGCGAACAGGTAGCCGTCGTCCTCGTAGTCGTCGACCTTCGGGCGTTGGCGCTTCGAGACGATGTCCTCGACGTCGAGCGGGTGCCAGCCGAAGCGGACGGCGAGCGCCTGCGCCGTCTCCGTGTCGGGCCCGACGACGTTGACCCAGGTGAGGCCGTTAGCGGAGAGCTCGTGGACGAGCGGCGCCGGGCGCGCGACCGACTGGCCCGTGCCGCGGGCCGTGCGGATGCGCCGGATGCGGGGCAGGCTCGGCATGGGTACTGAGGGGGTCGTCCAGTGTCCGGGCCATGTTCGTGATTCTAGCCCTGGAGCCTGCATTTCCCCGTCGTGCGTCCTCTCACGCCGGGTAGCGGGGCGCCGATCCGATCGAGGAGGCAGACGATGGCCGACAAAGCCCGAGCGTGAAGAACGAGCAGCAGTATGAGCCCCTGAAGGACAAGGGCATGTCCACGGAGCGCGCTGCGCGCATCGCGAACTCGCCGCAGGCGTCCAAGCACGGCGGCGAGAAGTCGCATTCCGGCAGCGGGCGCTCCTCGCAGGGCGGCACGACCGCGCAGAAGGAGGCCGCCGGCCGCAAGGGCGGGCGCGCGACCGCGCGGAAGCACTGAGCGAAGCCGCGGGACTACGTCGGCGAGGCGAGCGGCGTCCGGCGGGCGGCGAGCGGCAGCGTCCCCTCGACGAGGAGCGCCAGTAGCCCACCGAGGGCGCACAGACCAGCCGCCGCCACCCAGACGCCGCTCGGCGAGACCGCGAGCATGTAGCCGCCGACGGCCGGGCCGAGCGCGAAGCCGACCTGCCACGAGAGCGCCGACAAGGCCATGTAGCGCCCGAGGAGCCGCGGCTCCGCCAGGTCGACGACGAGCGGCGCCTGCACGGCGCCGTGCAGGCACTGGCCGAGCGCGAAGACGACCATCGCCGCCACGAGGAGCAGCGTGGCCTCCCCGGGCGCGAGACCCCCTGCGAACGGCACGATCAGCCAGGCGGCGGCCCAGAGCGCGCCGAGGAGCCCGAGGACGGGCATCCGTCGACGTCCTTGCGCGAGGCGCGTCGTCGGCAGCTGCGCGAGCACGATCACGATCGTGTTGACGAAGAACACGAGGCCGATCTGCGTCTCCGTCACGCCGGCCTCGTTCTTCGCGTACACGGGCAAGAGCTCGAAGCCCGAGAAGCCGGCGAAGATGAAGAGGGCGTTGAGGCCGATCACCGTCATGAACGCCCGATGGCGGAGGACGTCGCGGTAGCTGCCGGATGTCCCGGGCGCGTGCGCGCCGCCGCCGAGCTCGGGCGACGGCACGAGGGCGAGCATGACGGCCGCGTAGACGATGAAGCTCGCCGCGTTCAGCAGGAAGAGCACGGAAAACGTCCCCGGCGCGTCCGTCGTCGCGATCAGCCCGCCCGCGAGCGCGCCGAGACCGATCCCGAGGTTCATCACGACGCGCTGCATCCCGAAGGCGGCCGGCCGGAGCTCGTTCGGGGTCAGCCCGGCGATCAGCGTGGACTGCGCCGGCCAGAAGCCGCCGACCCCGATCCCGGTCACGGCCGCGACGAGAAAGCCTTGCCACGCCTCGTGCACGAGCGGGTACGCCGCGTATCCCACCGCGAGGATCCCGAGCGCGACCGCGAGCATGCGCCGACCTCCGAGGCGGTCGACGAGGACTCCGAACACCGGACCGGCGACGACGCTGACGACGGCGTTCGTCGCCACGATCAGCCCTGTCGGCCCGAGCGCGATCCCGCGGACGTTGTGCAGGTAGATGAAGACGAACGGGAGTACGACACCGTTCCCGAACGCGTTGACGAGCCCGCCGACCTGCAGCGTGGCGACGGAGCGCGGGAGCGGTGGGAAGTAGGTCCTGAGGATGCCGCGCACCGCGCGTGACCCTAGCCCGCACGTCGCACGCGAGCCCGCCGAACTGCACGAGGTGGACGGGCCGTCCCGATCGTGCTACCTGTACGAGCGACGAAGTCGGAGAGAGGAGGGTCGATGCCTACCGTGCTCTTCGTTCGCATCAGCTCGGCGCTCGCACCCGAGGAGCTCGATCGACGCCTGCTCGAACGCCGCCCGTGGTTCCTCGAGGTCCCCGGCCTCGAGCAGAAGGTCTACGGCCGGGACCCCGAAACGGGAGACATCTGCGGGATCTACTTCTTCGAAAGCGCAGAGGCGTTGCGGAGCTTCCGCGACACCGAGCTCGCGCGCACGATCCCCGCCGCCTACGAGGCGGACGAGGTCCGCCACGAGACGTATGACGTGCTGTACCCGCTGCGGCCGGAGCGGGGGCCGTTCGCGACGGCCGGCGTGGCCTGACTCGAAGCGCGGCCGGCCGTGGGAGACTGCACGCCGTGCGGCCGGGCTTCCTCCTCGACCCCGACGTCGCCTATCTGAACCACGGCAGCTACGGCGCCTGCCCAGAGCCGGTCTTCGCCGAGTACCAGCGGCTGCAGCTCGAGCTCGAGCGAGCGCCCACAGACTTCTTCACACGGCGCGTCTTCACCGGCTTCTGGGGCGCCGACGACGGCACGGGGCGGCTCACGGGTGCCCGCGACGCGCTCGCGGCCTTCCTGGGCGCGCGCGGCGACGACCTCGTCTTCGTGCCGAACGCGACCTCGGGGCTGAACGCGGTCATCCGCTCGCTCGAGCTCGGCCCGGAGGACGAGGTACTCACCACCGCGCACGAGTACGGGGCGATCGCGCGCACGTGGGAGTACGCGGGCGCTCGGCTCGTCGTGTGCGAGCCCGAGGAGCTGGCCGGGAGGATCGGCCCGGCGACGCGGGCGGTCTCCGTCTCCCACGTCACGTCGCCAACCGCGCTCGTGCTCCCGGTCGAGGAGATCTGCGCGGCCGCGCGGGAGCACGAAGTGCTGGCCATCGTGGACGGTGCCCACGCTCCCGGGCAGGTCCCCGTCGACCTCGCGGCGCTCGGGGCGGACGTCTACACAGGGAACTGCCACAAGTGGCTGTGCGCGCCGAAGGGTGCGGGCTTCCTGTGGGCGCGCCCAGAGCTTCAACCGGACATCGACCCGCTCGTCATCAGCTGGGGCTACCGCGAGGGCGCGAGCTTCGGCGAGCGCCACGGCTGGCAGGGGACCCGCGACCCCGCAGCCTACCTCGCCGTGCCGAAGGCGATCGAAGTGCACGCGACGTTCGATCACGCGGCGCAGAGGGCGCTGGCGGACGAGGCCGAG
>DASSCF010000007.1:0-25746 GCA_035698025.1 Gaiellaceae bacterium
ACGGTCCGCTCCATCGGCACGCCCGCTTCCTCGAGCGCCGCGTCGAGCCAGGCCGAGGTCTCGCGGAAGGTCTCCGTGAACGTCTCTTCGTCCGGGTAGCCGATCTCGCGGACGATGTACCAGTGGGCGCCGCCGGGCGGAAGCGACAGCGGGCCGCGCGGGAGCAGGCCGACGAGGCGCTGCTCCGGGTCGAGCAGGTCGAGCAGCGGCATGAGGTCGAGCTCGTCCGCTCCGCGGCCGTGCGAGAGGACGAGGGCGCCCTGCGGCTCTCCGGCCGCCGGCCGGATGCGATGGACGATCGGGCTCCGCTCGGGTGCCATCGGTCCAGCTTAGAGATCGCTCGACGCGCCCCAGCGGGGCAAGCGGCTAGTTGCGGTTGTGGCGCTTGTTCTTGCCGTGCCGGTCGCCGCGGTCGCCCCGGTCGTGGCGGTCGCCACGTTCATGGCGGTCGCTCCGCTCGTCACGGCGATCCCCGCGATCGTGCCGGTCGCCGCGGTCTCCGCGGTCGCTGCGGCGCTCGTCCCGCCGCTCGTCGCGATGGGACCGCTCTTCGCGGCGCTTGTTCTTGTGTGCGCGCTTCTCGTCCCGCCGCTCGTCGCGCTCCGCCCGCCGCTCCTCGCGGCGCTTCTCCTTCTCGGCCCGGCGTTCGTCGCGGTCGGCACGGCGCTCCTCGCGCCGCTCCCTCCGCTCTTCACGGCGGTCGTCGCGGTCCTTGCCAGGCTTGCCGCCCCAGGGGGGCTTGGGGGGCTTGTGCGTGGGCGGCTCCTGAGGCTCCGGCCCCTGAGGGGGCGGAGGAGCGTTCGGGGGCACCACGGGCGGCTCCGGCTCGTCGGGCCTGTTCGGCCTCGAAGGGGTGGATCCACCGCCGCCGGGCCGGGTGGGGGCCGGCTCGGCGGTCGGGGGATCCGAGGAGGAGGCCGTGTCTCCGAGCACGCCCGAGGCAGTGGTCTCCGACGCCGGTGGGGACGGCGTCGCGGACTGCTCGGGCTCTGCCTGCTCTTGCTGCGGAGGCGTAGGCGGCGCCAGCGGATTGGCGACGATCTCGCCGACCTCGCCGGTGCCCTGGAGCGGTGCGGGAAGCATGTCCAGCGGCCGGTCGCCGGGCAGGATCACCGGCGCCAGCGCAAGCAGCGTGATGACCGCGCTGAGCGCGACGGTCCAAAGAGCATGTGTGCCTAGACGGCTCCCCACCTAATCCCCATCGGTTGATCTCCCCTCCAACTTGAACGGTAGCGCTCGAACTAGTTGGTTGGAACCCCGCTTTCCGACAGTATTTGCCGCAGAGCGGACGAATTCTCCGGCGCCTGGGCCCAGAGCTCTCCGTTGGGCGCCTTGCTCCAGCGGTTGTTGTTGAAGAGGACGTAAACCTCCTCGGAGCGGTCGGAGAGCTCGCGCAGGGGCTCGACCCACTCCTTCAGCTCCTCTTCCGAGTAGAGGTAGTCGAATCTGTCACTGGCGCTCCCACCGCGGACGTTCCACGTCCCGGCGTTGCGTCCGTGCATGCGGACATACGCTAGCGGCGAGGTCGCCGCGATGACGGTTGGAACCAGGTTTTTCGCCTCGGTCTTGGGCGCGTCGGTGACCACGTGGGTCGCGCCGAGCTCCTCGAGGAAGGAGAGCGTCGAGTCGCGGTGCTCGTCGTCGAGCCAGCTGCGGTGGCGGAACTCGACGAGCGGCCGGTCGCCGTGGAGCTGCTCGACGGCCCAGGCCAGATAGTCGCGCGAGAGGTCCTTGGCCACGATGTACGAGGGGAACTGGAGGAGGATCCCGCCGAGCTTCCCCGTCGAGCGGAGCGGGCCCAGGGCATGGTGGAAGCGGGCGAAGACCTCGGCCCGCAGCTCGCGCGGGGGCCGGTTGACCCGGCCGCGCTCGTCGACGTCCGCGGCCTCCCGCAGGTCGGGCGGGAGCTGCTCGAGCTTCACGGGGTGTCGCGTCATGACGCCGAAGGCCTTCACGTGCATGACGAAGCCCTCCGGCGTGCGCTCGGCCCAGTTGGAGACCATCGTCTCATCGGGCAGCCGGTAGTAGGTCGAGTCGACCTCCACGGTGGAGAAGTGCTCCGCGTAGTACCGGAGCCGCTCCTCCGCCGAGCTGACGCCCTTCGGGTACCAGTGCTTGGTCAGGGCCTCGTCCGCCCAGGAGCACGTGCCGATGCGGACGGGCGCGGCCATGTCCCGATCCTACTGGCGGCCGCTAGACGGCCAGGGCGAGCTGCTGCTCGCGGCTCGCCGGCACGGCGCGCGAGCCGCCCGACGACGTGAGCCCGTGCCGCAGGCGCAGCCGGCCGAAGCGCTCGCCGACCTGCTCCACGTAGGCCCTGGGTGCGTAGGAGCGGTTGCCGTAGAGCTCGACGTAGCGCGGGTAGAGCCAGGGATAGGCGTCCTTCAGCCACGGCATGAAGTGGCCGCGGATCGTCTTGCGGACGTGGAGAACGATCACGGAGGCCCACGCGACGCCGGCCTCGGCGCAGGCTGCGAGCACCTCGTCCAGGTGCTCCTCGTCGTCCGTGAGGCCGGGGAGGACCGGGGCGACGAGCACGCCCGTGCGGATCCCCGCTTCCGAGAAGCGCCTCAGGATCTCGAGCCGCTTGCGGCCCGGCGGCGTGCCGGGCTCGACGATGCGGCGCACGTCCTCGTCCAGCGTGCCGACGCTCATGGAGACCGTGAGGGCGGCCCGGTCGTTCAGGCGCTCGAAGACGTCGAGGTCGCGCGCGATCAGCGTCGACTTCGTCAGGATCGAGAGCGGGTTGCGGAAGTCGGAGAGCGCCTCGACCACGCCCCGGGTCAGCCGGTAGCGCGCCTCGCACTGCTGGTAGGGGTCGGTGGCCGTCCCCATGGCGACCGTCTCGCCCTCCCAGCGCGGCGACGCCAGCTCGCGGCGCAGCACCTCGGCGACGTTCGTCTTCACGACGATCTTCGAGGAGAAGTCGTCCCCGATGTCCATGTCCAGGTAGGTGTGGAACGCCCGCGCGAAGCAGTAGTGGCAGCTGTGCATGCAGCCGCGGTACGGGTTCACGGTCCAGCGGAACGGCACGCGGCTCATGTCGGGCACCCGGTTGAGAGCCGACTTGCAGCTGTCCTCGAGGTACTGCGCGCGCGCCACGTCCCGACGCAGTATAGAACATATGTTCGATTAGCGATCTTGCGTATGGTGAGAGAGGTAGAAGTGATGGATGCCCAGCTCCTAGCACTGCTCGACCGCGGCGAGGAGAACGAGTGCCTCGAGTACTCCGAGGTCGACGCGTTGGTCGATTCCCTCGGCCTCGGCGAGGAGGAGATCGAGGCCCTCTACGAGGAGGTCGAGCACCGCGGGATCGAGCTCCGCGACGACTGCGGCCGCGAAGCGAAGCCGACGTATGTCAACGGCGACTTGGCGACCGCGACCACGGACGCGCTCCAGCTCTTCATGAACGAGGTCGGCCGCTATCCGCTCCTGACGAAGGAGCAGGAGGTCGAGCTCGCCAAGCGCATCGAGCGCGGTGACATGGACGCGAAGGAGCAGATGATCAACTCGAACCTGCGGCTGGTCATCTCGATCGCGAAGCGCTACCAGGGCCACGGGCTCTCGCTCCTCGACCTGATCCAGGAGGGCATCATCGGGCTCATCCGCGCCGTCGAGAAGTTCGACTGGCGCAAGGGCTTCAAGTTCTCGACGTACGCCACCTGGTGGATCCGCCAGGCGGTGCAGCGCGGCGTCGCCAACAAGTCGCGCGAGATCCGCGTGCCGGTGCACATCGTCGAGCGCGAGCAGCGCATCTCGCGGGCCGAGCGCGACCTGGCGCCCAGGCTCGGGCGCATGCCGACCGACGAGGAGGTCGCCAAGGCTGCACGGATCACCGTCCCGCAGGTGATCGAGGTGCGCGCCGCCGCCCGGGCGGTGACGAGCCTGGACAGGCCGATCGCCGAGGAGAGCGGAACGACGTTCCAGGAGCTCGTCGCCGGCGAGGAGGACGAGGTCGAAGAGGCGGTCACGATCAACCTCGGCAAGGACGCGCTCCACGATGCGCTCGACGAGCTGCCCGACCGCGAGCGCGAGGTGCTGAAGCTCCGCTACGGGCTGAACGGCGAGCGGGACCCGGCGTCGCTCGAGGAGATCGGCCGGCAGCTCGGGATCACGCGCGAGCGCGTGCGCCAGATCGAGGCCGTCGCCCTCGAGCGCCTCGCGGTGCGGCGGGAGATCGCCGCGTTGCAGGGCGCGATCTAGCCTAGACGTCCCGGTACTTCGCCTCGACGAGGCAGAAGAGCCCGTACATCCCGAGCCCGAGCGCGACCGCGCCGAGGAGCCAGGCCCCGTAAGCCTCGCCGGCGAGCTTCTGCAGGGCGCCGTCGAGCCCGATCGCCTCGTCGGGGTCGTACTCGTACGCCGCGCGAAGCACGAAGACGCCGATCATCACGAAGACGACCGCCCGCGCGAAGTGCCCGATGACGCCGAACGCGATGTACCAGGGCTGCTCGGCACCGCTCATCTGCTCCTCGCGGAGGTTTTCCCGGAACGAGCCCGAGAGCGCGCGGTAGGCGTTGAATGCGCCCGCGCCGATGATGGCCAGGCCGACACCGCCGACGATCCAGCGCCCGCCGGGCCACTCGAGCGCCACGGCCGTCGCCTTGTCCTCGGACTGGCCGCCTCCGCCTCCGCCCGAGTCGAAGAGGAGCGACGCCGTGATCACGGCGAGCGTGCCGTAGAGCAAGGCCTTGCCGGCCTGGCCGAGTCGCTTGCCGATCCCCTTCGGGCCGTCGCCCTCGTCGTCGCGGTCGAAGATCGCCCGAACGAGCTGCCAGACCGCGTAGCTCGCGAACCCGAGGGCCACGAGCGCGAGGAGCATCCAGCCGAACGGCTCGTCGGCGAGCGTCTTGAGCGCGCCTTCGCGGCTCTCCGTTTGGCCGCTGCCCTCGACGGCAACCCTGAGCGCGATGACCGCGACGAGGATGTACGAGAAACCCTTGGTCGCCAGGCCGAAGCGCGCGCCGCGCTCGATCCAGGTGCTCGTGTGGACGTACTCGGTCACCGCGTCTCTCTACCCAAGGCACGCCAAGTACAATCCGCGCCTCGTGAGGGGTCGAAGCGCCGTTGCGGTCGTGCTCGCCGCCGTCGTGCTCCTGCTGGCGGCAACGACCGCGAGCGCGCAGAGCTGGAGCGAGCGACGGGCGTCCGCGGTTCGCTACCTCCAGACCCGCTCAGGGGTGGAGAGCTTCGCCTTCATGGACGACCGCGGCCGCCTCTACAGCTACCGGGCGTGGGTGCGTGCGCCCTCGGCCAGCCTGCTGAAGGCGATGCTGCTCGTCGCCTACCTCAACCGCAGCTCCGTCCGGAACCGCGCCCTGACGGACTCCGACCGCCGCCTGCTCGGGCCCATGATCCGCTGGTCGGACAACGTCACGGCCGGCTCGGTGCTGAACATCGTCGGCGAGTCCGGCCTCAACCTCGTGGCCAGGCGCGCGAACATGCGCTGGTTCGAGCTGCGCGTGCCGTGGGGCCTCTCGACCACGACGGCCGCCGACCAGGTGCGCTTCTTCTATCGGATCGACCGCCTGATGCCGGCGCGGCACCGCGCATACGGGATGAACCTGCTGCGCAGGATCGTGCCGTCGCAGCGGTGGGGCATCCCGCCGGTGAAGCCCGACGGCTGGTTCATCCACTTCAAGGGCGGCTGGGGCACGGGCACGGGTCGCGTCACGCACCAGTCGGCGCTGCTGAGGACGGCGACCAAGCGCATCGCGCTCTCGGTCATCACCGAGTGGAACCCGAACCACACGTACGGCACGTGGACGATCCGCGGTGTGGCGGCGCGCATGCTGAAGCGGCCGCTCCCGCTCGCCCCTCAGTAGCCCCGGACCAAACGAAAACGAGGAGCCCGGAAACTCTCACCCCGGCCGGCTGCGGCGACCGCCGAGGATGTCCGCACTCCTCGCTTTCTAACCCCGATATCGGCCTGGGGCCGGCCATCCTTGAGGTTTTCTGCACACATTCCTTACAGGTCGGGTTAAAGGGGTTTGCGGGCGCTTCCCAGCGGCGATGTAGTGGTCATGCTCCGCGGCTTCAGGCTCGTCGTCCTCATGTGGGCCGCTCGTCGCGCCTGGAATCTGTGGCAGCGCCGCCGCGCGGCCCGGGCGACCGGCCGCTAGGGGAAGCGCGAGCTTCCGGGATCCAGGTCGAGGCCTCCGCCGTCCCTGCACTCGGGCGGCACGCGGTACTCGGCGGTGGCGATCCCGCGGCCGCTGTTCTCGGCGAGCTGCTGCGCCATCAGGCGGTGCGCCTCGTCCTCGCTCAGGCCGAGCCGGCGTCCGAGCTCGACGCCCGACTGGATCGCGTAGCACTCGGTCGTCCCCTCGTTCCCCTCGCCGCGCAGATGCCACGCCTCGTGGGCTAGCACGGAGACCGCCCGCCCGGTCTGGCTGCCGGTGACCTCGTCCTCGAACGCGAGGCGGTAGAGGTCGAGGCAGCGCTCGGGCGTGAGGTAGGCGAGCTCGCCGCCGACCTGCGCCACGCCGTCGGCGTGCTGAACGGCGCCCACGTACTCGCCCGACTCGTCGCAGCGGATGCGGACGTCCTTTTCGGCGATGCGTGACGCCTCGGCCGAGAAGCGCTCCTGGGCCTCCGCGCGCGTCTCCGTGGAGAGAGAGTCCCAGCCCGTGTTCCTGTCGACGAGCCAGAAGGTGAGGGCGAGCGCCGCGATGATGCCGACGCCCCAGAGGAACCGGCGCACGGCGGGCCAGCGGCTCTCGTCCTCCCAGAGCTCGTCGTCCTCGTACTCCTCGTCGCCCTCGTCCTCGGGCCAGGCGAGGTAGCCGTAGCGCTCCCGGTCGATCGGCTGCGGCCCACGATCGGGCCGCGGGGCGGGCGGGCGGGTGAGCGCGCCGAGGAAGAAGTTGATCTCGAGCCCGAGCGCGATCACGAAGGCGACCCAGACCGGGATCGTCGAGCGCAGGTCGTGCACGCCGAAGATCCAGGCGACCACGAACAGGGCCAGCGCGGCGCGCAGCGTGAAGGGCAGCATCGGCAGCCGGTCGAGGACTCTGTGCACGCCCTGACGGTAGTCCGGGCAACCCGGTCTCCGGGGGGCCGGCGCACGATTCTCCGGTCCCATGCGTCTGTACTTGTGACCCGGCAGGCCGCCACCGGGAGAGCACAGAGGGGAGCGGTGCGGGCTTGAGACTGACGCCGCGCTCGTGCCGCCGTCCCGGTAACCGTGCTCGCGCAGAGCTCGAGCGACCTGCTGGGTCCCCAAACAAGAAAGGGGAGTCATGCGCAGGATCGGGATCGGAGCGGTGCTCGTAGCCGCCGTCCTCGCCTTGGCGACGTCCGCGGCCACAGCACCGTCGAACGACCGTGAGCTGCTGAAGGACGAGCGGCACTTCCTCGAGCAGTCCAAGAAGACCTACACCGGCGGCCAGAAGGCCGCCCAGGCGCGGAACATGGCGGTCGTGGGCCAGACCGACCTCGCTGGGCGCGGCTTCAACGCCGACGTCTGGGTCCACGAGGGCTACGCCTACGTCGGCCACTGGGGCTTCAGCGACTGGGCGAGCGGCTCCAAGACCCGCTTCTGCCCCTCGCCGCCGAAGAACGGTGTCGCTGTCGTCGACGTCTCCGAACCGGCCGACCCGGTCACGGTCTCGCGCCTCGTCAACCCGACCGGTACCTCGGCCGAGGACGTGACCGTCTTCCAGGCGAGGTTCGGGCCGCTCGCGGGCCGCGACATCGCGGCGATCGGCCTGCAGGTCTGCGGCGGCTCGAGTCAGGACACGAGCTTCGCCCGCGGGCTCATGCTCTTCGACGTCACGAATCCGGAGAGCCCGGTCAGGCTCGGCTTGCTCGACACCGGCTGCTGCACGCGCGGCGTCCACGAGCTCGAGTTCGAGCACCGCGCCGACCTGGGCCGGACCTTCGTGTACGCGTCGGTGCCGACGAGCGAGTACGAGGATCTCGGCTCCCCGAGTGGCTACCGGGACGTGCAGGGGCGCGGGGACTTCAGGCTCATCGACGTGACCAACCCCGCCGCTCCGGTGGAGGTCTCGGACTGGGGCGTCATTCACGACGCCGGCGGGCCACTCAACCCGGGGCAGGGGTGCGACGCCGACCCGGTCTACGGCCACAGCGTCGAGCCGTCCGCCGACGGCAGGCTCGCCTTCGTCTCCTACTGGGACAGCGGCTTCGTCGCGCTCGACGTGACGAACCCGGCCAGCCCGGTGTTGCGCGGCCACACTGTCTACGGAACGGACGAGGACGGCGACGCTCACTCGTCGATGTACGACGACGCGCGCCGACTGCTTTTCTCGGCCGACGAGGACTTCGGCAAGAACTGCGGGCCGGACATCGAGCCCGGGTACGGGTACCTCCGCATCTGGGACTACTCGAACCTCGCAGCGCCCACGCAGATCGGCGAGTACAGGACGCCGAACTCGACCGGCGCCCTCTCCCTCGGCTCGGGGGACTACACGATCCACAACCCGATGCTGATGGGGACCGATGTGTACATCTCCTGGTACTCGGACGGCGTCCGTGTCGTGGACGCGAGCGACCCGAGGAATCCGGTGGAGGTGGCGTACTTCGTGCCGCCGGCCGGCCAGAACCCGGTGAAGCCCGCTCAACGCGGGACGCTCTCCCAGACGCCGCAGGTGTGGGGCGTCTTCGTGGACGAGGAGTCCGGTCTCGTCTACGCGAGCGACATGAACACCGGTCTCTGGATCCTCAGGCGCACGGACTGATCGCCGACCCCAGCGAGGCGGTCGAGCGGCGCCCTCCGGGGCGCCGTTCGGCATTTCGGGCCGGATCGGAGGCCGGGGGTCACCCAGATGGGTGATTTTTCGCTGCAAAGCGCGGGGTTCCGGGCGTGGTCGCGTCTGTGTCTGTACGGGATCGACTGATACGGAGGCAACGCCGCATGAAGGACCCAGCCCCTGCAGTTCGCGAGAGCGCGCGCGTCGGCATGCGCGCCAGGACCTGGTACAGGACGTCCGACGAAGGCGGACAGGTCGCCGTCCTCTTCGCGCTCTTCCTCGCGGTGCTGGCCGGTGCAGCCGCGATGGCGACCGACGTCGGCTCCTGGTACCGGGCCGACCGAGCAGCCCAGGCGACTGCCGATGCGGCGGCCCTCGCCGGGGCACAGGGCCTGCACCTGAGCACGGCCGACGCTGCGGCGCTCGCGGAGGAGTACGCGGAGAAGAACGGCGGCGGCGACGTGACGATCACATTCGCCACGAGAGTCGTCCCGAACGACCTCATCACGGTGAGCGTCTCGCGCCCCGCGCCGGGGTACTTCAGCAAGGTCTTCGGGATCGAGGAGGTGCAGGTCGAAGCGCGCGCGACCGCACGTGCCGGGATCCCCTCCAAAGCGCGGAGGGTCGCGCCGATCGCGGTCGACGAGCGGCACCCGATGCTGCAGTGCGGCTGTTGGGGCGAGCCCACGCAGCTTGCCCTGCGCAACCTGCACGACCCCGGCGGGAGCGACGCCGCCGGCGCGTTCAGCCTCGTCAACCTGGACAGCATCTACAACGGCGGCAACATCGGCGCCGAGACGCTCGCCGAGTGGATCCTCGACGGGTACGAGGACGAGCTCCCCCTCGGCATCTACCGCTCGGCGCCGTCTGCGGACTTCAACTCCGGGCACGTCCGGAGCGCGATCAACGCTCGGCTTAGGACAGAGCTCCTCCTTCCGGTCTACCGCTCGATCGTCGAGGGAGGGTCCCAGGCGGAGTACGAGATCGTCGCCTGGGTGGGGTTCGTCCCCACCTCGTTCACCGGCGGCGGGAGCAGAGGGACGATCCACGGCTACTTCACGCAGGTCATCTGGCACGGCCTCGCGGACGAGTCCGGAACGGTTCCGGACCTGGGCGTGCGCACGATCAGCCTGGTCGAGTGACGAACCCGCGGTGCGCGGCAGTGCTCAGAACGTGTTCGCGGCCGACTTCCACTCCTGGAGGCGCTGCTCGATGAGCTGGGCCCGCTCCTGCTCGCTCCCGCCCTCCAGCACCTCGAGGTCTGAGGGGTCGGCTCGAAAGTAGACGCCGGAGGTGCGGGCCTTCGGTCCGGCATCGCTCTCCGAGCGTGTCGTCCAGTAGCCGTTGGCGCGGTCGGCAGTCTCCAGCTTGACCTCGCCGGTGCCCTCGAGCTGCGGGGCGTTCGGATGGCGAGGGCGCTCGCCGTTCCAGTAGTAGAAGACGCCGGCGGGATCCACGCGCTCCTTCGTGGCCTCGCTCCAGTAGCGGGCTGAAAGGGTGCCGTCTTCCTGCCAGGCCCTGCCGGCCACGCTCAGGCCACCGTCGCGGTCGCGCGAGATGCGCAGGAGGCTCACCGCCGACGGCTCTTCCTCGCTCCGCGCAGTGAGTGAGAGCTGCCACCACAGCCCTTCGATCACGCCGCGGCGACCCTCGGCCTCGATCGCCTTGCGGAGCTTCTGGTTGATCGCGCGAACCTCCGCCGGGCTCGTGGCCGGGTCGTAGCGGACGGACGTCAGCCCGAGCAGGTCACTCGGCAGCTTCGAACCCTCCGCATGGAGGATGAACGTGCGCCGGATGCCGAGCGCGCCGCCGAACAGCCCGGCCTCGAACACCACGTTGTCACGTGGCGACGCCAGGCCGGGCTCGGACGTATCCGTCGTCGTCCAGTCGTCCTGGGCGAACACGAACGCGGCGAAGTCGACCTCCTGGGAGAGCTCGACGAGCCGGTCGAGAGTCGACCGCCCGGGGTTGAACGTCGTCGTCCAGGGCTCCACGTCGGCGACGTCTGCGAGCCCCCGGGTGATCGCCTGCAGCAGCTTGGTCTGCTTGCCCGACGACCCAAGGAAGATGCGCGGCTTGTTCATGCGCGTTTCACCTTTCGGTCAAGCGGCGAGGCCCAGGGTACTGGATCACGGAAACAGGTCCAAGATCGCACAACGACGAGGAGAGGAGTCACGATGGCGAAGAACGTTCGCGACGCGATGACCCAGGATCCCCACTCGATCGGCGCGTCCGCGTCGGTGGTCGAGGCCGCGCAACTGATGCGGGAGGGGCACATCGGCTCGCTCCCGGTCACTGAGGACGAACGGCTCGTCGGGATGATCACCGACCGGGACATCACGACGAGAGTGGTCGCCGAGAGCGCGGCACCCGAGACGACGTCGGTCGGCGACGTCTACTCCCGCGACCTCATCAGCGTCGAGCCCGATCACGATCTCGACGAGGCGCTCGAGCTGATGGCCCGCCACCAAATTCGGCGGCTGCCCGTGGTCGAGAACGGGAGGCTCGTCGGAGTGGTCGCGCAGGCCGACATCGCGCTGAAGGACAACGAGAGGACAGGGGAGCTCGTCGGGGCGATCTCCGCGCCGTCGGAGGCCGAGCGCAGCTAGAGATCGACTAGGCCGGCTGCTGCGCAGCCAGTCGAAGCGCGTCGAGCGTCTCGCCGATCAGAGCGGCGAGCTCGCGGATGTTCGACTCGTCGGCCTCGTCGAAGTCGCGCCCACCGCTCTTGTCGCTGAGCTGCAGCAGGCCGTAGGCTCGACCGCCTCCACCGCAGACGCTCGTGGCCAGCCAGCCCCGCATCGGCGGGTGGTCGTCCGCGAGCGGGCCGAAGCCGTTGTAGAGCGGATGCGCGAGCACCTCGGCTTCGGTGAGGCGCACCACTTCGCCGGACGGGATCGTCATTCCGTGCAGGCCGAAGCCCTTGGGGTCGATGCGGAAATCGCGGAACGCGGCGTATTTCTCGCTCAGGCTGAAGTACTTGCGCGCCTGCGACGGGTCCTCGCCGACCCAGAGCTTGAGGGCCGCCTGCTCTGCGCCGGTCAGCGCACGGGCGATCTGGCAGGTGCGGCGCAGGAGCGCGTCGAGCTGGTCGGCGAACCTGGACTCGGGGGAGGCGTCGGCGACGATCGGCGTGATCTCGATTCCGACCTCACCGGTCTGCATGGCGCAAGCCTAGGGGAAAACGGCGGGTGGGATTCGACCTCAAGAGGCGGCGTACTGCGGGCGCCCGCTCGGCCGGTAGACCTGGATCGTCACCCCGCCGGGCGTGGCCCGCGAGTCGGCCAGCTCAAGTGCCGTGTCCGGGCCGGCGTCCGGGAACAGCCGCATACCCTGGCCCACGACCACGGGATAGGTCAGCAGGATGATCTCGTCGACCAGGTGGTTGTCGAACAGCCAGCGGACAAGGTTGCCGCTGCCGTGCACCTGCAGCTCGCCTTTCGGCTTGGCCTTCAGCTCGCCGACGGCGGCCGCGACGTCTCCGGAGAGGACGGTCGAGTCAGCCCATTGCGGTTCGGTGAGCGTGGTCGATGCCACGTACTTGGGGCGCGTGTTCAACGCCTTCGAGATCGGGTTGTCGCCCTCGTTCTCCCCCCAGGAGCCGGTGCCCCAGGAGCCGGCAAAGATCTCGTAGGTCCGCCGGCCGAACAGGAACGCGTCGGCGCGCTGGAAGACCTCGGAGAGGAACGTCTCGGCCTCGTCGTCGAAGAGCGGCAGAGCCCAGCCGCCGCGCTCGAATCCGTCCCTGCGGTCCTCATCCGACCCGCCGAGGCCCTGCATCACGCCGTCGACGGACACATGCGTCACGGTCGTCAGCTTCATGGTCGCAACTCCCCTTGTTCGTTTTGTCGTCGTTCGTTACGACCGAACGGCCGCAAGGATCTCATCGCTCACAGCGGTCTCGACGCGCTCCCGCTCGCACACGCCGCAGAGCGATCCCTCAGGCAGCCAAAGCCCCGGCCCATAGAGGCGACCGCAGCGGCAGATCGCAACCTGCGCCATCGGCCCACGCTGCCCGCGGGCTCGCGGCGTCAGGGCGTCAGTATCGATTTTCCGGGGTCGATAGCGAAGTCGGTGAGTGCGAGGCTCGTAAACGGCCCGTTGCCGGTGGTGCGTTGGCTGGGCAACGTCACGCCGGGGTAGGCGGATGCGGTGGTCGGCAGCGCCACAAGCACACCGACGAAGGCGGTCAGGCCGAGGCGGCGGAGGCGGCGAAGGCGGGTCATTGCTTGCTCCTTTCGGTGGACAAACAGGCTGTGCTTGTTCGGCTTCACGCCGTTGTACGGTTCGCACGCTTCTGCCTGCCACCAGGCTAGACCGTCCTCATCGAAGCCGCCTTGCCCGCATGCGGGGGCAGGGTAGTCCCAGGGAAACCTTGCGGCCCGCGCCCGGCTTAACGCCGAAGGTGTGGAAACATTCACCCAATGACCGGCGCGGAGATTGCGGCGCTGGGCTGGGTAGCCAGCTTCATCAACACGGCGCTCGGTGCGCTCACCGACAGGCTAAGAAAGCCTGAGTCAACTGAGCGCGCCCGCGAGTACGCCTTCGACCTCTACAAGAGCCTCGCGACCCTACGGTCAGCAAGCGCGGCGTTCGTTGAAGGCTTGCGCGCAGTGGCCGACGGGACGACCGGTGCGGAGGGCGAGTTGCGCCAGGCGTTGAAGAATGTGTCGCGCGCGCTCAAGGACGTCGAGGGAGCGCTTCATCGGCTAGACCCCCAGTTGGAAGTCCACGTCCCCGACACTGCCCAAGAAGTGCATAACGCTCAGATGAACCGGGCCTTAGTAGTCTCGCGTGCGGAAGAAAGCCTGGGAGCCCTTGCTGGAGGCGAGGACAAGGTCGACTTCGCGCCGATAGTTGCCAGCGCCGAGCGAGCGCAGCACGAGATCGAGGTTGCGACGGAAAGTGTGCGCGCCTTTCTGTCAGAACAGTTCTCGTTTCGGGAGAGCTTCGGGTAGATGGCGCAGCCTGTCGTTGATCGTGCTTCGATGCCGTGAGCCATCCCCGCCGTGGCGTAATCCCGCATGTTTAGCGGGATTCCGCTCTATCAGCGGCGGGGGTGGGATTCGAACCCACGGGACGGTTTCTAGCCGTCCGGCGGTTTTCAAGACCGCCCCTTTCGACCGCTCGGGCACCCCGCCCGCGCGGAGTGTAGCCCGGTCAGTCCCCGGGCTCGATGCGGGTCGGGGCGCCGAACTCCGTCAGCACTTCGGGCACCGCGACCACGCCGCCCTCGTCCTGGAAGTTCTCGAGCACGGCGATCATCGCGCGTGCGGTAACCGCTGTGCCGTTGAGCGTGTGCACGAACTCGAGGCCCTGCTCGCCGCGGAAGCGGATGTCGAGGCGACGCGACTGGTAGTCGGTCGTGTTCGAGGTGGACGTGATCTCCCGGTAGCGGCTCTGGCCCGGGAACCACGCCTCGATGTCGTACTTCTTCGACGCGGAGGCGCCGAGGTCGCCGGCGGCGATGTTGACGACGCGGTAGGGAAGGCCGAGCTCGGCGACGAGCTCCTCCTCGACGGCGAGCAGGGAGTCGTGCGCCTCGGCAGACCTGTCCGGGAGCGTGAAGACGAACATCTCGACCTTGTCGAACTGGTGGACGCGGAACATGCCGCGCGTGTCCTTGCCGGCGGCCCCGGCCTCGCGGCGGAAGCACGTCGAGTAGCCGGCGTATTGCAGCGGGAGCGCATCGGCGTCGAGCACCTCGCCCGCGTGCATGGCGGCCAGGGCCACCTCAGACGTGCCGGTGAGGTAGAGCTCGTCGCGCTCGACACCGTAGAGGTTGACCTCGTCGGTCGGCAGGAAGCCGGTCCCGTACATGGCGTCCTCGCGGACGAGCACAGGGGGCAGGACGGGCGCGAAGCCCTTGGCGGTCAGCCTGTCGAGGGCGAACCGGTAAAGCGCGAGCTCGAGCTGCGCCGCCGCGCCGATGCGGTAGACGAAGCGCGATCCCGAGACCTTGGCGCCGCGCTCCGTGTCGATGCGGGCGAGCTCGAGGTGGTCGCGCGGCTCGAAGGAGAACGACGGCGGCTCGCCGACGCGCCGCAGCTCGACGGCGTCGTCGTCCGTGAACCCGTCGGGGGAGCTCGGGTCGGGCGGGGCCGGAACGCGGTCGAGCAGCTCGGTGCGCCTGGCCTCCGCAGCTGCGAGCTCCTGCTCCACCTGCTGGAGCTCGGCCTTCACGCCCTTGAGCTCCTCTATCTGCTCGGGCGTCGGCTTGCCTTTGAGCTTCGTCTTCGAGCGGAGCTCGTCGGCCTGAGGCACGAGCGCGAGCCAGGCCCGGTCGGCCTCCATCAGCTCGTCGAAGTCCTCCGCGGCGCCCTTGCGCTCGAGCGCGGCGCGATACGCGTCCGCGTCGGCCCTCGCTGCCCTGATGTCGATCATGCCCGGGAGTCTAGGAGGGCCTCGATCACCTGCGCGACTCCCTCCTCGTCGGCGGAGGGGCAGACCCAGTCGGCCACTTCGAGCACGCGTTGGTGCGCGTTGGCCACGGCGATGCCGAACACGGGCCACTCGAGCAGCTCCACGTCGTTCTCGCCGTCGCCGAACGCGACCGTGCGCTCGGCCGTGAAGCCGACATGCTCGGAGACGAAGTCGAGGCCGGAGCCCTTCGTCACGTCGGCGCTCGCGAACTCGAGGAAGTAGGGCAGCGACTTGGAGATGTAGAGCCGGCCTGCGAAGCGCTCCTTCATGCGGGTCTCGAGGACGTCGAGCTTCTCGGGGTCGTCGATGCTGACGAGCTTCGTGGGCGGCTCGGAGAGCCAAGCGGCCAGGTCGCCGACCTCGTGCACCGGCAGGTGCTGGAACGTGGCGTAGCGCGCGGCCTCGGGCGTCCTCCGGGCGACGTAGAGCTCGTCGTTGACGTAGCAGTTGACGTGGAAGCCCTCGTCCCGGAGCGCGGCGATCGTCTCGCGCGCGAGCTCGACGGGGATCGGCTCATGGCGCAGGAAGCGGCCCGTCGCGGGGTCTGCGACCACAGCGCCCTGGTAGCAGATGACGGGGTCGTCGATCCCGGCCGCCTCGAGGTACGGCCGGACGCTGCGGAACATGCGGCCGGTCGCGATGAGCACGTGGATGCCGGCGTCGCGGGCCGCGGCGATCGCGGCGAGCGTCCGGGGCCGGAGCTCACCGTCGGTCCAGAGGAGCGTGCGGTCGAGGTCGCTGGCGAGGACGTCGACCTCGCGCGGGAACCCGGGTGGGAGCTTCAGCTCAGCCGCGTGCTTCGACGACGTAGGCGGCCACGTTGGCGATCTCCTCGTCGCTCAGCTGACCCTCGAACGCCGGCATCCCGCCGCCGCCGGCCCGGATCTGCGCCTCGGCGGCCGCGAAGTCCGCGGTCGACTCGTCGAGGTTGGGGCCGACGCTGCCGGTCGTTCCCGCATCCGAGAGCGTGTGGCAGCTCCCGCAGCCGGCGGACGCGTAGACCTCCTTGCCCGCCGCGGCGTCACCCTCGCCGCCGCCGCCGCCGCCTCCTCCGCCCCCGGTCTCGGTGGGGACGGTGCCCTCGACGGTCTCGGGCTCGGGCGACGACTCCTCGCCGCCGCCGCAGCCTGCGCCGACGAGCACGAGCGCGAGAACGGCGACTAGGAGCGCGAGGTAGCGGGCCATCGCGTCGAAAGCATACCCAGGTCGGCGGCGACGTAACTCGTGAGCCCGACGAGGAGCACGTCGGTAGGCGAGTCGTTGACGATCAGCGAGACCGCGATCGCGGCCGCGACGGAGAGGGCGACCGGCGACTCGCGGAGCGCGTTCGGCCGGCGCAGCGTCCTGACGACGAGGAACACGAAGGCGGCCAGCATCAGCGTCACGGCAAGCGCGACGTACCAGTCGCCGGTGGCGCGTTCCCAGGAGAGCTCGACGCGCTCGCCGAGGTCGCCGGCGAGGCCCGTCGGCCCGTCCTCCAGGGCCTCGGTCACATGGCTCGACCCGCCGGTCGCCGCGTCGAGGGCGACCAGCCCGAGCGCGAGCGCCAGGGAGACGCCGACGGCGATCCCAAGGGCGCGGCGGCCGCCGCCGTAGAGCAGGACGGCGAGGACGGCGAACCCACCGGCGAGCACGATCGCGCCGCCACCGTCGGCGCCAAAGCGGTTCCCGGCCACCGTGGCGAAGGCGAGGAGCGCCGTGCCCGCGAACGCGATCGAGCCGAACCTGCGGAAGAGGAGCGCGGCACCGCCGAGAGCCGGGACGAGCAGCATGGTCTCGAGCAGGTTCGAGAGGCCGAAGTAGCGGGAGTTCTGGGTCGGGCCGAACGGCGAGAGCGCGCCGGACGGCCCGTCGATCCCGAGCACGAGCAGGTAGGCGACCAACACGGCGACGAGGAGGCCGCCGAGGGCGACGGGCGTGGAAAGAGCCGAGGCGAGGAGTGGACCGCCGAAGAGGACGGCGACGGCGAACACGGCCATCACCGTCCAGAAGTCGGAGATCCCAAGAAGCCCGAGCGCGAGGTTCGTCAGGAGCGCCACGGCGAGGGCGGGCACGGCCGCCGTCGGGGAGAAGAGCGCGAGCGCGACGATGAGCGCGCAGACGAGGATCGTCGCGGGCAGCCGCGCCCCGTTGTTCTCGTCGATGCGGTCGTCCAGCTCGCGCAGCTTGGAGACGGTGTCGGTTGCGCCCTGGGAGTCGAGCCCGTCTTCCTCGCCGCGTGCGGTCGGCGCGACGTCGGCGATCGAGACGACTCCCGGGATCCGCGTCGACTCCGAGGTCAGGAGCCCTTCGAAGCCCGCTCCGACGACGAGGATCGGGTAGCGCCTGTCGTTCGGCTGGCGCCCGCCTTCGGGCAGCCCGACGTAGATCGCGTTGCCCTCCACGCTTCCGAGCGGCCCCTCGGTGAACGAGATCCCGAGCAGGAGACGATCCCCGGAGTCGTCCTCCCGTAGCGAGTTGCGCACCTCACCCGTGAGGAGCGCCCGCAGCGCGAGGCGGCGGCTCGTCTCCGGCCCTGCCCCCGGGTTCATCAGGCCGACCGCCCCGGTGTCGGCGACTTCCTCGAGGTCGTCGAGCGTCAACCCGGGCACCACGACCACCTGGAAGGTCGTAGCCTGCGCCGAGCCGGCCATGAACGCCAGGAACGCGAGAGCGACCACTGCCGTCCGGGCCATGCCGGGAACTCTAGGCACGCTGGTGCGCGGGGAGGTAGGGGTTGCCGCGATCACGTCGCTCGCCGTCGGCCTCGCGCTCGTCCTCCTCGGCCCGCCTCCCGGCGACCTGCCGGCGCACCTCTACCGCACGGAGCTCGTCGAGAACGGCGTGCTCGTCTGGGACACGTTCTGGTACGCGGGCCACTACCCGCTGCTCGCCTACAGCCTCCTCTACTACTTCCCCGCCGCGCTGGTCGGCAACGACGTCGTCGCGCTGGCCTCCGTCGCCGCCGCTGCGGCGCTCTTCGCCTCGCTCGCCGGGCGGGAGTGGGGCGACCGCGCGCGCTGGCCGTCCCGCGTGTTCGCGGTGGTCGCGTGCGGGCCGCTCTTCACCGGGACGTATCCCTACGCGGCCGGGGTCGCCGTCGGGCTCGGCGCGCTGAAGGCGCTCCATCTCGGCCGGACCTGGGTCGCCGTCGTGCTTGCGGTCGTGACCGCGGGCCTCTCGCCGCTCGCCTTCCTCTACCTGTGCCTCGCCTGCGTGGCGGCGTTCCTGGCGGGCGACCGCCGGATCGACCGCCGTGCCGTCTCCATGGGTACGGCCCTGCTCGTGGTCGGGCTCCTCCAGGGAGGGCTTCTCCTCGTCTACCGCTACGAGGCCGAATACCCGTTCTTCCGCCTCTCGGAGGTGATGGGCGTGATCGCGCTCTGCGCCGTGTGCGCCGCCCTCGCCCTGCGCGGCGAGCGGGGCCGGGTGCTCGCGTTCGTCTTCGGCCTCTGGGCTCTGGGGGCGGCGCTCGCGTATCTCGTCCCTTCGCCGATCGGCGAGAACGTCACGCGCCTGCGGGGCATCGTGCTGCCCCTCGCGCTCCTCGCCGCCGCGATCGCCTCCTTCCGGCCGCGCTGGCTTTCCGGGCTCGCGATCGCCGCGGCGCTGGTCTTTACGGTGATGCCGTACGCGGGCGCCGCGATCCACCGAGGGGACACGCGCTCGGCGGAGGAGTCCTTCTGGGCGCCGGCTCTTGCTGTCCTGGCCGAGCGGGCAGAGCCCGGCGACCGGGTCGAGGTCGTCCCCACCGGAGACCACTGGGAGGCGTACTGGGTGCCCCGCGCCGGCTTCCCGCTCGCGCGCGGCTGGTACCGGCAGCTCGACATCGCCGAGAATCCGCTCTTCTACGAGGACACGCTCGAGCCGGCCGCCTACATCCGTTGGCTCCACAACCTCGGCGTCCGCTTCGTCCTTCTGCCCCACACCCAGCTCGGTCGCGTGGGGGAGGACCGGGAGGCGGAGCTCGTCCGCTCCGGCCAGGCCGGCCTCGTCGAGGTGGCCCGCGCCGGACCGGTGACCGTCTACGAGGTGCCGGAGGCGAGCCCCGTTCTCACCGGGCCGGGTAGCCCGCGCGTCACCTCGTACGAGCACGACCGCGTGGCCGGCGAGCTCACCGAGGCGGGCACCCATCGCCTCGCCGTCCGCTGGACTCCGACGTGGCGCGTCCTCTCCGGCGACGTGTGCATCGAGGAGGCCCCGGATGGGATGACGAGCGTCGTCGCTCGCGGCGCCACAGCGTTCGTCCTGGGTGTCTCGGCGGTACCGGAAGCGTCCGGTTGTCCAGAGGGCGGCGGGTAGAATTTCGGTGCCAACTTCCTCCGAGGAGCTGACATCTCGATGAGACGCAAGGCGTACGGGCGCGACTTCGGACTGACGTCGCGCATGTTCCTCACCATCTTCCTGCTGGGGGCCCTCTACGTGGGCTTCTTCGCGCTGCTGCTCCAGAGCGGCGCGTCGATCGGCGTGATGGTCGTGATCCTGGGCGTCTTCGCGTTCGTCCAGTACTTCACGTCCGACAAGATCGCGCTCGCCTCGTCGGGTGCGAAGGTGGTCACCCCCGAGCAGGCGCCTGACCTGCACGCCATGGTCGATCGGCTCTGCGCCATGTCCGACCTGCCCAAGCCGCGCGTCGCCGTCATCCCGACCGACGTCCCCAACGCCTTCGCCACGGGCCGGAGCCCGAAGCGCTCCGTCGTCGCCGTCACCGAGGGCCTTTGGAAGCGCCTCGACCCGCCGGAGATCGAGGGCGTCATCGCACACGAGCTCGCCCACATCGCCAACCGCGACGTGGCGGTCATGACGTTCGCGAGCTTCTTCTCGAACGTCGCCTCGCTCCTGATCTGGTTCGGCGGCGGCCTCGGGCGCAACCGCGAGGGCCCGCCGATCTGGCTGATCGCGCTCGTCGTCTACTTCGTCAGCTACTTCCTCATCCTCGCGCTCTCGCGCTACCGCGAGTTCGCCGCCGACCGCGGCGCCGCGCTCGTCACGGGAGCGCCCGAGAACCTCATGAGCGCCCTGCAGAAGATCGCGAGCGACATGACGAGGATCCCGCAGCGCGACCTGCGCCAGATGGAGTCGCTGAACGCGTTCTACATCATCCCGACGAACGTGAAGCGGTCGGCCGCGACGCTCTTCATGACGCACCCGCCGCTCGAGAAGCGCCTCGCGCGGCTCGCCGCCATCGCCCAGGAGATGGGCAAGCCGGTCAGCTACTAGGTGGGCCTGACGGACGTTCTCTTCGGTGGGCGGAAGCGCCTCAAGGGCGCGAAGCTCGACAAGCTCTTCGCGCTCTCGACCGCCCAGGTCACGCTCGAGACCGAGCTCGGGCTCAGGTCCGCCGGCGTGGCGGCAGTCATGGGCAAGCCGCTCTCGGCCGGCGAGTTCGCCCGGGCCGAGCAGGAGATCGACGAGCTGCTCGGCGTCGTCGCGCAGACCTCGGGCTCCGAGGTCCGGCGCCGGTCGGACTCCTACGGCTATCAGTGGCTCGTCGTGCGGGATCGCGACTTCGAGGATCTCGTCACGACCGTGCATCTCGTCGCGAGCGAGTTCGCCAACCGCGGCTTCGGCGACCGGCTGACGGCGGCCCTCTTCGCCTTCGAGGGCCGCGACCGCACCACCTATCTGATCTACGGCTTCAAGCAGGGGACGTTCTGGCCGTTCGTGCCGACCGGCGAGGGCCAGGAGCGCGACAACCCCGCGGAGCTGCGGCTGAAGGCCGAGCTCGAGAAGGAGCTTCCGATCGAGCCGGACCTCACCAAGTGGCTCGGTCTGTTCGACGCCCCGCTCGACTGAGGAGGGCTCGGCGGGACAGTGGCTGTCCCGTCCCGCCAAGCCCTCCTGCTAGTTAGGGTCGCCATATGCGCGTCGCTCTCGTGCTAGCGGCACTCGCCGCGCTCTTCGCCTCTGCCGCCGAGGCCCGGCTCGCCCCCTCGCTGGACGCCGACGTGGTGGCCGCGCCGGTACCCGAGCGCGAGGCCGCGGGCCTTGTCTGGCCGCCGGGTCGGGAACGCCCGCTCCTGGTCGTGCGCGGCGGCGACCCGCGCACCGGCAACGGTCCGGTCATGCGCTACCTGGTCGAGGTCGAGGCAGGCATCGTCATCTCGCGGCTCGAGTTCGCGCAGATGGTGCACGCGATCCTCGGCCACCCGAAGAGCTGGGGCGGGACCGGGCGCGTGTCGTTCCGCCGCGTGTCGCAGGGCCCGGTCGACTTCCGCGTCACACTCGCCTCGCCGGGGACGACCGATCGTCTCTGCGCCCCGAACCTCACCAACGGGATCTACTCGTGCGCGAACGGCGGGCGCGCCGTCCTCAACCTCATGCGCTGGCGGAAGGGCGCGAGCGCGTACGGCGACATCGGGCGCTACCGCCGCTACCTCGTGAACCACGAGGTCGGCCACCTGCTCGGCCACGGGCACACGTCGTGCCCGGCCGCCGGCGCACCGGCGCCGGTGATGATGCAGCAGACGAAGGGGGTCGCCCCGTGCCGGGCGAACCCCTGGCCCTTGTCATGGGAGCGGGGCTAGGCCGCCGGGATGTCCGGGATCAGCCCTTGATCCGAGAAGAGACGCTGCGTCTCTTCGAGGCTCAGGTCGCTGGGCGGGATGAGCACGTCCGACGGGTGCAGGTCGTCGTCGGCGAGACGCTCTCCGTCGCCCTGGACGAGGCCCCACATCTCGTCGAGGACGCGGTCGAGCTCGGGCTCGTCGTTCGCGTCCGCCGCGGCCTGCGCCTTGTCGTCGAGCTCGTTGAGCTGCGCCAGCAGGTCGTCGGAGACCTGGAACTGCCCCTCGCCCATCAGCCGGACGATCACTGCTCCAGCTCCTTCTTCGCGCCGCCCGCGGCGAGCTCGCCCTTGAGCTTCGCCAGCTCGTCGTCCACCTGGCTCTGAGTCGAGATCTGCGCGAGCTCGCGGTCGAGCGAGGTCTCGCCGGACGTCCAGTCTTCGAGCGCGCCCGACTCGACGAGCTCGTCGACGGCGGCCGCGCGGGCCTGCATCTGCTCGGTCTTGTCCTGCGCGCGCTGGATGGCGAGGCCCGTGTCGGCCATCTCCTCGCCGATCCCCGTGGCGGCTTCCGTGATCCGCACCTGGGCCTCGGCGGCCGAGTACTGCGCCTTGATGACCTCCTTCTGGCTGCGGAAGGACTCGACCTTGGCGGAGAGGCGCTTCTCGTTGGCGAGGAGCTTCTCCTGCTGCGCCTCCAGGCCCGTGATCTGCTGGTCGAGACCCTGGAGCTGCGCCTGTGCGACCGTCTTGCGCTCGAGCGCCGCGCGCGCGAGGTCCTCGCGACCGGCCGACAGCGCTGCGCGCGCCTGCTGGTCGAGCTTCGGGAGCTCCTGCTCGAGCTTCTGCGTCTGCAGCTCGAGCCGCTTCTTCGCCGTGACGACGTCCGCGACGCCGCGCTTGACGTTCTGCAGCATCTCGAGCTGCTTCTCGTACGAGTAGTCGAGCGTGACCGATGGATCTTCGGCGCGATCGAGGAGCTTCGAGATCCACGCTTTGACGACGCTCGACGTGCGGCTCATGAGGCCGGCCATCCGAATAGTCCTCCCTGTCCGGGTTCCGCTGGCATGCTACCCCGGCGATGATCGTGGAGCGGAGCATGGATCCCAAGTGGCTTTCGAACGCCTATCTGGTTGCCGACCGCTCCGGCGGCACCGCCGTCTTCATCGACTCGGGGGCGCCGATCGAGCCGCTGCTCTCGGCCGTCGACCGCCTCGAGGTGCATCCGACGCACCTGCTGACGACCCACGCGCACGGCGACCACATCGCCAACCACGAGCTGCTCGAGGACCGGTACGGGCTGCGCGTCCTCGCCGCGCCGGAGGAGGGGATCGACGGTGCCGAGCACCTCGGCCACGGGGAGGTCGTCGAGACCGGCGACCTGCGCATCGAGACCCTGCGGACGCCGGGTCACACGCGCGGAATGCTGGCGTTCGTGGTCGACGGGGAGGCGGTCTTCACCGGCGACACGCTCTTCACCGGTTCCGTCGGCGGGACGCAGGAAGGGTTCGACGACCTCCGCCGGTCGATCATGGACGTGCTCATGGGCCTTCCGCACGAAGTCGCGGTCTATCCCGGGCACAGCGAGGAGACGACGATCGGCCGCGAGTACGACGAGAACCCGTTCGTGCGCGTCTGGCGCGGCGTCGACCCCGAGGGAACCGAGCGCTGCCACGTCGAGGGCGCCGAGGCCACCCTCATCGTCTGGGCGCACGACTACGACGGCGGCGGCAAGGCCTGGGTGCGCTTCCGCGACGGTCACGACGCGGTCGTCGGCGGCTCGCGGGTCGAACGCCGCTAGCTAGGGTGAGGGCGTGATCACGCCCGAGAAGATCGACGACTATGCGGTCGCGAGCACGACATCGCCGTCCGAGCTGCTCAACCGGCTCGCGGAAGAGACGAAGGCCGAGCTGCGCTCGCCGCAGATGCTCACCGGCCCGGTCGAGGGCCGCCTGCTCGAGTTCCTCGTCTTCGCGCTCCAGCCCGAGCGTGTGCTCGAGCTCGGCACCTACAGCGGCTACTCGTCGACCTCGATGGCGCCCCTGCTCCCGCCCGGCGGGCACATCGACACCTGCGAGCTGGACGAGACCCACGCGGCGGTCGCCCGGCGCTACCACGAGGAGGCCGGTGTCGCGGATCGCATCACGATCCACCTCGGTCCCGCGCTCGAGACGATCGAGAAGCTCGAGGGCGAGTTCGACCTCATCTTCATCGACGCCGACAAGCTCAACTATCCGGCGTACTACGAGGCGCTCGTGCCGAGGATCTCGCCCCGTGGTGTCATGGTGCTCGACAACACGCTCTGGTCGGGACGCGTGGTCGAGCCGCCGGAGACGCCCGAGACCGAGATGTTCGTCGAGCTCAACGCCAGGATCGCCAACGATCCGCGGGTCGTCGCGGTCATGCTGACGGTGCGCGACGGGGTCACGCTCGTCCGCAGGGCCTAGGGGAGAACGGCAGCCTTCAGGAGGTCGGGCGGCGGGTCGGCGAAAAGGCCGGCGACCTGCTCCAGACCGACCTGGTGCGTGACGAGGCGCTCCCAGGGGAAGGCGCCGCTGCCGAGGAAGGCAAGCGCCGCGCGGACGTGCCGCGGCGTGTGGTGGAACGCGCCCTTGAGCGTCAACTCCTCGTAGTGGAGGCGGAACGTGTCCACGCCGAGCTCGCGCCCCCCGAAGAAGAGCACCGTCCCGCCGGGGCGCACGAGCCCGAGCGCGTCCTGCCAGGCCTCCGCCGTCCCGACCGCCTCGATGACGATGTCGGCGCCCTCGCCGGTGCCGGGGACGCCTCCGAACTCGCGCGCGAGCTCGCGCCGCTCGGCGCGGCCTCCGACGACAACGACGTTAGCGCCGGCGTCCTTCGCTGCCGCGCAGAGCATGAGCCCGATCGGCCCCGGGCCGAGGATCGCCACCGCCTGCCCTGCCTCGACCCCTGCGCGATCGATCCCGTGCAGGCAGCAGGCCAGCGGCTCGGTCATGGCGGCGACCTCCGGTGCGATCACCGGCGGGACGGGAAGGAGGTTGCGCTCGGCGATGCGCGCGGGGACGAGCAGGTACTCGGCGTAAGCGCCGTTCAGGAAGGGCCGGAGGTTCTCGCAGAGCGTCTCCTCGCCGCGCCGGCACGACGCGCACTCTCCACACGGGGCCGAGTTGGCCGCCACCACGCGCCGTCCGGTGGCGACGTCGACGCCGCAGAACTCGTGTCCAAACGGGCTCGGCGCTTTCTCGAGGAGCAGCGGGTGGCCGCGCCGGTAGGCCTTCGCGTCGGTGCCGTCGGTGAGCGCGACCTCGACCTGGACGAGCACGTCGCCGGGGCCCGGCTCGGGCGGAGGCACCTCCTCCACGCGCAGGTCGCAGGGGCCGTAATAGAGGAGCGCCCTCACGGCGTGAAGACGACCTTGACGGCCTCGTGGCTGCGGTAGAGCTCGAGCCCGTCTGCGAAGCGCTCGAGCGGCAGCGTGACCGTCGGGATCGGGTCGAGCTCCGGGAGGAGCGCGACCGCGTCGCGCATCGCGGCCGGCGTCGCCGAGCACGAGCCGACTAGGGTGAGCTCGCGGCGCAGGACGAGCTCGAAGTCGATCGAGGCGGGGTCGACGAGCCAGGAGAAGAGGAGCAGCATGCCGCCGGGCTCCAGTGCGGCGAGCGCGCCGTCGAGGCCGCCGTGGGCGCAGAGCACTGCGGCGTCCACGCGGCCGTCGTCGAGCGGCTGCGCCCCGTAGCCGAGCGCCAGCTCCATCCGGTGGGCGAGCGGGTCGGCCGCGAGCACGTCGTCCCCGCGGCGGACCAGCGCCTGCACGAAGAGGAGGCCGGCGAAGCCGCAGCCGACGACGAGCACCCGGCCGCGCGGGATCCGCTCGACGGCCCGCAGCACGCAGGCAAGCGGTTCGGCGAACGTTCCGGTCGCGTCGTCGACCTCGTCGGGAAGCGCGATCGACTGCGCGGCGCTCGCGCGCTCGGCGAGGCCGCCGGGCAGGATCGTAGGCTCGGGGAAGCGCTCGCAGGTCGTCTCGTGCCCGGAACGGCACCGCTTGCACTCGCCGCAGGGCAGGTGGTGGACGAGCGCGACACGTCGTCCGTCCCCGGTCCGGGCGACCACCTCGTGCCCGAGCACCGTGCCCGGCGCCGCGCG
>DASSCF010000008.1:0-17682 GCA_035698025.1 Gaiellaceae bacterium
GGGCGACCCGGGTGAGGAGACGCCGGGTGAGCCCGGCGACGGCGGAGAGTCCCCCGCCGAGCCCGGCGGCGGCGGCTCCGAGCCCGGAGAGGGCACGCCCCCTCCGCCGCTCCCGACGCCCGACGACCCGGACGAGGGCGAGCCGGCCCCGGCTCCTCCGCCCGGCGTGGGCGAGGGCGCGCAGCCCGCACCGCCCGGCAACCATCCGGTCCTCGACCCCGGGACGCGCAGCCCGGCACAGCTCGATCCCGAGGCAAATGCCGAGGGCTTCTTCGCCACCATCTGGCTGCACCGGCCGCTGCCCGACCCGACGCCTCCGGCCAAGCGGCTCACGCCGCGCTTCGCCCGCGCTCTCGCGAGCGAGGCAAGGGCCGCGCGCGTCGACTGGGCGCTCGTGCTCGGGGTCCTGCGGGCCCGCGGGTTCGACGGCGGCTCGCTCGCCAGGTCCACGGTGCGGAGCACCGCCCGCCAGCTCGCGTCGTTCGGCGCGCGCAGGCATCCCCGCGCCGCGCTCGCCCGCTACGGCGACGAGTTCGCGAAGCAGGCGTTCGCGCTCCGGAACTACAACCGGGCCGTGGGCATCCACGCCCTCGTCAGCGGGTTCGAGGCCGCCAAGCCCGAGCTCCAGAAGCGCGTCCTCAAGGACAAGCGCCTGAGCATCTACCAGGGCGGTCGCCTGGACATCGCGCTCGGCCGCACGGACATCCGCGTGCTCGTGCTCCTGCGCTACCTCGCGGAGACCCACGGCCAGGCGACGGTCTCCAGCCTGACCTCCGGCCACGGCTTCTACTCGCGACCGGGCGTCGTCTCGGCCCACAGCTACGGGCTCGCCGTCGACGTCGCGGGCGTTGCGAAGCGGTCGATCTACGGCAACCAGGAGCCCGGCGGGCTCACGGAGCGGGCCGTGCGCAACATCCTGCTCCTGCCGTCCGAGCTCCAGCCGAAGCAGGTCATCTCCCTGCTCGGCCTCGGCGGCCCGTCGTTCCCGATGGCCGACCACTACGACCACATCCACGTGGGGTACTAGGCCGGCTTGACCGTCACCCTGGAACGACAGGACGGCAGCACTGTCTGTGAGCGGTGTCTCCTCGCGGAGACACCGCTCTCCCGCCTCCGAGGACTCCTCGGGCGTGCGGGGCTCGAGCGGGGCGAGGGGATTCTCCTTCGCCCCGCTTCATCTATTCACATGTGGTTCATGCGCTTCGCGATCGACGCCGTCTTCCTCGACCGGGAGGGCAACGTCCTCCGGGTGGTCGAGCGGCTGCGGCCGTGGCGCATGGCGGGCTGCCTCGGCGCGAAGGCCGTGATCGAGCTGCCCGCCGGCGAGTGCGAGCGCGTGCGTCTGGCGGCGGGCGACCGGGTGGTCGTCAGGCCGGCGTCAGCACCCGCAGCGCACGCGGCCTGACCTCGAGCTCGACCGGCGGCGCCAGCACGGCCGGCTCGCCGTCGATCGCTGCGTGGACGCGCGATCGTCGCGCATCGATCGTGATCCGCTCGCACGCCCATTCCTCGAGGCCTTCCGCCTCGTCGGGGCGCCCCTGCGCGGCCTTGCCGAGCAGCGCGACGAACGCAGCCCGGCCAAGAGGCTCGAGAACGTAGACGTGCAGGCGCCCCTCGTCCAGCCGGTCCCGTGTGCCGAGCTCGGCGAGCGAGCTTCCTCCGTAGTCGTTGTTGGCCGCGAGGACGATCAGGGCCTGGCGCTCCTCACGGCTGCCGTCGACGTCGAAGACGAGCGACAGCGGCTGGCGCGAGCGGCCGAACGCGGCGGGGAGCATGCGGAGGGCCGCGACCAGTCGGTTGCGGGTCTTGCGCCGCGGGTCGTGCACGAAGCTCGCGTAGATCCCGAGGGAGACGTTGTTGAGGAACACGCCCCCGTCCACGACTCCGACGTCGACCTGCCGCTCCTGCCCCTGGAAGGCCCCGAGCGCCGCGAGGGGGTCGTCGGCGTCGAGCCCGAGATCGCGCGCGAAGTGGTTCCGTGTCCCGAAGGGCACGACGACGAACGGCCGGTCCCGCTCGAGCGCCACGCCCGCCACGGCGGCCAGCGACCCGTCACCCCCGGCGATGCCCAGGGCAGGCGCGCCGCCCTCGGCCGCGCGGCCCGCCAGCTCCGCGGCGTCCTCGCCTTCGGCGAGCACGTGCGCCTCGATGCCGAGCGCCCCCGCCTCGGCGACGAGCTCCTCGGCCGACGGCGAGCCCGAGCCGGACCTCGGGTTGACGAGGAGGAACGCCCGGGAGGGGACTAGACCGCGCCCTCGATGGCGTGCAGGGTCCAGGCCGGGCCGATGCGGACGAGATGGCCGTCCGGGTCGGCGAGGTCGTAGACCTCCGTGCCGAAGCGCGTCTGGGTGATCCGCCCGCCTTCGATGCCTTGCCGCTCGAGCCGGTCGATCTCGACCTGAATGTCCTCGGCGGCGAGCTCCAGGCGGGAGCTGCCGCCGATCTCGCGGCCGCGCTCGGGGTCCCACGTGAGCACGAGGAAGGTCTGGCCCTCGAGCACGAAGAAGGCGCTGTGGGCGTTCTCGCCCTCGTCGTAGGCGGCCGCGGGCCCGCGCCCCAGGAGGCGCGTGTACCAGTCGTTCGAGCGGTCGAGGTCGGTGACGTAGAGGTGGATCGCCGTGACGAGGCTCACGGCGCGGGCTTCGTCTTCCCGCGCGACGCGCCGACCTCTGCGGACTGGCGCTTCTCGCGCTCCTTCTTCTTGCGCTGGCGGTCGTTTCGCCAGCGCTTGATCGGCCTCGACCCGCGTCCCATAGGGCTGGGACTCTATACATTCCCTGCCGTGCCGCTCCAACCAGGCCGCACCGTCGACGAGCTTCGCGAGCTCCGTGAGCTGACGGGTGACGAGGACGGGGCTCAGCGCGTGGCCTGGACGGACACCTGGGTGGCCGCCAAGGACTGGCTTTCCGAAAAGGTCGCGCCCACGGGCGCCCAGGAGGAGATCGACGCGGCCGGCAACCAGTGGTTCACGCTGCGCGGCGACTCGGACCGGGCCCTCGTGATCGGGGGCCACATCGACTCCGTGCCGAACGGCGGCTGGCTCGACGGCGCGCTCAACGTCGTCGCCGGCGTGGAGGTGCTGCGCCGGATCGCCGAGGACGGGACGCCGCCCGTCACCGTGAGGCTCGTGAGCTGGGCGGACGAGGAAGGCGCCCGCTTCGGGCGCTCCCTCTTCGGGTCGAGCGCCGCCTCGGGAACGATGGACGACCAGGCCGACCTGCGCGAGCGGACGGACGCCGGCGGAATCCGCTGGGAGGATGCCCTGCGCGAGCACGGCGTCGACATCGACCGGGCGCTCGACGCGCATTCGCAGCTCGAGAGCGCGGCCGCCTACCTCGAGCTTCACATCGAGCAGGGCCCCGTGCTGGAGTCGATGGACCTGCCGCTCGGCGTCGTCCTCGGGACGTTCGGGGTCGAGCGCCACCAGATCACGTTCCGCGGCCAGGCGGCCCATGCCGGCTCGACCCCGATGGACAAGCGCCGCGACGCGCTCGCAGCGGCCGCGAAGCTCGCGCTCGAGATCCGCGGCATCGCCGCGCGCACGGGCGACGGCGCGGTGTGCACGATGGGGAGCTGCGTGACGAAGCCGGGGATCGTCACGTCGGTCGTCGAGACCGCGACGGTGCTCCTCGACCAGCGCCACCTCGACGGGGAGAAGCTCGCCGCCATGCTCGCAGAGGCCAAGGAGGCGGGCGAGCGCTTCGCCGGCGAGGAGGACGTCGAGGTCGAGTGGGAGCGCATCTGGCGCATCGACCCGATCCTCTTCGACGAGGCGCTCATCGGGCTCGCCGACGAGGCCGTCACCGAGGTCTCGGGACAGTCGCACCGCCTCCCGAGCGGCCCGCTCCACGACGCGGCCGAGGTCGCGCGCGCGGGAGTCCCCACCGTGATGCTCTTCGTCCAGAGCCTCCGCGGGCTTTCGCATACGAAGCTCGAGGACACGAAGCCCGAGCACCTCGAGCTCTCGGTGCAGGCGCTCGACCGGCTCGCGGCGAAGACGCTCGACCGGCTCGCCGCGGACTAGCGGGAGAGGGCCGCAACCGCGGCCACCGCGCGGTCGACATCGTCTTCGAAGTTGGCGATGCTCGGGCCGAACCTCAGGTAGCGCGTCGCGTACGGCGTCATGCTCGCGACCACCCCCGTGCTCCTCGCGCAGGCGCGGCACGACGTCCTCTCCCACGCTGCCGGGAACGTCGCAGCAGACCAGCCCCGCCGACAGCTGCTCGTCCCGCGGGGTCCTGGCGGTGATCCCGGCGATGCCGCCGAGCCCGTCCTCGAGCCTGGTTGCCAGCATCACGGGCTCACGCCCGCTACGACGCCGCGCTCCTGCCCGCAGTTAGACGATCTCGGCGATCTCCCGGCCCAGGTCGGCCAGGCCGAGCCCGACGACCACGGCGAGAACGATCGCCCCCGCAACGGTCACGCCTCGGCGGTAGAAGACCGGCGGCGCCCCGGGGGCCCAGCGGTCGGCGAGCACCGCGAGCACGTAGCCGGCCAGGAAGAAGAGCACACCGAAGAGCGCGACCGCGAGGCCGGACGGCTCCAGGAGACGGAAGTCGATGTTGTCGGCGTCGATCACCGTGCCGGCGAGCAGGGCGAGGAGAGCGAGGGACAGCGCCAGCCCGCGCCAGACGAGACGCGAGGGCAGCCAGCGCCGGACCAGGAAGACGATCAGCCCCGCGGCCACGCCGGCCGGAATGCCGACGAAGAGGATCAGGGCGAGCGTCCCGCCGCCGGTGATCTCGCCGACCCGGTTCCCGGCCTCGGTGACGGTGCCGCGCGCATCGGCGTCGGCGAGCGCCAGGACGCGCATCACCACGCGGGACCCGAGCCCGGCCACGAGGAGACCGACGACGACGCCCGCCGCAACGCAGCCCGCCAGCGACCGCAAGAGCGCCGATGCCTGCCCGCGCATGTGACGCGTGACTCTAGGGCACGCGCGGCGGGACCGTGATGTGGTGGCCGACGCGGTGCGGGTCGCCGGTTGGGCCCTCCTTGCTCACGTGGATCGCCACACGGCCGTTCGCCTCCTCGACCCGGCGGACGACCCAGGGCCGTCCGTCCACCATCGAGCGTCCCAGCTCCTCGCCGACGTCGGGGATCGCGCCCTCGTGCACGCCGCGCTGGAGCTCGTGACCCTGCGAGCTCTCGCGGATCCACACGACGGGGGCGTCGATGCCCGCGTCCGGCGGTGCCGCTCCGCCCGCGTCCCAGGTCGCCTGAGGATCGAAGCTCGGCTGCTCGGCGGCCGTGATCTCGCGCAGGGCGAGCCGCAGCTCGTCGGGCGTCGGGTTGCCCCAGTACCAGAAGCCGCACCAGACCCTGTGTATGCGGCGGAGCGAATCGAGGACGAACGTGTACGGGAGGAACGGCCGGTGGGTCTCGTCCGTCAGCTCGAGGAGCTCGAGCTCGCCCGCCACCGCACGGTCGGCGTCGGAGAGAAGGGGGAAGTCGGCGCCGAGGCCCGCCCGCAGGGCGCCGTTCACGTACGGGTCGTCGACGGTCGCCACGGCGATCTTCCCGTACTCGCGCTGGATCTCGTCCTGGAGGAAGACGAGGTCGCGGAGGCGGACCTGCTCCTTCGGGCACCACCAGCCGCGGACGAACGCGAGCACGAGCGGCTGGGCAGGGGCGATCTCGCTCAGCGCGAGCTCCTTGCCCGTCGTCTCGGGCAGGCGGAGATCCGGAAAGGTCCCCCCGATCGTAAGGTCGGCTCTCATCGTCGCCTCCTTCGAATCTGATGCGCGATCCAGCGCGGCGCCCCGGGGCGTGCACTTCGGATCGCCTTCGCCGTGGCCAACGCGACCTGCTCGCCGTGGATTCCCTCGCCGTGACCGACCAGAACGTGCTTCGGCGTGAGATCTCGAGCGACCCGGCGGAGCGCCTTGGGCTGGTAGAGGCGGAGGAACGGATGCACGCCGATGTGCTCGCCGGGCCCCAGGAAGTACGCCGTCGTCCCCAGGGACTCGGCGCACACGAGCACCCGCTCGTCGCGCCACCAGAGCGCGGTCTCGCGCCAGCCGGGCATGTCCAGCAGTCGGATGACCTCGAACGGCGACCCCGGGGGCGGCTCGGTCGGCACCCGATGGTGCGGGACGCCGTAGCGCTCGGCGAAGAGCGCGCAGTCGCGGTCGTGGCGGTCGATGAGCTGGAGAACGCCCGCGGGCTCGCCGAGCGCGCGCACGTGGGCGTCGACGTCGACCCCGTCCACGGGATCGACCAGCCATACCCGCCCGCTCGCGCGCAGGGCATGCGAGGCGCGCTCGAGCAGGGCCGGCTCCTCGGCGATCCAGCCGAATCCGAACGCGGTTTCGTCGCAAATCCTGGACTTCACTTGCGTCATTCCGGGTGCTAGCTTCATCTGTCTCCGCGCGGCGAAGGGGTAAACGAGCAGGGGAGGGCAAATGAGATCACTTCGGGTAGCGGCCGTCGCGTTGCTTGCGACGGCGTTGGTGTTCTCCGCAACCGCGTCGGCGACGGCCGACGAGATGCTGCGGCCACACCATCTCAAGAAGAAGGCGGCGCACTGGAACGCCGACGCGACGCCGGGCCAGCCTGGACCGGCGACCGCCCGCGGGTCCAAGCAGCTGCGCGTCAAGGTCCTCGGCCATGACGATCCCGGCGGGCCGCACGGCGACATCTTCGTGCACAAGGGCTTTGCCTACATGGGGAGCTGGGGCCTGTTCTCCGACAGCGGCGAGTTCTGCCGTGCGCTCGGCGTGCGCGCCTACGATCTTTCTAACCCGAAGGACCCCGAGCTCGTCGCCACCTTCGCGGACGGGGCGTCCGACCCCAGGCTGGCGAAGTCGTGGACGGAGAAGGTGCAGGTCCGCAAGGTCAACTCCCGCAAGTTCAGGGGCGACCTGGCGGTCGTGAGCTTCCAGGACTGCGCCCCCGGCGGGTTCACCGGCATCGGCCTCTACGACGTGACCGATCCGTCCGATCCTGAGCTGCTCTCCCTGCGCCAGAGCGGGATCTTCGGCGTGCACGAGCTCTGGATGGAGGCTCGCGGCAAGAAGGCGTTCGTCTACGAGGCCGCCAACTTCCACGAGGTCGACGCCTTCTTCAACGGCGAGGACCCGGACGAGGTCAACCCCGAGTTCCGCATCGTCGACGTCACCGACCCGCGGAACCCGGTGCAGGTCGGCGACTGGAGCGCCTGGCGCGACATGGGCGTCACGCCCGACGCGGGCCAGGGCACGTTCGCGTTCAACTTCGTGCACTCGGTCTACGTCGACTCCCGGATCGCGTACGTCTCCTACTGGGACTTCGGCACGGTCATGCTCGACGTGCGTGACCCGTCCAACCCGAAGTTCCTCGGCCGCACCACCTTCAAGGCCGGCCAGGAGGGCAACGCGCACTCCGCATGGACGAACTGGAAGGGCAACCTCCTCGTCCAGACGGACGAGGACTTCGACCCGACGGTCAACCCGGATGCCGAGACCGGCTGGGGCTACGGCCACATCTACGACATCTCGGACAAGGCCAACCCGGTGGAGCTCGCGACGCTCAAGCTCCCGAGCACGGGACAGTTCCCGCCGCCCGGCCCCGGCGACTTCACGATCCACGACCCGAAGATCGACGGGAAGCGGCTCTATACCTCCTGGTACACGGAGGGAGTCGTCATCTGGGACATCCGCAACCCCTCGAGCCCGAAGATCATCGGGCAGTTCATCCCGCCCGAGAAGGCCGAGGATCCGCTCGGCGTCTTCTACCCGGGTGAGGAGTTCGTGGAGATCTGGGGCGTGGCGCTCGGTTCCGGCTACGTGGTCGCATCCGACATGAACACCGGCCTCTGGGTCTTCAAGGCCCAGTAACCCGCAAAACCCACGAAAACGGCAGGAGGGCCGGGGAAACCCGGCCCTCGGCGTCCTGGCGTCCTTGCGGAGCGCACGCGTCGAAACTATGATTTAGACGTGTCTAAGGATCGAGGAGTCACCCGCCGTCAGCTGATCGTGGGCGCCGCGCCCGTCGTGGCGGCGGCCCCCTTCGCCGGCATGGCCCTCGCGGGCGGGAGGACGCGGGAGGCGACGCACCTCGGTCCTGGCCACGCCTTCAACGCCGGGCACGCGGCGATGATCGGCGAGGATGTCCCGGCCCCGGGGCAGGCAGGCGACCTCGACGCGCTGACCTATCCGCCGGCCGCGCTGCCGCACCAGCCCGGGCGCGTCCGCGAGTACACGCTGATCGCGCAGGACCGGGAGATCGAGGTCGCCAAGGGGGTCGTCTACCCCGCGTGGACCTACAACGGCACCGTTCCCGGCCCCGTCATCCGCGCGACGGAGGACGACATCCTGAGGGTCGAGTTCGCCAACGGGGGCGCGCACCCGCACACGATCCACTTCCACGGCATCCACCCGTCGAACATGGACGGCGTCTTCGAGGTCGTGAACCCCGGGGACCGGTTCACGTACGAGTTTCCGGCGCGTCCGTACGGGATGCACCTCTACCACTGCCATGCGACGCCGCTGAAGAAGCACATCCACAAGGGTCTCTACGGCGCGTTCATCATCGACCCGCCCGAGCCGCGCCCGCCCGCGCAGGAGCTGGTCATGGTCATGAACGCCTTCGACACGGACGGCGACGGCGAGAACAACTTCTACGCGGTCAACGGCCCCGCGTTCTTCTACGCGCGCTACCCGATCAAGGTCAAGCGCTCGCAGACCGTGCGCATCTACCTCGCCAACCTGACCGAGTTCGACCTGATCAACTCGTTCCACCTGCACGGCGACTTCTTCCGCTACTACCCGACCGGCTCGACCGACTCCTTCGAGTACACGGACACCGTGATGCTCTGCCAGGGCCAGCGCGGGATCATCGAGATCGACTTCGCCAACACCGGCCGCTTCATGTTCCACGCGCACCAGTCCGAGTTCGCGGAGCTCGGCTGGATGGGCTTCTTCGAGGTCGAGGACTAGGCCTGATCGTGGAGGCTCGCTCGGTCGCCGAGAACACGCAGCGCCCCGGAGACACGACGCGCTGGCGGCTCTGGGCGCTCGTGCCGATCCTCCTGCTCGTCGCCGTCGTCGCGCTCTTCTCGGCGCGCGGCGGCTCGGTGCTCGAGCTGGTCGGCCAGAGCCCGCCGCCCGCGGACGAGTTCGACATCAGGCGCGTCGAGCTCTCGCCCGGCGAGGTGCGGATCCGCGTCACGAACCCGCAGCGCGAGGACCTGACCATCGCCACCGTGACCGTCGACGACGCGATCGTCCCCTTCACGGTCGAGGGCGACGAGACGCTCGGGCGCCTGCGCTCGTCCACGATCGTCGTGCCCTACGACTGGGTGCAGGACGAGCCGCTCGCCGTCGGCGTGACCAGCTCGACCGGGATCCAGACGACCGCCGAGGTCGCCGCGGCCGTGGAGACGCCCGGCCCGAGCGTGGACGGGTTCTTCGGCTACGCGCTCATCGGCGCGCTCGTGGGCATCGTGCCCATCGCGCTGGGCCTCCTCTGGCTGCCGTCGCTGCGCCGTGCGCGCCCCCAGTGGCTCGCCGCGTTCATGGCGCTGACCGGCGGCCTGCTCACGTTCCTCGCCGTCGAGGCGCTCGCGGAGGCGCTCGAGCTCCAGGCGGTGCTGCCAGGCGCGCTCGGCGGGCCTGGCCTGGTCGTTCTCGGCGTGGCCATCAGCTACCTCGCGCTGACGTTCCTCTCGCAGCGGTTGTCCTCCCGGGGCACCTCTCCGGGCGGCACGCTCGGCGGGCTCGCCCTGGCGATGCTCGTCGCGATCGGCATCGGCGTCCACAACCTCGGGGAGGGCCTCGCGATCGGGACCTCGTTCGCCCTCGGCGAGCTGACGCTGGGGACGTTCCTGATCGTCGGCTTCATGATCCACAACGTCACCGAGGGGCTCGGGATCGCCGCGCCCGCCGCAGAGGGGCGCGCGCCCGGACTCGGCCGGCTCGCCCTCCTCGCCCTGATCGCCGGCGCGCCCACGATCCTCGGCGCCTGGATCGGCGGCTACATCACCAACGACGTCCTCGGCGTCCTCTTCTTCTCGCTCGCCGCAGGGGCCGCGCTCCAGGTCGTCGTCGAGGTCGTGCGCTACGTCGCGCGCCGCGCCCCGGGCGGCCTCACGTCGGGCTACGCCGTCGGCGGTTTCCTTTCGGGGCTGGCGATCATGTACGTCACCGGCCTGCTCGTGTAGGAAGACGGTATGAGGGGTTGGGTATCACCCAGGAGGGTGATAACCGGGCCCCGGGAACGGACGATACTCCGACGTAGGACGGGACATTCCGTCCCCTTTGCGGCTCATGACGTGCATTCGTTTCAACCCTCTGGCGACGAGCCTGGCACACAGCGGCCGGCGAATGGAGAGCCTGTGAGCACTCCGCTTCGCGAACGCCCTGACGCGCCCCTCGGGACCCTCATCTTCCGCGCCGGCCTCCTGCCCGCGGAGACGATCGAGAACGCCCTCGAGGAAGGCGTCAAGACCGGCAAGCGCCTCGGCGAGATCCTGACCGAGCGCGGCCTCATCTCCGAGGTCGACCTTGCGCGCCTGCTTGCCGGCCAGAAGGGCCTCGAGTTCGTCACGCTGCGCGAGCAGATCGTCGACCCGGCCGCGGCCGGCCTCTTCACCGAAGAGCAGGCGAAGCTCTTCCGCGCCCTCCCCTACGCCTTCGAGAACGGCATGCCCGTCGTGGCGATCGCCGACCCGACCGACGAGGTGCTTCTCCGGAACATCCGCGAGGGCCTCGGGCGCGAGGACCTGAGGTTCGTCGTCTCGACGCGCGGCGAGCTCGCCGAGATCTCGAGCGACGTGTACTCCAGGCCGCTCCAGGTCGCGACCCCGGCGCCCGAGCCGGTCGTCGAGGCCGAGGCAGTCGAGGCAGAGCCGGTCGTCGAGGCCGCTCCCGAGCCCGAGCCTGTCGCCGAAGCCGAGCCTGTCGCCGAGCCCGAGCCCGTCGCCGAAGTGGCACCCGAGCCGGTCGTCGAGGCCGCTCCCGAGCCCACCGCCGAGCCCGAGGTCGAGGCCGGCTGGCCCCAGATTTCGCCCGACCCCACCCCCGAGCCCGAGCCGGCTCCGGTCGCGCACGAGCCCGAGACTGCGCCGGAGCCCGCGCTCGAGCCCGCGCCCGCGCCGGAGGCCCCCGCCGTCCCGCACACGAACGGTGTCGTGCCGCCCGAGGCGGCCCCGCTCCTCCAGGTTCCCGCACCCGAGCCCGAGCCCGTCGCCCCGGCGATGCCCGAGCCCGTGCTGGCCGAGCCCGTCGAGCCCTTCCTCCAGGTGCCGGCGGACGAGCCGCTTCCCCAGGCCGAGCCGCCCATGCCCGAGCCTGTCGCGCCCGTCGAGCCGACGCCCGCCCCGCAGCCCCTCCTGGTCTCCGAGCCGGTCGTCGAGCCCGAGCCCGAGCCTGAGCCCGGGCCCGCGCCGGCCCTCGAACCGGCCGCCACCGTCGAGCCCCTTCAGGCCCCCGAGATCGTTCCCGCGCCGGAGCCCGTCCAGGCACCCGAGCCGGTTGCATCGCCCGAGCCCCTTCCGCAGCCCGAGCCCGATCCGCTGCCCGCGCCCTACCCGCCCGCGGCGGCCCAGCCGGAGCCCGAGCCGCAGCCCGACCCCGCCCCTGTCGCGCCCGAGCCCGTCGCGCCCGAGGCCCCGGTGGCGGAGGCCGACTCCATCACGCTGTTCCGGGTGCTGATCAGGCTCACGAACGGCGAGCGCGTCGACTCCGGCGACTTCGCCGACCTCGAGGCCGCCAAGCAGCACGCGAAGTCGCTCATGAGCCAGGTCGCGGACGACAGCGGCGACTGGCCGTTCGTCAGCGGCCGCTTCCTCAAGCCCGACACCATCGTCTCGGTCGACATCGCCGAGCACGACGGTGACGGCCCCCCGGCCTAGCCTCCGAGCTCCTCCGGCAGAAGCGGCGAGCGAAGCTCTGCCGCCATTCCGCGCCGTTCTGCGAGCGCCTGGAGGACGATGACCGTGTCGGCCACAGGGATGCCCTCGAGGTACTCGTCCCGGCTCTCGAAGGACGCGAGCACGCGCGCCACCGCCTCCCGGTACGCGGCGCCGTCACCGGCTGCGAGCCCGGCGAGCGACTCGGCCACGGGGCGCGGGAACGCGTCCTCCGCGGCGTCCACGAGCGGCGCGGCCGTGGCCGCCGCCTCCTCGTCGCGGCCGAGGACGAGCAGCGCAAGCGCCGCGGCGTAGAGCCCGATCGGCGACTCCCCGTCGGCCGAGCCCTGCTCGAGGGCCCAGGCGGCGTCGGCGTCGGCCCCGCCCCAGTCGCCCGCGAGCACGCGCGCCTTGACCGCGCCGATCAGCCGACCCCAGCTCCCCGGCGGGGCATCGGCGTAGCTCTCGCGGAAGCGTTCCGCCGATCGCGCGAACCAGCCCGCCGCCTCGGCACGCCGTCCCTGCATCAACCTGACGAGGCCGGTCCCGGTCGCCGCCATCGCCATGCGCACCAGCTGCTTCTGGCGGGCGTCCGCCTCGTCGGGAAGCCGGTCGAGACCGTCGGCGTAGCGACCCTCTTCGCGCTCGGCGTGGGCGTCCCAATCCATGCGCCGAGACTAGCTCCCCCTTCCGACAGGCTCCGAATCACCCCTTCCGGGGAGGCTCGCCGACCGATTACAAACGACAATAGTCAGTGCCGTTGATGCTCCGGGGGCCCGCAACCGCAGGCGGGCCCCCGACTCTTCTCCGGCGGCGCGACACCTGCGATGCGACCGATCGATCCTCCCCACCTCGAGCTCCCTGTCTACGCGTCGGCAGACGACTCTCCCCGGCCGGGCCGGCCGCCTGCAAGAGCCTTCGAGGCCGCATCGCCAAAGGTAACGGGGTGGCGGGGTGAAAATTCCCCGCCACCCCGTTACGATCTTCCTACGCTAATGCCACGGCGTGCCGCCGACAAGGGCGGCAAGCGATCCGAGCGCAGCGCAAAGCAACGCCACCCGAATCTTCATGGAGCCATCCTTTCGTCGTACCGACAACTGGACAGCCCCGGGCCCGAGGGCAATGCGTGACAGTACATTAGGCGTCAGATGCCACGACAAAAGTCAACCCACGTCGACGATCCGCAGGCGGTAGGAAGCCGCCTTCGCGCCGCGCGGGAGACCGCCGGGCTCAGCCAGCGACAGCTGGCGTTTTCGGGCTGCTCGCCGGCGTACATCTCGCGGATCGAGTCGGGCGACCGGATCCCCTCCCTCCAGCTCCTTCGCGAGCTAGGGCGGCGGCTGGGCGTCTCCGAGGACTACCTCGCCACGGGCTCGGACCCCGAGGCGCGCGACGGCAAGGCCCTGGAAGCCGAGGTCGCGCTGCGCCTCGACGACCTCGAGCTGGCCCACGACCTCTACACGCAGCTGCTCGACCAGGCCACGGACGACCGTGACCGCTCGGACGCGCAGGCCGGCCTCGGCCAGGTCGCGTACAGGCGCGGGGACCCGCGCACAGCGATCGACCACTTCGAGACCGCGATCCAGCATTCCGGCGCAGACGAGACGGCGAACCCTGACCTAGCCGACTCGCTCGGGCGCGCGTACGCGATGGTGGGCGAGCTCGAGTCGGCGATCGCCGTCTTCGAGCGCTGCCTCGCCGCCGCGGACGGCCGCGACGACCAGCTCGAGCGCATCCGCTTCCAGCTTCTCCTGGGCGACGCCCTCATCGACAGCGGGAACTTCGGCCGCGCCGAGGAGGTCCTCGCCAACGCGCTTGCGCTCGGCAAGGACTCCATCAACCCGAACGTGCGGATCAACCTCTACTGGACGCAGTCCCGCCTCCACGCCGAGCGGAACGACAGCGAGACGGCCGCGCGCTACGCACGCCGCGCGCTCGAGGTCCTGCGCATGACCGAGGACACGTACCGCACGGCGCGGGCCCACCAGCTCCTCGCCCACATCGAGCTCGACCGGGGCCGGCCCGACGAGGCGCTCGCGCTGCTCGAGGAGGGCTGGCCGCTCCTGCAGACGAGCGGCAACGCCGTCGAGCGGGCCCAGTACCGGCTGGAGGAGGCGCGCGCGCTCACGCGGCTGGAGCGCAAGGAGGAAGCGGCCGCGCTCGCGATGCAGATCGCCGGGATCATCTCGGACGCCGCGCCCGAGGACGCCGCGCGGAGCTACTCGACCCTGGCGGAGATCTACGAGGAGATGGGCGACCGGGGGCGCGCGCTCGAGCTGTACGAGCTCGCCGCGGAGCTCCTGCGCCCGACGAACCCGAACCGCTACCTCGCCCGCGTGTACGCCCAGATGGGCGAGCTGTACGAGGCCGAGGGCAACGCCGAGATAGCGTACGAGTACATGAAGAAAGCCGTCGGCATGCAGCAGGCGGTCGCCTTGAAGCACCAGACGTAGAGGCCTCCCGCCCTACGAATCCGGTATGATGTGAGGGCCGGCGCGAGATTCCTCGCGCACACTCTCTGGTTCGGGCAGCGCAACGGCGCTGCGTCCATGCAAGAAGCGATACACGATCCGACTGTCCAGTCGGAGGAAACGGACGCCTTGACGGCCGCCGCCCTCCGCGCGGAAGCGTGGTCAGGCGAGTCCTTCCTCCACCCCGGCGAGGACGCCGCCAGCGTCCTTGCGGAAGGCCATGCCCGCAGAAGGGCGCTCGACGCGGCCCTGGCCGAGATGGAGTCCGGCAGACGCTCCCCGTCGTCGGAGTGGAAGGTCAACTACGCGCTCATGCTGGGCATCGAGCGCGTGCTGACCGACCGACCGCCGCGGCTCGCCTCCGGCACGGAGCTCCGCCGCCACCAGATCGACGCGCTCGCGGGCATGCTCGCCGAGCTGATCGCGCGGCACGAGGACGAGGCGGAGAACGGGAACGGCAACGGGCACACGGCGCAGCTCGAGGAGCGCGTCGAGGACGAAGAAGACTTCGAGGAGGAGGCGGGCGCGGAGGAAGAGGAGGTCGAGGTCGAGGTCGAGGCCGAGGGCGAGGCGATCGACGAGATCGCGCCGGGCGACGACCCGGGGGCGGTACGACGGTTCCGCTTCCGCCACCCGACGGCTTCCGGGAAGACGATCGCCGCCGGCGGTTTCGTCGAGGCCGCGAAGACGATGGGCGTCCTCATCCTCACGCACAGGCGCCTCCTCGTAAACCAGTTCACGAACGACCTGACCACGGAGGGCTACGGCGAGCGCCTGCACGAGGCGGTGCTCCGCGACCGCGAGCCCCTGCGCGAGAACCCGATCACGATCCAGACCTACGCGTGGTTCGCGCGGCACGTCGACTCTCTCTCGCGCAAGGCCTACCAGCTGGTCATCTGCGACGAGGCCCACACGGCGCTCGGGGAGAAGACGAGCGCCGCCATCAGGAGCCTGACCGAGCCGATCTACATCGGCATGACGGCGACCGAGCAGCTGATCGCCAAGCAGGTCTCGGACGTCTTCCCGGCCTCGGTCGACGACCTGCCGCTCGGCGACGCCGCGCGCCGGGGCCTGATCGCGCCGCTGCGCTCGCTCAGAGTCCGCCCAGCGGCGGCGATCTCGTCTGTCCCGATCGTCGGCGGCGACTACGACCAGGAGATCCTGGCCAAGGTTCTCGACCAGGAGATTTTCAACCAGGCGGCCGCGAGCCTCTTCCGCGACCGCTTCGACCAGACGCCGGGGATCGTGTACGCGGCCGGCGTCGAGCATGCCTACAACCTCGCGCGCGAGTTCCGCGCCGCCGGCCTCAAGGCCGAGGCCGTGAGCGGGCGGACGCCGCCTGTCAAGCTCGCCGAGACGCTCGCCGCGTACGAGCGCGGCGAGATCAACGTCCTCGTCAACGCCCAGCTCCTCGCCGAGGGTTGGAACTCGCCCCGCGCCACCGTCTGCATGCACCTGGCGCCGACTGCCAGCCGGCGCGTCTATCAGCAGCGAATCGGCCGCGTCATGCGCCTCGCGCCGAGGAAGGAAGCCGGGATCGTCGTCGACTTCGTGGACGACGCGGCCACGCACAACGACCGCACGATCACGATCCACAGCCTGCTCGACTCGGACTTCTACCGGCCCGGCGCCCGGGTCACGCCCGCCCCGCGCCGCCGCGTGCAGCGTCGGGCCAAACGGAAGCTCTCGCCCGCGCCCTGGCTCGTCCCGGTGACGCCTGACGCGCGCCGCCGCGTCACGGTGATCACGCGCGAGTGGGAACGCGTCGCTCCCAGCCGCCTCGCCGAGGACGAGCAGCTCCTCTGGGCCCGCATCGCCGGCCGGCAGCTGCGCTTCGAGGAGCGCCAGGCCTTCGCCGAGAAGCTCGCCCGCGCCAGCCGCGGCTGCCGCGAGGCCTTCCTCATGAGCTGCGCCGCCGAGAACCCGAACCGCCGCCTGCGCCTCTCCGCGCTCGGCGACCGGGTCTCGGTCACGGTCGACCGCGCCGACTTCGACGACCTGGTCACCATGGTGACGTCGGCGCCGACCTGGGACAAGGACCGCGTCCAGGGCGTTCGCGTGCTCCTGCGCGCGATCGGCGAGGGCAAGGTGGAGGCGCCGGCCGACATCATCGCCCGCTGGACCTGGCGGCTCGCCCGCGCCACGCGCAAGATCCAGGATCGCCGCGCGAGCGCCGACCTGCCGGAGGCGAAGCGCCTCCTCGGCGCGCTCACGAACTCTCGCGGCCACCGTCACGAGGAGAACGCGGCCCGCCTCGTCAACGTCGCGCTCGAGCAGCCCGTGCACGTCGCCGTCGCGCTCCTCGCCTCGGCCGAGGCCTACACGCCCACGGCGCAGAGGCTGATCGACGGCGTCCGCGAGCGGATCGGCACGCTCCAGGAAGTCGCCAACGCGCTCGCCGACAACCTGCCTGCCCCGAAGCAGCCCTCGAGCAAGTCGCGCCGCCGCCGGCGCAAGAAGCGCCGCAAGGGCGAGGACGCGCAGGCCAAGGGCCAGTCGCAGAACGGGAGGCCTGGCGACGGCAAGGGCAAGCGCCCGAAGAAGGCCGAGGAGCCGGCGCCCCAGCCGGTCGCGCAGGCCGCCGAGAAGACCGCGTAAGCCTCCGGTTCGAGACGCGGAGTAGCATCGAGAGAGATGCTGCTCCTCCTCGGCGTCGCGTTCGTCGCGGGGATCGTCACCGCCGTCTCGCCCTGCGTCCTGCCCGTGCTCCCCATCGTGCTCGCGGGCGGCGCGACGGGAGGGAAACGGCGCCCGTACGCGATCGTCGCGGGCCTCGTCGCCAGCTTCACCTTCTTCACGCTGGCGGCTGCCGCACTTCTCTCCACGCTCGGCCTCCCCGACGACCTCCTGCGGAACCTCGCCATCGCGGTCGTGGTCGTCGTCGGCGTCTCGCTCCTCTGGGCACCGCTCGGCGAGCTTCTGTCCCGGCCGTTCCAGCGACTCTCGCGCCGGCATCCGGGCGACGTCGGCGGGTTCGTGCTGGGAATCAGCCTCGGGCTGATCTTCACGCCGTGCGCCGGCCCGGTGATCGGCGCGGTCGCCACGGTCGCGGCGACCCGCGACCTGGGCATCGAGGCCGTCCTGATCACACTCGCCTACGGCCTCGGCGCGGGCCTCGTCCTGCTCGGCGTCGCGATCGGCGCTCAGCGCGGCATGAACCTCGCGCCGGTCCGGGCGCACGCGCCGCTCGTCCGGCGTGCGCTCGGCGTCGGCGTGCTCGCCGTGGCCGTCGTGATGATCTACGGCGTCGACCGCGATCTCCGGACGCGCGTCCCCGAGTACACGAAGGCGCTCCAGTCGCTCGAGGAGAGCGCCGCGGCGCGGTCGCAGCTGGAGGACCTCGTCGGCACGACCGGCCTGGCCCGCGAGGAGCGCCTGGAC
>DASSCF010000009.1:0-38983 GCA_035698025.1 Gaiellaceae bacterium
GATGGGCGTCCACGGCCTGCACAAGTGGTGGTACCGGTGCCTTCAGCGCGCCGGGATCGTCGCCGAGGGCGTCACCCACGGCCGCAAGATGCACATGGCTCGGCACACAGCCGGTCAGTCAGTGCTCGACCGCACCGGCAACCTGAAGGCCGTGCAGAAGCTGCTCGGCCACTCGTCGATCACCACCACCGGCGACATCTACACCGACTGGGACATCGACCAGCTCGAAGAGACGATGCGCTTCGTGGTCGGTGAGGGCGACGCCGACGGCGGTTTGTAAAGTCATTCCCGCCAGCCTCCGCGGAACCCCAGTAAGCAAGCGAGAAATGCGCCTGGTAGGAATCGAACCTACGACCTCGCGCTCCGGAGGCGCGCGCTCTATCCCCTGAGCTACAGGCGCGGACGGGGCTTAGTGTACCCGGGGTGAGAATCGGCCACCGACGCGCGACGCTCCGGCTCGCGCAGCCGTTCAGGATCTCCCGCGAGACCAGCGTCGAGGAGCACGTGCTCTGGATCGAGGTCGAGCACGAGGGCGTGTCGGGCTTCGGCGAGGCTCAGCCGCAGGGCCACTACGGCGAGACCGTGGAAGGCGCCGAGGCGTTCCTGGACGAGGCCGGCCCGCTTCTCGGAGACGACCCGTTCGCTCTCGAGGCGATCGGCGACCGTCTCGCCGAGCTCCCCGGCCAGCACGCGGCCAAGGCGGGGCTCGACGGCGCGCTGCACGACCTCTGGGGGAAGCTCGTCGGCCAGCCGGTGTGGCGCCTGCTCGGGCTCGAGCGCGGCGGCCCGCCGACCTCGTGGACGATCTGGCTCGGCGATCCTGACGACATGGCCCGGCGGGCCGAGGCCGTAGAGGGCTTCCGCCGCCTCAAGCTGAAGCTCGGAGGCCGCGACGGGCTCGACGTCGAGCGGGTGCGGGCAGTCCGCGGCGTCACCGACGTGCCGCTCCAGGTCGACGTCAACGAGTACTGGGAGCTCGACGAGGCGCTCGACGCCGTCCGCGAGCTCGCCGGTCTCGGCGTCCAGTACGTGGAGCAGCCGCTCCGCGCGGGCGACCCCGGCGGGCCGCGGCTGAAGCGGGAGTCGCCGCTTCCGATCTACGTCGACGAAGACGTCCACATGCTGCCCACCGTGGCCGAGTGCGCCGAGCGGGCACACGGCATCAACATCAAGCTCGCGAAGAGCGGCGGCATCCGGGAAGCCGTGCGCATGGCCCACGCCGCCCGCGCGCTCGACCTCGGCGTCATGCTCGGCTGCATGATCGAGTCGGGCCTCGGGATCAGCGCCGCCGCGCAGATCGGCAGCCTCTGCGACCACCTCGACCTCGACGGCAACCTCCTCCTCGCCGAAGACCCGTGGCCGGGCATCGCGCTCGTGGACGGGGTGCAGGTGCCGTCCGACGAGCCAGGACTGGGAGTCCATGAAGCGCTATCTCGCGCTCGCTGAGGGCTACTCCGGCGACGATCACTACGGGAAGACGACCTACGGGGTCATCCGCTACGGCTCCGACCCTGTCGTCGCCGTCGTCGACTCGGAGCGCGTGGGGGAGGCCGTGGAGGGCGTCCCGGTCGTGGGCACGGTCGCCGACGCGCTGGCGTACGGGCCGACGACGGCGCTCGTCGGCGTCGCGGTGGCCGGCGGGCGTCTGCCGCCCGTCTGGCGCGGGATCCTCCGCGATGCGATCGAGGCCGGTCTCGACGTGGAAGCCGGCATGCACGAGTTTCTCTCCGAGGACCCCGAGCTCTCAGCGCTCGCGTCGGAGCAGGGCGTCGAGCTCCGCGACTACCGCAAGCCGCCTGCCGACCTGAGCGTCCCCACCGGCGAGAACCTCACGCACGGGGCGGGCGTCGTCCTCACGGTGGGATCCGACTGCGCGGTCGGGAAGAAGACGGTCGCCGTCGAGCTCGACCGCGCGGCCCGCGCGCGCGGCATCCGCTCGGTGTTCGTGCCCACGGGCCAGACGGGGATCATGATCGAGGGCTGGGGCATCGCCGTCGACGCCGTCGTCTCCGACTTTCTCGCCGGCGCCGCGGAGCGGCTCGTCGTCGAGGGCTCGAAGCGCGGAGACCTCCTCTTCGTCGAGGGCCAGGGCGCGATCCTGCACCCGCAGTTCTCCGGCGTGACGCTCGGCCTCTACCACGGTGCCGCGCCGCACGCGCTCGTCCTCGTGCACCGCGCCGGCGACGTCGAGATCGAGGGCGTTCCCGGCCACCCGATCCCGCCCCTGCCACAGCTGGTCTCGCTCTACGAGCAGCTCGCGCTGCCGGTACGGCCGGCGCCGGTCGCGGCCATCGCGGTCAACACAGGGCGGCTCTCGGACGACGAGGCGCGAGACGCCGTCGCGGCCATCGCCGGGGAGACCGGCCTTCCGGCCCACGATCCCGTCCGTTTTGGCCCTGATGACCTGCTTGACGCCGTCTTGGCGCGCTTACCGTCGGGTATAACGGGCGAGTGACCGACCCACGCGTCGAGCGCCTCGGCAGCCTCATCGTTGACTACTCACTGGCCCTCAAGGAGGGCCAGGTCGTTCGGATCGACACCCTCGAGGTCGGCGCTCCGCTCGCCCTCGCGTGCTACCGCGCGGCTCTCCGAGTCGGCGCGCACCCGTACACGAACGTCGGCCTACCCGGACTCGGCGAGGAGCTCCTCCACAACGGCACGGAGGAGCAGGTCACCTACATCTCGCCGATCCAGTGGGAGGAGATCGAGCAGATCGACGCGCTCGTGACGATCTGGTCCGAGGTCAACACCCGCTCGCTGTCCCGGGTCGACCCCGACCGCCATGCGCAGCACATCGCGGCGAACCGCAAGCTCTCCAACCGCCGCTGGGAACGCATCTCGAAGGGTGAGATGGGCTGGTGCGGGACGCTCTTCCCGACGAACGGCCATGCCCAGGAGGCGGAGATGTCGCTCGCCGAATACGAGGACTTCGTCTTCGCCGCGTGCCACGTCCACGAGGAGGACGCCGCGTCGCACTGGCGCAGCGTCTCGACCACTCTCGGCGCGCGCGCCTCCGAGCTCGGCAACGTGCGCGAATTGCGCATCGTCGGCCCCGACACCGACCTGCGGCTCGGCACAGACGGCCGCAGCTGGCTCGCCGCCGACGGGCGCTACAACATGCCCGACGGCGAGGTCTTCACGAGCCCGATCGAGACGGAGACCGAGGGCGAGATCCGCTACACGTTCCCGGCCGTCTACCACGGGCGCGAGGTCGAGGACATCCGGCTGCGCTTCGAGGCGGGGAGGGTCGTCCACGCGGAGGCCTCCCGCGGCAACGACTACCTTCAGTCGCTGCTCGACATGGACGCCGGCGCCCGCGTCCTCGGGGAGGTGGCGTTCGGCCTCAACTACGAGATCGACCGCTTCACCCGCAACATCCTCTTCGACGAGAAGATCGGCGGGACGATGCACCTGGCGCTCGGCTCCGGCTTCCAGCAGACCGGCGGCCGGAACACGTCCGGTCTGCACTGGGACATGATCTGCGACCTCCGCGAGGACGGGGAGGTCTACGCGGACGGTGAGCTGATCTGGAAGAACGGCCGCTTCCTCGCCGAGCCCGCCCTCGAGGTCGTCGAGAGCGCGGTCGGTGGCTGACGACCGCCTCGAACGCCTCGCCGGCGTCCTGGTCGAGTACTCGACGGGGGTCAAGGAAGGCGACCTCGTCTGCATCGACACCGACCCCGCGGCGGCGCCGCTCGTCCAGGCCATCTGGCGGCGGGTGCTTGCCGCAGGCGCGCACCCGCATCTCCGCGTCGACCTGGACGGTTCCGCCGAGCTGCTCCTGCGCGAGGGGAGCGACGCGCAAATCGACTGGATCACGCCGCTCCGCCGCGCCGAGGTCGAGCGCGCCGATGTCCGCATCGCGATCGAGGCCGAGGTCAACACGCGCGGCAACACGAGCGTCGACCCGGAGCGCCTGGCCCGCGCCGAGCGCGCACGGGAGCCCTTGCGCCGCATCCATTTCCGCCGGGCGAGCGCCGGCGAGCTGCGCGCCGTCATCACCGTCTTCCCGACCAACGGCACCGCCCAGGAGGCGAACATGTCGCTCGGCGAGTACGAGGACTTCGTCTTCCGCGCCGGGCTGCTCGACCATGCCGATCCCGTCGCGGACTGGCAGGAGCTCGGCACCGGGTTCACCGAGCTCGGGAGCTGGCTCGGCCAGCGCGAGACGATCCGCGTCGTGAGCGACGGCACCGACCTCACGCTGGGCGTGGGCGGGAGGACCTGGATTCCCTGCGACGGCAAGGAGAACTTCCCCGACGGGGAGATCTTCACAGGCCCGGTGGAGTCCCAGGTCGACGGCGTCGTTCGCTTTACGTACCCGGCCACGTACTCGGGCCGGCGCCTGAGCGGCATCGAGCTCGAGTTCCGCGAGGGCCAGGTCGTCCGCGCCAGCGCCGACGAGGGGGAGGAGCTCCTCCTGCGCATGCTGGAGCTCGACGAGGGCGCCCGGCACGTGGGTGAGTTCGCCTTCGGCCTCAACGAGGCCATCACCGAGTTCACTGGACACACGCTCTTCGACGAGAAGATCGGCGGGACGATGCACCTCGCACTCGGCGCGTCGTACCCCGAGTCCGGGGGCACCGTGCAGTCCGCGCTCCACTGGGATCTCGTCTGCGACCTTCGGTCGGGCAGCGAGGTCTACGCCGACGGCGAGGTCGTCTACCGCGACGGCCGCTTCGTCGAAGGCCTCTTCTGATCGCGCTCTTCGGCGATACGCACCTCCCGCGCGGCGCCCGGACGCTGCCGGCCGAGTGCGGTCGCGTGCTGGAGCAGGCGTCCGTGGCCCTGCACGTCGGAGACGTGACCTCGGCCGCTGCGCTGGACGAGATGCGCGCGCTCGTGCCCGTCGAGGCCGTGTACGGGAACATGGACGAGCCCGAGCTCAAGGCCGGGCTGCCCGAGCGTGCGGTCGTGGAGGCGGAGGGCCTGCGGATCGGGCTCGTCCACGACCCAGGCCCCGTTCAGGGGCGCCACGACCGGCTCCTGGAGTGGTTCCCCGGCTGCGACGTCGTCGCCTGCGGCCACACCCACCTCCCCGAGGTCGCCCGGCACCGCAGCGTCTGGATCGTGAACCCGGGGAGCCCGACCGAGCGCCGTCGCGCGCCGGGGCACTCACTGGCCGTCCTCGTGGACGGCGAGCCGCACCTGATCGCGCTCGACTGAAGGTTCCGCGTGATGCGGCATGCAAGCTCTCACGCGGCCTCGCGCAGGGACTGGACGTCGTCCGACAGGGTGGCTACCATACGAACACATGTTCCCCTGGCGGTCATTGCTCATCCTCTGCGCCCTCGTCGGCGCACTGCTCCTGGCAGTTCCCCGTCCGTCCAACGGCGCGGGCACCGAGGAGCGCTACGTCGTCCAGCCGGGGGACACCCTGTGGGAGCTCGCGGCGACACGCTACGGCGGCGATCCCCGCGAGGGCATCTGGCGCATTCGCGACCGGAACGGCCTCGCCGCGGCGGCGCTCCAGCCGGGAACGATCCTCTACCTGCCCGCACGGGCGGGTGATGCCTAGCGCCGCAACGTTCGCGGCCTGTCGTCCGCGACCGACAACCGAATAGCGTCGCGCTCGTCGCACGGGCGCCCGAGACCGGGAAGGCCCGGGGCCGGGTGGCACGAGCGGCCCCTAGACTTGCCCCGTGGATCTCGATCTGGTGTTCCTCGGGACCTCGGGCTCGGTCCCCACGGCCCGCCGCGGGCTGTCCGGGACGCTGGTCCGCCGCGGCGGCGAGCGGATGCTCGTCGACTGCGGCGAGGGAACCCAGCGCCAGCTCCTCCGCTCGACAATCGGGCTGATCGAGCTCCCCGAGGTGTTCCTCACGCACTACCACGCGGACCACTACCTCGGACTGCCGGGGATGCTGAAGACGTTCGCGCTCCGCAGCCGGGAGCTCCCCCTCACGGTGTACGGGCCCCCCGGGCTACGCGACCTCTTCGGCGCCCTCCAGCGGATCTTCGGGAAGCTCAGCTACCCCGTCGAGCTCGTCGAGCTCCGAGACGGCGACGTCGTCGACCGCGGGGACTACCGCATCGTCCCGTTCAAGGTCGCTCACGGCGTGACCGCCAACGGCTACGCGTTCGTGGAGCTCCCGCGGCCCGGCCGCTTCGACGTCGAGACCGCTCGGTCGCTGGGCGTGCCCGAGGGCCCGCTCTTCGGCCGCCTCCAGGCGGGCGAGAGCGTCCAGCTCCCGGACGGGGGCGAGGTTCGCCCCGAGCAGGTGCTCGGGCCGCCTCGGCCTGGGCGCAAGATCGTCTTCGCGGGCGACACGGCTCCCGCAGCGAGCGTCCTCGAGGTCTCCAGGGACGCGGACGTCCTCGTCCACGAGGCGACCTTCGCCGAGGAGGAGCGCGCGCGGGCCGACGAGACCGCTCACTCGACGGCCGCCGGCGCGGCCGGGCTCGCCGCTGCCGCGGGCGTGCGCATGCTTGCCCTGACGCACCTCTCGAACCGGTACTTCGGGCCCGAGATCGCACGCGAGGGACGCGAGGTTTTCCCCGAGACGGTGGTGCCGAGGGACTTCGATATCATCGACGTCCGCTTTCAGGAGCGGGGCGGCCCTCGACTCATCAAGGGCGGAGCGAAACCGACGCGAGAGGAGGCCGAGCCGCATGACGGGGATGGTTCAGGTGGCGGTGGCGGGGGACCTCGTGGAGGCGGAGGAGATCCAGACGATCCTGCAGTCGGCGGGGATCCAGTCGGAGCTTCACCCCGCGGTGGAACAGCATCCGGACGCTCTGGATGACGCCCCGCAGAAGGTCATGGTGCCGGAGGGCGCCCTCGAGGAGGCCCAGCACGCCATCGAGTCGATGACCGACCCCGACGAGCTCATCGGCGGCCGCTAGCGCCGCACGCGCCCGACTTCGGGCCCCTCGCGGGCGACTACGACCGGCTCCGCCCGGTCGACGAGAGCTGGTGGGAGCTCGTCGAGCTCCTGATCACGGAAGGGGACCTCCTCGGCCGCCGGGTCCTGGACGTCGGCTGCGGGACGGGGGCGCTGGCCGTGGCGCTCGCCGAGCGCGGCGCGCGGGTCTGGGGCGTGGACTCCTCGGAGGCGATGCTCGCGGTCGCGCGCTCGGCAGCGGGCAAGAGCCTGGGCCTGAAGCTCGGCCGCGCCGAGGACCTGCCGTTCAAGGACGCCTGGTTCGAGCGGGTGGTCATGCGCCTCGTCGTCCACCTCGTCGACCGCGCACGGGCGCTCCCGGAGCTTGCGCGCGTCCTGGTCCCGGGAGGGCGGGTGACGATCGCGACCTTCACGGAGGGGCACTTCGAGTGGTACTGGCTCACCTCGGTATTCCCGGAGGTGGGGGAGATCGACCGCAAGCGCTTCCCCCTCCCCGACGCCCTCGAGGCCGAGCTCGTCGGGGCCGGCTTCGCCTCCGCGCGCACGACGACGCTCCGCCAGCGCCGCTCGATCGCCCGCGTGGACGCGCTGGAGCGGATCCGCGGCCGCTATATCTCGACGCTCCGCCTGCTGGACGAGGACACCTACGCCGACGGGCTCGCGCGCGCCGAGCGTGAGCTCCCCGAGGAGATCGACTCCGTGCTCGAGTGGGCTGTGGTGACCGCGGAGACGCCGGGCGGCTAGCGCCGTTCGACATCCGTCCGCATGGGCGGCTAGTCTTCGGCCCGCACCTTTAACTCGGTCCCGTGAGGCCGGAAAGGAGTGGAGTTTGGCTGCGCCCGCACAGGCGGACAAGCTGCTGCTGGACGGAGAGGCGCTTCGGCGCACGATCGCCCGCATCGCGCACGAGATCGTCGAGCGGAACCCCGACCTCGAGCGCACCGCCCTCGTCGGGATCCACACGCGCGGCGTTCCCGTCGCCCACCGCATCCGCCGCCTGATCGAGGAGTACACCGATCGCGAGATCGCGCTCGGCACCCTCGACATCACGTTCCACCGCGACGACGTCCACGTGCGCGGCGGCGACGCTCCACTTCATCCGCAGCCGGTCGTGCGCGCCACGCGCCTCGACTTCCCGCTCGAGGGAATGACGTGCGTCCTCTGCGACGACGTCCTCTTCACGGGCCGGACCATTCGGGCGGCGATCGACGCCCTGTTCGACTACGGACGCCCTGCGCGCGTCCAGCTCGCCGTGCTCGTCGACCGCGGCCACCGCGAGCTTCCGATCCGCCCCGACTACGTCGGCAAGAACCTGCCGACGTCCCACGACGAGCGCGTGCAGGTGCAGCTCGTCGAGGTCGACGAAGTCGACCGCGTCCTGCTCGTACCCGCCCCCGGAAAGTGAGGAAGCCGATGGCCGACGTCCGACCACTGCTCCGCTCGGAGCTCCTGCCACCCAAGCCGCCGGCCAGGCGGCACATGATCTCCATCGCCGACCTCGAGCGCGAGGACGTCGAGCGTCTGCTCGCGCTCGCACGCACCTTCGCGCGCTCGCTCGAGCGCGACGTCAAGAAGCTGCCGACGCTCCGCGGGCGCACCGTCGTGAACCTCTTCTTCGAGGCCTCGACCCGGACGTCCTCGAGCTTCGAGCTCGCCGCCAAGCGCCTGTCGGCCGACGTGATGTCGATCAAGTCCTCCGGCTCCGCGGTCGAGAAGGGCGAGTCCCTCAAGGACACGCTCCTGACGATCGGCGCCTACGACCCGGACGTCGTCGTCATCCGCCACGCGCACATCGGCGCCCCGCACCTCGCCGCGCGCTACACGCCCGCGCACGTCGTCAACGCCGGCGACGGCAAGCACCAGCACCCGACGCAGGCGCTCCTCGACCTTTACACGCTCGACGAGGAGCTCGGCGGCATCGAAGGCCTCCACGTCGCGATCGTCGGCGACGTGCTCCACTCGCGCGTCGCGCGCTCCAACATCCAGGCGCTCGTCCTCATGGGCGCGCGCGTGACGCTCGTCGGCCCGCCGCCGCTGATCCCGCGCGGAATCGAGGCAATGGGCTGCGAGGTCTCCTACGACATCGGCGACGTCAAGGCCGCCGACGTCGTCTACGTCCTCCGGATGCAGCGCGAGCGCATGCTCGAGGGCGCCAACTACGTCCCGAGCCTGCGCGAGTACACGGCGCAGTGGGGTGTGACGCCCGAGCGCATCCGCCCGGGCCAGCGGATCATGCACCCCGGCCCGATGAACCGTGGTGTCGAGATCGACCCCGCCGTGGCCGACGCCGCCGACTCGCTCGTCGAGCGCCAGGTGCGCAGCGGCCTCGTCGTCCGGATGGCCGTCCTCTACGACCTGCTCACGCAGGGCCCCGTCGAGGTCAAGGTCGCCGAGATCGAGGAGGTGGCGTGATGCTGTTCGGCAAGAACGGCAGACAGGACTCGCTGACCTTCGAAGGCGTCCGCGTCGTCGACCCGACCCAGGGCATCGACGAGACGCTGACCGTGACGGTCGAGCGCGGCCTCATCGTGAGCGTCGAAACGGCGGCGGGCGGCAACGGCAAGGTGCTCGCACCCGCGTTCGTCGACCCGCACGTCCATCTGCGCACGCCCGGCCGCGAAGACGAGGAGGATCTCGGCTCCGGCACGCGCGCAGCGGCAGCGGGCGGCTACTGCGCCATCCTCGCCATGCCGAACACGGAGCCGGTCGTCGACTCGGCGGCCGTCCTCGGCGCCCTCATCGAGCGCGCCCAGGCGGAAGCGGAGGTGCCCATCGGGTTCCTCGCCGCCATCACCAAGGCACAGCAGGGCGGGGAGCTCACGGAGATGGTCGAGCTCGCCGAGCGCGGCGCGGCCGGCTTCACGGACGACGGCCGCCCGGTAGTCGCGCCGGGCCTCCTCCGCCGCGCGCTCCAGTACACCGCGGCGGCCAACCGTCCGATCGCCGTCCACTGCGAGGAGCCGACGCTCTCGCGCGGTGGCCACGCCCACGAGGGCCTGGTCTCGGCGGAGCTCGGCTTCGGCGGCTACCCGTCCGTGGCGGAGAGCGTCATGGTCGAGCGCGATCTCGCGCTCGCTGCGTACGAGGAGCGACCGGTCCACCTGCTGCACCTCTCCGCCCGTGAGTCCGTCGACGCGCTTCGCCGCGCCCGCGCGGCCGGCGTGCACGCGACGGGCGAGGCCACGCCGCACCACCTCTGTCTCACGGAGGACGCGGTGCGCTCGCTCGACCCCAACGTGAAGATGAACCCGCCGCTGCGGGCCGACAAGGACCGGGCTGCGCTGATCGAGGCGCTCCGCGACGGGACGATCGAGGCTGTCGCAACCGATCACGCGCCGCACGCGCGCTACGAGAAGGAGGTGCCGTTCGAGGAGGCGCCGTTCGGCGTCACCGGCCTCGAGACGGCGTTCTCGGCGCTCCACACGCAGCTCGTCGAGCCCGGCGTCCTTCCGCTCGCGACGCTCCTGGAGCGAATGAGCGCAGGCCCCGCGCGCATCTACGGCCTCGAGCCGCCGACGATCAAGGTCGGGGCGCCGGCGAACCTCGTGCTGATCGACCTGGAAGCCGCCTGGCACGTGGACGAGGGCTCGTTCAAGTCGAAGTCGGCCAACTCCTGGCTCCTTGGCACGAAGCTCCACGGCCGGGTGCTGCAGACGGTCGCCGCAGGGAAGCTGGTCTACTCGGCATGAGCGGCTTCCTCGCCCTCGAAGACGGGACGGTCTTCCGCGGCCGCTCGGTCGGGGCCCTGGGGATCGCGCACGGCGAGGCGGTCTTCACGACCGCGATGACCGGCTACCAGGAGGTCGTGACCGACCCGAGCTTCGCCGAGCAGCTCGTCGCCTTCACGGCGCCGATGATCGGGAACTACGGCGTCTCGCCTCAGCGCTCCGAGTCCACACGCAGCCACGCCCGCGCGGTGCTCATGCGGCGTGCGACGGGGGAGGACTGGCCGCGATGGCTGCACGGGCAGGGCATCGTCGCCCTGGAGGAGATCGACACCCGTGCGCTCGTCGTGCGCCTGCGGGAGCACGGCGCCATGCGGGCCGCGGCCGTCGCCGGCGCCGCCTCGGTCGACGAGGTGCTCGCCGACGTCCGCGCCCAGGCCGGGATGGAAGGCAAGGCGCTCGTTGCCGGCGTCTCCACGAGCGGCCCGTACGAGGTCGGCGCCGGCCCGACGCCAGTCGCGGTGCTCGACTACGGCTGCAAGGACTCGATCATCCGCCGGCTGAAGACCACCGGCGTCCGCGTGACGGTCTGGCCGCACGACACGGACGCCGCCACGATCATGGCCGGGCGCCCCAGCGGGGTGCTCCTCTCGAACGGGCCCGGCGACCCTGCCGCGCTGCCCGGCCACGTCGACGTGGTCCGCGAGCTGCTCGGCCGCGTGCCGATCCTCGGCATCTGCCTGGGCCACCAGCTCCTCGCGCTCGCGGCCGGCCTGGAGACCTTCAAGCTCCCCTTCGGCCATCGCGGAGCGAACCACCCGGTGCTCGAGCTCGCGTCGAGCCGCGTCCTCGTCACGAGCCAGAACCACGGCTTCGCGGTGCAGGGCGACGGCCCCGAGGTGACGCATGTCTCGCTCTACGACGGCACCGTCGAAGGCCTCGCGCTGCCGGGGGAGCACGCGCGCTCGCTCCAGTTCCATCCCGAGGCCGGCCCGGGCCCGCACGATGCCTGGCCGGAGATCACGGAGTGGGTCGAGGAGGTCAGGTATGCCCAGGCGGCCTGATCTCCAGTCCATCTGCGTGATCGGCGCCGGCCCGATCGTCATCGGCCAGGCCTGCGAGTTCGACTATTCCGGGAGCCAGGCGCTCAAGGTGCTGCGCGACGAGGGCTTCCGCACGATCGTCGTCAACTCCAACCCGGCCACGATCATGACCGACCCCGGCTTCGCCGACCGCACGTATCTCGAGCCGCTGGACGTCGAGGGGGTGACCGGCGTGCTGGAGCGGGAGCGGCCGGACGCACTGCTTCCGACGCTCGGCGGCCAGACCGCGCTCAACCTCGCCCGCCGCCTGGCCGAGGACGGCGTCCTCGAGGCGCTCGGGGTCGAGCTGATCGGCGCCGGCTTCGACGCGATCTGCCGCGCCGAGGACCGCGGGCTCTTCCGCGAGACCATGGAGGAGGTCGGCCTGCGCGTGCCGGAATCCGTCGTCGTCACGTCGCCCGACCAGCTGCCGGCCGACCTCTCGTTCCCGCTCATCCTGCGGCCGGCCTTCACCCTCGGCGGGCACGGCGGCGGCATCGCCGAGACGCACGAGGATCTCGCGCGGCTTCTGGACCGCGGGCTGGGGGAGAGCCCGGTCGGCCAGGTGCTCGTCGAGGAGTCGCTGATCGGCTGGGACGAGTTCGAGCTCGAGGTCATGCGCGACCACCGCGACAACGTCGTCATCGTCTGCTCGATCGAGAACCTCGACCCGATGGGCGTCCACACCGGCGACTCGGTCACGGTCGCGCCCCAGATGACGCTCCCCGACGAGGCCTTCCAGGAGCTCCGCGATGCTTCGGCGCGCGTCATTCGCGCAGTCGGCGTCGAGACCGGCGGCTCCAACATCCAGTTCGCCCGCGAGCGCGAGACCGGCGAGCTCCGGGTGATCGAGATGAACCCGCGCGTCTCCCGCTCGTCCGCCCTCGCCAGCAAGGCGACGGGCTACCCGATCGCCAAGGTCGCCGCCAAGCTCGCCGTCGGCTACACGCTCGACGAGATCCCGAACGACCTGACGCGGACGACGCCGGCCAGCTTCGAGCCGACGCTCGACTACGTCGTCGTCAAGTTCCCGCGCTTCGCCTTCGAGAAGTTCCCGGGTGCCGACGACGCGCTCGGGACGCAGATGAAGTCCGTGGGCGAGGCGATGGGCATCGGACGGACGTTCACCGAGGCGTTCCTGAAGGCGATGCGGTCGCGCGAGCTCGACGGGGGCGCCGCGACGCCGTGGGCAACCCTCGACGATCTTCCCGAGGGCGTCCACCCGTGGTTCCGCGCCGAGCTCGAGCGCGCCCGGGAGGCCTTGTGTTCCACGCGCACAAACTCCGACCTGGTCGCCGACGACTGGCTCCGCCTCAAGCGGCTCGGGTGGAGCGACGCGGATCTGGCTGGTGCGTGGAACACAAGCGAGCACGAGGTCAGGGCGGCGCGGACAAGCTGGGGCGTGCGGCCCGCCTACCGGCGCGTCGACTCCTGCGCGGCCGAGGTCGAGGCAGCCTCGAACTACCTCTACTCGACCTGGGGAGAGGAGGACGAGGCCCGGCCGGACAAGGCGAAGCCGCGCGTCGTCATCCTCGGGTCGGGCCCGAACCGCATCGGTCAGGGGATCGAGTTCGACTACTGCTGCGTGCACGCCGCACGCACGTTCCGCGAGCTCGGCTACGAGACGGTAATGGTGAACTGCAACCCGGAGACCGTCTCCACCGACTACGACACCTCCGACCGGCTCTACTTCGAGCCGCTCAGGGCTGAGGAGGTGCTCGAGATCTGCGACCGCGAGCGTCCCGAAGGCGTCGTGATCCAGTTCGGCGGGCAGACGCCGCTCAAGCTCGCGCGGGCACTCGAGGACGCCGGCCACCGGATTCTCGGGACCCCGCAGGACGCGGTCGACCTGGCCGAGGACAGGGAGCGCTTCGCCGAGCTCTGCGGGCGCCTGGACGTGGCCGTGCCGCCCTGGGGCGTCGCGCACGACCCCGCGAGCGCGGTCGACGTCGCCGAGGAGATCGGCTATCCGGTGCTCGTGCGCCCGTCCTACGTGCTCGGAGGGCGCCGGATGCGCGTCTGCTACGAGCCGGAGGATGTGGCCGTTGCGGCCGAGGGGTGCGGACGGGTGCTCGTCGACAGGTTCCTCGAGGGAGCCGTCGAGATCGACGTCGACGCCCTGTGCGACGGTGAGGACACCTGGGTCGCCGCGCTCATGGAGCACGTCGAGGAAGCTGGCGTCCACTCCGGCGACTCCTCGTGCGCGCTCCCGCCGGTCGGCCTCCCGGAGGAGGTCCTCGCCGAGTGCATCGCGGTCGTGCGCGAGCTCGCCCCGGCGCTCGGCGTCGTCGGGCTCATCAACGTGCAGCTGGCTCTCCACGAGGGCCGCCTCTACATCCTCGAGGCCAACCCACGCGCCTCGCGCACGATCCCCTTCGCATCGAAGGCCCTCGGCGTCAACCTCGTCCAGGCCGCCTGCAGGCTCGTCGCGGGCGCGCCCCTGTCCGCCTTGGACGGGTCCCGGGGTCAGACCCCTGGCCATGTCTCTGTGAAGGCGTCTGTCTTCCCGTTCGCCCGCTTCCCGGGCGCGGACGCGGTGCTCGGGCCGGAGATGCGCTCGACCGGCGAGGTCATGGCCACCGCGGCAGACTTCCCGACCGCGTTCGCCAAGGCCGAGCGGGCGGCGGGCCGGCCGCTCCCGACCGGCGGCGCGGCCTTCCTCTCCGTCCGCGACGACGACAAGCCCGCCGCGGTCGAGCTCGGGCGCGGCCTGGCGGCGCTCGGCTTCTCGCTCTGCGCCACCGGCGGGACGGCCTGGGCGCTCGCAGCCGCGGGGCTCAAGGTGGACGGCATCCGCAAGGTGACCGAGCCCGGCGACGGGCCGACCGTCGTCGACCTCATCCGCCGCCAGCGCGTCGACCTGGTGATCAACACGCCCGACGGTCGCGGGGCCCGCTCGGACGGCTATCTCATCCGTGAGGCCGCGCTCGTCGCCCGGGTGCCCTGCGTGACGACGATCGCGGGCGCATCGGCGGCCGTCGAGGCGATCGCGCGCGCGACCCGCGGCGAGACTCTCTCCCTTCAGGAACGTGTCGCCCGCCCGGCTTAGCGTCGTCGCCGTCGAGGCGGTCGGGCCGTACGCGCTCGTGCGGCTGCGCCGCGGCGCGGTGGATCCGGGCATCCCTGGGCAGTTCTTCATGCTCCGCACCCGCGCGACGCTGCTTCCGCGGCCGATGAGCCTTTGCCTCGCCCCTCCCGGTGAGCTCGCGTTCCTCGTCGACCCGATCGGGCCCGGCACGCGCGCGCTCACGGAGCTCGAGCGCGGGGAGGAGATCGACGTGCTCGGCCCGCTCGGCAACGGCTTCCGTCTCGACGTCGCGCGGCCGCTGATCGTCGGCGGCGGCATCGGCGTCGCCCCGTTCCCGTACCTCTCCGAGCAGCTCGGCGGGCCGCCGGCGATCCTCGGCTTCCGCAGCGCGCTGCACGCAGAGGCCGCGGCTCTCGTCCCGAACGCCGAGGTCGTGCTGGAGCCGACGTACGTCACCGAGCGCCTGGAGTCGGGGCACGACGTGCTCGCCTGCGGCCCCGAGCCGATGCTCGAGGCGGTGCGCGACCTGGCCCCGGACGCCCAGCTCGCCTGGGAGGCGCCGATGGCCTGCGGCTACGGCGCCTGCTACGGCTGCGTGGTCGAGATCGACGGGCGCCTGGCGCGCCTCTGCGTCGAAGGCCCCGTCCTCGGCGGACATGCCCGGGGTCAGATCCCGGCCGTGCCCGAAAGGGCCGTCGCGTGATCCTCAACGCCTCGGGCTGCCTCGACGCGCTCACCGCGCCAGACGTGGCTCGGCAGCTCGACGCCTTCGTGACGAAGACGGTGACGCCGCTGCCGAGGGAGGGGAACGCCCCCGAGCGGATCGCCGAGACCGCCGCGGGGATGCTCAACTCGATCGGGCTGGCCAACCCCGGCATCGAGAGGTTCGTGGACGACGTCCTGCCGCGGCTGCTCGAGCTCGGGCCGCCCGTGTGGGTCTCCGTCGGCGGGTTCTCCGCGGCGGATTACGGCGATCTCTGCGCGCGGCTCGACGAGACCGGCGCCGCCGCGCTCGAGCTCAACCTCTCGTGCCCGAACGTCGCAGAGCCCGAGGACGAGGCGACCTCCATCGTCGCGGCCGCCCGTGCGGCGACGTCGAAGCCGCTGTACGCCAAGCTCTCGCCGGCGCTGCCGGACATCCCGGCGGTCGCCCTCGCGGCCGCAGCGGCGGGCGCCGACGGGCTCTCCCTCGTGAACACGATCCGGGGGATGGCGCTCGACCCGCGCACGCTCCGGCCGCGCCTCGCGACCGGCACGGGAGGGCTCTCCGGGCCGGCCCTGCGGCCGGTCGCGCTCGCCGCCGTGCACGCCTGCTACCGGGCCACCGGCCTCCCGATCGTCGGCATGGGAGGGGTCGAGACGGGCGCCGACGCGCTGGAGTTGATCGCGGTCGGAGCGTCCGCCGTGGCCCTCGGCACGGTGCTCTTCGCAGACCCCGGCGCACCCGCCCGGATCCGGCGGGAGCTCGCAACCGAAGCGGCAAGTCGCGGCTTCGCCGAGCCCTCCGCCGCCCACGGGATCGCCCTCGACGGTGTTGCCAGTCCTGCCGACGCGCTTGCGAAACAGAAGGAACAGGTCGGGTTGAAGGTCTGAAAGGCGCTGTTAGAATGCCGCGCCATGCAAGGCACCAAGACGCAGGTCCAGGCACCCCTCCGATCCCTGGATCAGCGGATGGAGGCTCTCCGCCGGGCGAATGAGATCCGCGTCAAGCGGGCCAAGCTCAAGAAGGATCTCAAGGCAGGGTCGGCGCAGATCGAGACCATCCTGCGCAATCCGCCCGCCTACGTGGAGACCGCGAAGGTCTTCGACATCCTCATGGCCGTCCCGAAGTTCGGGCGCGTGAAGGCCGCCCGCTTCCTGAACCAGTGCCGGATCAGCCAGTCGAAGACCGTGGGCGGCCTCTCCGACCGCCAGCGCGCGGAGCTGGTGGCGCTGCTGCGCCGCTAGCCGTGCGGCCCAGGCTCTTCGTCGTCACCGGGCCTTCCGGCGCCGGCAAGGGCACGTTGATCCGGGCGCTCGTCGGCCGACGTCCCGATCTGGCCGTAGCCGTCTCGGCCACGACGCGCGAGCGGCGGCCCGGCGAGTCCGACGGCCGCGAGTACAGGTTCCTCATGGACGACGAGTTCCAGCGCCGCGTCGGGGCCGGCGAGTTCCTCGAGCACGTGACCTACGTGTCCGGCCACCGGTACGGGACGCTCAAGGACGAGGTCGAGCGCATCGTCGGCGAGGGGCGAAGCCCGATCCTCGAGCTCGAGACCCAGGGCGCCAAGGAGGTCCAGGCGACGGCCCCGGAGGCCGTCACGATCTTCGTCCAGGCCCCGAGCTTCGGTGAGCTCGAGCGCCGCCTGCGCGAGCGCGACACGGAGAGCGCGGGGGAGATCGGCGAGCGACTCGCCCTTGCACGCCGCCAGGCACAGGAGGCCGACGACTTCGACCACGTGGTCACGAACGACGACGTGGAGCGGGCCGTGAGCGAGCTCGAAGCGATCATCGACGCGGCAATCGCCGGACGACCGGATCCTGCAGGTAAGCTTTCCGCGCCATGATGTACCCACGCCTCGACGATCTCCTCGACTCCACCGGCGGCTCGCGCTACGCGCTCGTGATCGCCGCCGCCAAGCGGGCCAGGCAGATCAACAACTATCACCACCAGCTCGGTGAGGGCACGTTCGACGATTTCGCCCCGCCGCTGGTCGAGTCCCGCTCGAAGAACTACCTGACCATGGCCCTCGAGGAAGTCGCCGAGGGCAAGATCAAAGTCGCGCACTCGTAGCCCTACGGGCACGAGGGCCACATGGCTCGGGTTCTCCTCGGTGTGACCGGTGGGATCGCCGCCTACAAGGCGTGCGAGCTCCTGCGTTTGCTCGTCACCGACGGCCACGAGGTCACGCCCGTCCTCACGCCCGACGCCGAGCGCTTCGTCACCGCGCACACCTTCGAGGCGCTGGCCCGCCGTGAGGCGGCCCGCGACCTCTACCCGCATCTGACCGACGCCGACCTGATGGTCGTGGCGCCGCTTTCGGCGAACACGCTCGCCAAGCTGGCGCACGGGCTCGCCGACAACGTGCTCACACAGGCCGCGCTCGCAGTGCGCGGGCCGCTGCTCGTCGCGCCCGCGATGAACGTCCGCATGTGGGAGCACCCCGCGACGCGAGCGAACGTCGCGCTCCTGCGGGAGCGCGGGGTGGAGACGATCGGCCCCGAGTCGGGCGAGCTGGCCGAGGGAGAGCACGGGCCGGGCCGCATGGCCGAGCCCGAGGCGATCTTCGCCCGCTGCCTGGAGCTCCTGGGCGCCGCCGGCCCGCTGCGCGGCAAGCGCCTCCTGATCAGCGCCGGCGGAACGCGCGAGCCGCTCGACTCCGTGCGCTTCGTCGGCAACCGCTCCTCGGGGAAGATGGGCGTCGCGCTCGCGCGGGAGGCGAGCAGGCGCGGGGCCGAGGTGACGCTCGTCGCCTCCAACCTCGCCGTGCCGGCGCCGGACGGCGTCGAGATCGTCCAGGCGCCGTCGGCCGCCGACCTCGCGCGCGAGGTGCTCGAGCGCGCCGACGCCGACGTCGTCGTGATGGCCGCCGCCGTCGCCGACTACCGGCCGAGCGATCCGATCGCCGCCAAGCGGCCGAAGGACACCGAGACATGGACGATCGAGCTCGAGCCGACGCAGGATGTGCTCGCCGAGCTGGGACAGCGCCGCAGCAACGGCCAGGTGCTGGTCGGGTTCGCCGCGGACGAGGGCGAGGCCGGGTTGGAGCGTGCCCGCACGAAGTTGACAAACAAGCGAGGGAACCTCTTCGTCTACAACGACGTATCTCGTTCTGACATCGGGTTCGATTCGGACTGGAACGAGCTTGTCCTGCTCACGCACGACGGTGAGAGGGCAGTGAGCAGGCGGAGCAAGGAGGAATGCGCTGTGGCTATCCTCGATGAGATCGAGACCCTGCTGGGAGGGGATTAGATGGACGACCAGGCCGTCGAAGCGAAGCAGGGTGTGCAGGCGTCGAGCGCGGCGTCACTCGCCCAACGGATCATCGCCAACCTCCGGAAGGTGATCCACGCCCCCGACGAGACGCTCGAGTTCGCCGTCCTCTGCCTTCTCTCCGAGGGCCATCTGATCATCGAGGACTTCCCGGGGGTGGGGAAGACGACGCTCGCCAAGTCGCTCGCGCGCTCGGTCGACTGCTCGTTCTCACGCCTCCAGTTCACCCCCGACCTGCTCCCGTCGGACATCACCGGCGTCAACATCTTCAACCAGCGCTCGAACGAGTTCGAGTTCCGGCCAGGGCCGGTGTTCGCGAACATCCTGCTGGTCGACGAGATCAACCGCGCCTCGCCGAAGACCCAGGCCGCCCTGCTCGAGTGCATGCAGGAGCGCCAGGTCACTGTAGACGGCGTCTCCTACCAGCTCGCGCCGCCCTTCATGGTCATGGCGACGCAGAACCCGATCGAGTACGAGGGCACGTACCCGCTGCCGGAGGCGGAGCTCGACCGCTTCACGATGCGGATCGCGATCGGCTACCCGCCGCACGCCGAGGAGGCGCGCATGCTCTCCGAGAACGCGGCGGAGACCCCGCTCGACGCCCTCGAGTCCGTGGCCACGGCCGAGGAAGTGCTGAGCGCGATCGACGAGACCCGTAGCGTCTTCGTGGAGGAGAGCCTCAACCGCTACGTCGTCGCCGTCCTGCGCCACACGCGCTCGGACAACCGCCTCTTCCTGGGCGCGAGCCCACGCGCCGGCCTCGCGCTCCTGCGCGTCGCCAAGGCGCGGGCGCTCGTCGCGGCCCGCGACTTCGTGGAGCCCGACGACGTCAAGGCGGTCGCCCCGACCGTGCTCGCCCACCGGCTGATCCTCTCGCCGGAGGCACGCTCGGGCGGGATGGACGCGGAGGACGTCGTCCGCGACGTCATCGAGCGCACGCCGGTTCCCGTCTAGGGAGCACCGTCAGGTGCTGACCGACCGCGGCCGCTGGATCCTCGCCCTCGGAGGCGGGATCTACCTCGCCGCGTGGGCCTTCGGCTCGGAGGCGCTCTACCCGATCGCCCTCGGCCTCGTCCTCGCCGTCGCGGCGGCCGCCCTCTGGGTGCGCTACCTCCGCCGGCCGATGGAGCTTCGGCGCAAGCTCGGCAAGGGGGAGCGGCTCGCGGGCGACGACGTCACCGTCTCGGTCGAGCTCGACGAGGAGGGCGTCGTCCCGTCGGGCGCGCTCGTCCTGCGCGAGCGCATCGCACGGCTCGGCGAGCGTGAGACGCCGCTCGTCCGCCGCCACGGGCGTCTCCGCGGCCGCTACACGCTGCGGCGTGTGCCGCGCGGCCGCTACCCGGTGGAGCAGGCCCAGATCGTGATCGAGGACCCGTTCGGACTCGAGCGCGTCTCCGTCGACCTTCCGACCGGCGCCGCGATCCTCGTCTACCCGCGCCTCGTCGACCTCGACCGCCTCTTCTCGGAGTCCGGCGCACGCACGCCCGAGGGCCGGCGTCTCCTCATGCGCCGGCCGACTGGGTTCGACCTGCACAGCGTCCGGGAGTACGAGCAGGGCGAGTCGCTACGCCGCGTCCACTGGCCGTCCACCGCCAAGCGCGGGCAGCTGATGGTGAAGGAGCTCGAGGACTCGCCCCGCGACGAGACCGCCGTCCTCCTGGACGCGGACGCCAGCGTGGTCGTGGGCGAACCGGCCGACTCGAGCTTCGAGCTGGCCGTGCGCGCCGCGGGCTCGATCCTCAAGTCCCATGCGAGCCGCGGCCGCAGGGCCGCTCTGCTCGTCAACAGCGCCCGCCCGACCTACCAGCGCGTGCACTCGTTCGACGGCGAGTGGCACCGCGCGCTCGGCATCCTCGCGGCCGTCGAGGCGGACGGCCACGTGCCCGCGGCCAACATGCTGGGCGACGAGGCCGGGCCTGCCGCCCGCGCTGTCGAGCTCACGATCGTCACCTCGTCGCTCTCGCCGCGGCTCGTGGAGCGCCTCGCCCACCGTGCGATGGCGCATCACGGCGCGAGCCTCGTCTACGTCGACTCCTCGACGTTCGGAGCAGGGGCCCCGACGGCCGTCGAGCGCCGGCTCCCGCCCGAGGCCGCCGCGTTGATCCTGCGCCTCCAGCGCGCCGGCGTGCCCGTCGTCGTGCTGCGCCGCGGCGACGACCTCGCCGCGCGCCTCGGCGCCTCCGAGCTGAAGGCGGCCGTTGGCTAGCCGGGCCGTCCTCGTCGCGCTCGTCGCCGTGCTCGTGACGGTGTCGTGGCTGCGTCTCGAGAGCATCGGCGTTTCCTGGCGCGAGTGGCTCCCGATGCTCTTCTTCGCGCTGATCCCGATCCTCGCGGTCGCGTTCCTGCGCTCCCGGCTGGCGATCTTCGCCGTGCTCTTCGGCTCGACGATCTTCGCCGCGAGCGCCGCCTACGAGATCCCGCTCTCCGACGCGCGCCCCCGCGACCCGCAGCGCGACTTCTTCGGGCCGGTCCTTGACGGCATCCGCCAGGGGTTCCTCGACTTCTACGAGACGCAGCTGCCGTTCGACCGCATCGACTTCGCGCTCATGCACTCGCTCGTCCTGCTGGCCATCTTCGGCTTCACCGCGCTCGTGGGGATGCTGGTCATGGCGCGAAAGCCGATCCCTGCCGCGCTCGGCCTCGTCGTGGCGATCGGGTGGCCGGCGACGCTCATCCCCGGCCAGCGGCCCCTCATGGCCGGGGTCATGGGCCTGATCGGCGTCCTGGCGATCCTCTTCCTCCTGCGGCGCGACGAGCCCCCGCGGGGCATCCTCCACGCCGCCGGCGTCGGGGTCCTGCTCGTCCTCGTCGCGCTGGTCGCCTCCAGCTCGAGCGCGGTCGCCAAGCCGGCGTTCCTCTCCTGGCAGACGTGGGATCCCTACGACCGCCCGACCGCGCCCGTCTCGGTCGAGTACGTCTGGCGCGCGAACTACGAGGGGATCGACTTCCCCGAGGACCCGACCGTCGTCATGCGCGTCAAGGCGTCGGGCCCCAAGCGCTCGCTCTACTGGCGCGCGACGACACTCGACGACTACACCGGGGACATCTGGGACGAGGCCAAGGAGTTCGGCGACTCCGAGCAGCGCGAGCAGATCGACGCGGTCGGCGAGAACTCGCTCCTCCCGCAGGCCGCGGCCAACGAGGACAACTGGGTCCGGCAGGACTTCACGATCGAGGCCCTGCGGGACACGCACCTGCTCGCCTCCGCGCAGCCCGTGCGCTGGCGTCCGGGAACGGAGGCGCCGGTCGCCGACGACGACGGGGACGTCGTGATCGTCCCGGACTCCCTGCGCCGCAACCAGCGGTACACGGTCTGGAGCTACGTCCCTGATGCGCAGCCGAGCGAGCTTGCCGAGTTCGACGGCGAGTACCCCGCAGCGGCCGAGCGCTATCTCGAGGTCGTCTACGAGGCCGTCCCCGCCTGGAACGCGAACGGCCGCGACACGCAGATGGCCGTGTTCTTCAACGCGACGCACGCCGACGACTCGAAGATCCTGGCCCTCGAGTCCATCTACCAGGCGGCCGTGGGCGTGACGGCCGGGCATCGCTCGCCCTACGAGGCAGCCGTGCTCCTGGAGACGTGGTTCCGCGAGGCCGGGGGGTTCACCTACGACGAGCAGCCGCCGCTGCCCATCGGCGGCGAGCCGCCTCTCGTCGACTTCATCAACAACACGAAGCGCGGGTACTGCCAGCACTACGCCGGCGCGATGACCCTCATGCTGCGGCTGCTCGGCATCCCGGCTCGCGTGGCCGTCGGGTTCACGAGCGGGAGATACGACGAGGACGACAAGGAGTGGGTCGTCAGCGACTCCAACGCCCACGCCTGGGTGGAGGTCTACTTCCCGCGCTTCGGCTGGGTGCCCTTCGACCCGACGCCGGGCCGCGGGCAGCTGGGGGCGACGTACCTGCCGAGCTCGGGCCAGTTCAACTTCGGCGACGCGGCCGGCATCGGCCTCGCGGAGCCGCTGAGCGGCCTCAACCCGGCGCTCCAGGAGGGCTTCCGCACCGCGCAGCAGGGACCCGGCGGACAGGAGTCCTCCGTCGGGAGCTCCGGCAGCGGCGCCGCCGCCACGGTGCGCGAGCGCGGGCCGAGCCTCATCCTCGTTCTCCTCGTCGTCCTCGGCGGTGCGTTCGCCGCCGTCGTCGCGGCCAAGGCGATCCGCCGCAGCGCACGCTTCGCGACGCGCGACCCCCGCGAGCTCGCGTCCGCCTGCCGCCAGGACGTGGTCGGCTACCTCGCGGACCAGGGGGTCGAGATCTCGCCCAGCGCGACGCTCCCCGAGATCGGCGACACGCTCGAGCGCTACTACGCGGTCAGCGCGGAGCCGCTCGTCCGCGACCTCACCCTGGCCCGCTTCGGACCGCCGAGCGTGGCCCCGACGGCCCTCCGCCGGGCCCGCCGGGAGCTCCGCGAGCTGCGCCGCAACCTCCGGCGCCGCCTCGGGATCATCAGCCGGATGCGCGGCGCGGCGAGCCTCCGCTCGCTCACCGGCTAGGCGACCGGCTGACCTGGCCGTCCGGCGGTCGGCAGACCGTGCGGCTTTGCGTATCGTGGGAGAGACGATGAGCGAGACCTACGACCTCTACCAGCAGGGCCGCGAGCACCTCGCGGCCGGCCTCGCCGCCCAGGCGACCGTCGCGCTCGAGAAAGCGAAGAAGCGGGAACCGCGGAAGGCCTCGATCCGCGAGGCCCTCGGCATCGCCTACTTCCGCATCCGCCGCTTTGCCGAGGCGGAGCAGGAGTTCCGGACGATCCTCGAGATCGAGCCCGTCGACCACTACGCGCACTTCGCGCTCGGCCGCTGCCTCGAGCAGCAGGGCCGCGCCGACGAGGCCGTCGGGCACTACCGGCTGGCGACGTTCTTCCGCCCGCAGAGCCGCGACTACCGCCGCGCGCTCGCCAAGCTCGAGAGCTAGCGCTCAGCCCGCTGCCCGCTTGACGTGCACTGCCACCTCTTGTGGGATAGCCGCGTGAGCGCCCTGGCCGGAGTCAAGAGCTTCGGGTCGAGCTACGCCGTCGGGCTCGTGGCCGCGTTGCTGGCCCTGCCCGGCGCCTGCTCGGCGGCGGTCGTAACGTGGATGCTGGCGGGCGGCGGATCGACGAGCGCAGTCCTCTACGGCACGGTCATCGGTCTCGGCGCGTGGGTCGCGGCCGGCCTCTTCCTGCGCCGGCTCTCCATGCCGCAGCACGCGAACTCCGCCCTCTACCACGAGCTCGCCAACCGTCATGCGAAGCTGAAGAGCGTCGGGGCGACCGTCGAGAGCAAGAGCGACCGTGCGGCCTGGGCGATGTACACAACGTCGCTCGACTCTGCCCGCAAGCTGCTCTCGTCGGACGACGCCCGTGACGGGTTTACCTGGCTCCGCGGCACGGGCTACATCGCCGTCTTCCAGGAGATTCACGACGCCGAGCAGGCTCTGACCGAGCTCGTCCACGAGGAAGAGGTCGTGCTGCAGGCTCTGAGCGAGCGTGCGGCTTTGGAGGGGTCGAAGGTCGCCGAGGCGAAGGACGCCTCGCACAGGCTGGAGCGTGCGCTGATGGTCCTCGGTGCGGGGGACTATCTGCCGGATGCCCCTCCGGCGCCGAACTCGACCGACAAGCACATGGCGCGAGCCGTCGTCCGGGAGGTACAGGCGACGATCGACGAGTTCCGCGACGGCCGGCGGGCGAGCATCCTCCGTGCCCGCAACCGGCTGTTCTCGACGATGGTCTTCACCGGGCTCGTCGCTTACGCAGGGCTCGTGCTCGCCGTTCTCGGTGGTGCGGAGAAGACGCAGATCGTCGCCGGGGCGACCTTCTACCTCATCGGCGCGACGGTCGGCCTCTTCCGGCAGCTCCAGCAGGCGGCATCCGCCGACGGCGTGCTCGAGGACGACTTCGGGCTCGGGCTGGTCCGGCTCGTCCACACGCCTCTCGTCTCGGGTCTCGCCGGGGTCGCCGGCGTCATCCTGACCGCCTACCTCATCGAGCTCAATGACCCCAACTCGGTCCCGAAGCTGGCGGACATCTTCAACGTGAGCGAGAGCCCGCTCGGGCTCGTCACGGCCGCCGTCTTCGGCTTCACGCCGAGCCTCGTCGGGAGCGCGCTGCAGAAGAGCGCCGACGAGGCGAAGAAGCAGCTCAAGTCCAGCGCCCCCGGCGAGGACTCGGACTAGCGCTCCGTGCGGGCCGTCGTGCAGCGCGTCTCGCGGGCGCGGGTCCTCGTGGACGACGAGAGAGTCGGCGAGATCGGCCGCGGGCTCTGCGTGCTCCTCGGCGTTGCGGACGGCGACGACGCGGCCGTCGCCGAGCGGCTGGCGGGGAAGGTCGCGCGCCTGCGGATCTTCGAGAACGACGAGGGAAAGTTCGACCGGAGCGTCCTGGACGAGGGAGGAAGAGCTCTCGTCGTCAGCCAGTTCACGCTCATCGCGGACACGGCCAAGGGAAACCGACCCAGCTTCGCCGCCGCGGCCCCGCCGGAGGTAGCCGAGCCGGTCTACGAGGCCTTCTGCGACGCACTCGCGGACGAGGGCGTCGAGGTGGCCCGAGGCCGCTTCGCAGCGAGGATGACGGTCGAGATCGCGAACGACGGACCGGTCACGATCGTCCTCGATGCAGGCGGCACGAGAACGGCGGGAGAAGGGGGCCCGCTGCTATCCTGACGCCGGACATTTCCCCAGGTTTGGAGAAATGGGCGCGCGGCGCCCATTTTTTACGAGAAGGGTCTGATGCAGGTCTACGAGAAGGAACGACAACTCCATCGCGACGTCGCGGCAACCGTCGAGGACCGGCTGCCTGACGTCGAGGTGCTCGCAGTCGAGTTGGCGGGCCCCGAGCGGCTGGTCGTGTACGTCGACCACCCCGACGGAGTCGACCATGCCCTCTGCGAGCGGGTCACGGACGTTCTCAGGGACTACCTCAACCACTACACGCTCGATGTGTCCTCGCCGGGCTTCGAGCGCCCGCTCCGCACGCCGAAGCACTTCGCCGACGTCGTCGGCAAGCGTGCCGCGATCCGGACGACCCACGAGGTCGCGGGGCGCAAGCGCTTCCGCGGCGAGGTCGTGGACGCCAGCGACCGCGAGGTGACGATCGCGGCAGGCGAGCAGCGGGTGGGCATCCCGTACGAAGCAATCGCGCGCGGCAATCTCATCGACGAGGGATAGGAAGGAACCATGAGCCGGGAGATCCTGGAAGCGGTCAGGGAGATCGAGAAGGAGAAGGGCATCGAGGACGACACGCTCGTCCAGGCCCTCGAAGACGCTCTCCTCGCCGCCTACAAGAAGACGCCGGGCGCGGCCCGGCACGCACACGTCGAGCTCGACCGCGTCAGCGGCGACTTCCGCGTGTGGTCGATCGAGCTGCCCGCGGACATCGAGGAGCGCCTCCTGGACGAGGCCCGCGAGCGCGCGCTCGTCGAGCTCGAGGCTGCCGAGGCGGAGAACGGCGAGCGCTCGCACACGCTGCTCTCGGACGACGACCTCACGATCGACTGGTCGGAGGTGCCCGAGGACCAGGTGAGGCGCAGCGACGTCACTCCGGAGAACTTCGGCCGCATCGCCGCGCAGACGGCCAAGCAGGTGATCCTCCAGCGGATCCGCGAAGCCGAGCGCGAGATGATGTACGACGAGTACGTCGACCGCGTGACCGAGGTCGTGACCGGCATCGTCCAGCAGGCCGGCGACCGCAACAACGTCCTCGTCGACCTCGGCAAGGTCGAGGCGCTGCTGCCGCGCTCCGAGCAGGTCGACGGCGAGCGCTACGAGCAGGGGAGCCGCATCAAGGCCGTGATCACCGAGGTCCGCTCGGGGACGAAGGGCCCGCAGGTCATCCTCTCCCGGCGCGACCCGGAGCTGATCAAGACGCTCTTCGAGCTCGAGGTCCCCGAGATCGCCGACGGCCTCGTCGAGATCCGCGGCGTGGCCCGCGAGCCCGGCTACCGCTCCAAGATCGCGGTCGAGTCCCACGTCCAGGGCGTCGACCCGGTCGGCGCCTGCGTCGGCCCGCGCGGCTCGCGCGTCCGCATGGTCGTGTCCGAGCTCCGCGGCGAGAAGATCGACATCATCCCGTGGAATCCGGAGCCCGCGCGGTTCGTCGCCAAGGCGCTCTCGCCGGCCCGCGTCCGCGAGGTGCTCGTCGACGACGAGACCATGGAGGCGACCGTTGTCGTCCCCGACGACCAGCTCTCGCTCGCCATCGGCAAGGAGGGCCTGAACGCCCGCCTCGCCGCCCGGCTGACCGGCTGGAAGATCGACATCGTGTCCGAGTCCGAGTTCGCCCGCACCGAGGCCGAGGCCGCGTTCGGCGGCGGCGTCGACGAGGAGTTCTCCGGCCGCTGCGCCGCGGTGCTCTCGAACGGCAAGCGCTGCCCGAACACGTCGGTGCCCGGCTCGCGCTATTGCGGGATCCCCGCCCACCGCGAGCTCGCTGCGCGCGAGGAGGCAGGGGAGGAGCTCGACCCGTCCGAGGCCATCCCGATCGGCGGCATGCCGGAGGAGGCCGAGGTGGAGGCCGACGGCGAGGTTCCGGCGGACGGCGACGACACCGCGGAGCCGCAGAGCGAGGCGGCCGAGCCCGCCGCCGAGGGGGAAGAGCAGCCTGCGTCGTGACGGATCCCATCCGGACGTGCGTCGGCTGCGGTCGCAAGGCGCCGCAGTCGGAGCTCGTGCGCTTCGCGGCGCCGGAGGGCGTGCTCGAGGCGGACGCGGGGCAGAGGCTTCCCGGCAGGGGCGCGTACACCTGTCGTCGGCCGTCGTGCTTCGAGAGGGCCGCGGCACGCAGGGCCTTCGCGCGCACGCTGCGGCGGACCGTCACCATCCCTTCGGGATTGAAAGCGTCTATACAGGGGGACTAGGCTCGCGCCGTGGCTGATCGACAGAGACCATTGAGACCGCGGGGCGGCGCGCCGGGAGGCCGCCGCAAGCGCCGCGTGGTCATCGACACGCAGGCTGCCCGCCCGCGCCCCGAGCGCCCGCAGCGCGACGGCGTCAAGCAGCCGCCGCGGGAGCCGCAGCAGGCTCCGGCCGCGCCGACCGGGCCGGTGAAGGTCAACTCGGGCGCGACGGTCAAGGAGCTGTCGGCCGCGCTGGGCGTGTCCGTGCCCGAGATCATCAAGATCATGATGGGTGTCGGCGAGATGGTCACCATCACGCAGACGCTCTCGGACGACGCCATCGAGCTGATCGCGACCGAGTCCAAGAAGGAAGTCGAGATCAAGCACGCGGACGAGGAGGAGCTCGAGCCGGAGACGTACGAGGACGACCCCGACGACCTCACGGCACGTCCGACGGTCGTCACGATCATGGGCCACGTCGACCACGGCAAGACGACGCTCCTGGACGCGATCCGCGAGAGTGCCGTCGTCGAGACCGAGGCCGGCGGGATCACGCAGCACATCGGCGCCTACCAGGTCGACCACAACGGCCGCCGGGTGACGTTCCTCGACACCCCGGGCCACGAGGCCTTCACCGCCCTCCGTGCCCGCGGCGCCAAGGTGACGGACATCGCCGTGCTCGTGGTCGCGGCCGACGACAGCGTCATGCCGCAGACGATCGAGTCGATCAACCACGCCCGCGCCGCCGACGTGCCGATCGTCGTCGCCGTGAACAAGATCGACAAGCCGGACTCGAACCCGCAGAAGGTGCGCCAGGATCTCACCACGCACGGGCTCCAGCCGGAGGAGTGGGGCGGCACGACGCAGTATGCCGATGTGTCGGCGAAGACCAGGGAGGGGCTCGACGACCTCGTCGAGCGCATCCTGCTCGTCTCCGACGCGGAGCTGGAGTTGCAGGCGAACGCCAAGGCGGAGGCCTCCGGGCCGATCATCGAGAGCCGCCTCGACGTCGGGCGCGGTCCCGTCGCGACGATGCTCGTGATGCGCGGCACCCTCAACGTCGGTGACGCCATCGTCGCCGGCGACGCGTGGGGCAAGGTGCGCGCGCTCCTCGACTTCCGCGGCGAGAAGGTCAAGGACGCAGGCCCCGGCACGCCGGTCGAGATCCTCGGCTTCGACCACCCGCCTGGCGCCGGAGAGCAGGGCCGCGTGGTCGAGAACGAGCGCCAGGCGCGCCACCTCGCCCAGCTCCGCGGTCAGCGCGTGCGCGCCGAGCAGCTCGCCCGCGGGTCGAAGAGGGGCGTCTCCCTCGACGACCTCTTCACGCAGATGGAAGAGGGCGCGATCCGCGAGCTCAACATCATCGTCAAGGCCGACGTCCAGGGCTCGATCGAGGCCGTGGTCGGCGAGCTCTCGAAGATCGACCACCCCGAGGTTGGCGTGAACGTCATCCACACCGGCATCGGTGCGATCACCGAGGGCGACATCATGCTCGCCTCCGCGTCGAACGCCGTCGTGATCGGCTTCAACGTCAGGCCGAACGCCGAGGCGCGCTCCCTCGCCGAGCGCGAGGGCGTCGACCTGCGCACGTACCGGGTCATCTACCAGCTCACCGACGACATCCGCCAGGCGCTCGTCGGCATGCTCGCGCCCGAGACGCGCGAGGACATCCTGGGCGAGGCCGAGGTGCGCGCGATCTTCCGCGCCTCACGCCTCGGCGTCATCGCCGGCTGCTACGTGACGAACGGCGTCATCCGCCGCAACGCGCAGGTGCGCGTCATCCGAGAGGGCACGGTCATCTACGAGACGACGATCGCGAGCCTCAAGCGCTTCAAGGACGACGTCCGCGAGGTTCAGGAGAGCTTCGAGTGCGGGATCCTGCTCGAGAACTTCAACGACGTGAAGGAAGGCGACGTTCTCGAGGCGTTCGAGACGCGCGAGGTCGAGCGCACCGATCTCTCGGTGGCCGGGAACGGCGGCGCGCCGGCCGAGGCGGAGCCGGAGCCCGACGACGCCGAGTAGCCGCCCGCGGCATGGGCACCGGCTACGTCGGCATCCTCTCCGCGGAGCTCCACTTCCCCGACAATCACTCGCTGAAGGGGAAGCGCAAGGAGCTTCTGTCCGTGAAGGCGCAGCTCCAGCGGCGCTTCGGCGCGGCGGTGGCCGAGGTCGACCACCACGACGTGTGGCAGCGCTCGCGCCTGACGCTCTCGTGCGTCGCACGCGAGCACTCCGAGCTGCTCGGGCTCCTCGACGGCGCGGAGCGCTTCCTCGCGTCGCAGGCGTTCGAGCTCACGCGCGTGGAGCGGGAGGTGGTCACGCTTGACGACTAACCGCATGCGCCGCGTGAACGAGTCCGTCCGGCAGGTCCTCTCGGAGTCGCTGGGCGACCTCAAGGATCCCCGCATCGGCTTCGTCACGATCACGGGCGTCGAGACGAGCCCCGACCTCCGGCACGCGAAGGTCTTCGTCAGCGTCCTCGGCTCCGCCAAGAAGCGCGACGCGACCCTCTCTGGCCTGACGTCCTCGCACGGCGTCCTCCAGGCGGCGCTCGCGAAGGAGCTGCGCATGAAGAGGACCCCTCAGCTGACCTTCGAGTACGATCCGACCGTGGAGCGGGGAGTGCGGCTCTCCGCGCTCATCGATGAGCTCAACCCAGAGGACAACGCAGACGGCTGACCTGGCCGCGGTCGCAGATGCGATTCGATCGCACGACCGCTTCATCGTCACCACCCACGAGAACCCGGACGGAGACGCCCTGGGCTCCATCCTGGCGATGAAGCTCGCCCTGGACGCGCTCGGCAAGGACGGGATCATGTACCTGTCCGGGAGCGTGCCGCTGCCGCTCGAGTACGGCTTCATGCCGCTGGACGACCTCGCCCGTGAGCTGCCGGAGGACGCCGCCGAGCGCGTCGTCCTTGCGCTCGACTGCGCCAACGAGCGCCGGCTCGGCCCGGATCCGACCATGCTCCAGCAGGCCCCGCTCGTCGTCGACGTCGACCACCACCACGACAACAACCGCTTCGGGCACGTGAACCTCATCGTCCCCGACGCGTCGTCGACCGGGGAGATCCTCCGTGACCTGCTCTTCGAGCTCGGCGTCGGCCTGACGCCCGAGATCGCCGAGGCGCTCTACATCGCTCTCGTCACGGACACGGGCCGCTTCCAGTACGCCAACACGACGCCGAAGGCCCTTCGCCTCGCCGCCGAGCTCGTCGAGGCGGGCGCGAACGTGCACCGGGTGTTCCAGGACGTCTACGAGAACGTTGCCTTCGCCAAGATCAAGCTGCTCGCCCGGGCGCTCGCCAAGGCGCGCGTGATCGAGGGCGGGCGCGTGATCGTCTCCGACCTCGAGCGCACGGACTTCGACGCCGCCGGCGCCGAGGAGCCGTTCGCCGAGGGGATCATCGACTTCCTGCGCGCGGTCGAAGGCACCGAGCTCGTGGCGCTGATCCGCGAGCCGCCCACGCAGAACGGCCCCACCCGCCGCGTGAGCCTGCGGACGCGCGCCGAGGGCATCGACGTCTCCGCGATCGCCCGCAAGAGCGGGGGAGGGGGCCACCGCCAGGCAGCCGGGTTCTCGAGCGAGGAGTCGACGGACGAGATCGTCGACTTCATCCGACGCGAGTTCCTGGCCCAGGCGCCGGGCGACAACTCGGACCAGCCCTCCTAGCGGCCCTCGTCCTCCCGCGGGCCGTGCGCCTGGGGATGCCTAGACTGGACCGCCGTGGCCGGATCCTCCACATCGGGGCTCGTCCTCGTCGACAAGCCGGCCGGGCCGTCGTCGTTCGCGGTCGTCGACCACCTGCGCAAGACGTTCACGACGAAAGCCGGGCATGCCGGCACGCTCGACCCGCTCGCCACGGGACTCCTCCTCGTGCTCCTGGGCCGTGGGACGCGGCTCGCGCGCTACCTCGTCGGGCTCGACAAGCGCTACGTGACCGAGATCCGGCTGGGTCTGCGCACGTCGACCGGAGACGGCGAGGGGGACGTGATCGAGGAGACGCCCGTCGCGACCGAGCGCGACATGCTGGCGCTCCAGGGCGAGGTCGAGCTGACCGTTCCTGCGGCGAGCGCCGTGAAGATCGAGGGCGAGCGCGCCTACAGGCTCCACCGGCGCGGCGTCGCGGTCGAGATGCCCACGCGCCGATCCGAGATCTTCGACCTGCGGATCCACCGCTACGCGCCCCCGCTGGTCGAGCTCGAGCTGCACGTCTCCAGCGGGACGTACGTGCGTGCGATCGCCGACGCCCTCGGCGGGCACTGCCGCTGGCTCCGGCGCACCGCGGTGGGCCCGTTCCGGGTCGGGGATGCCGACGAGAGCCGGGTGCTCCCGCTGCTCGCTGCGCTCGTGCACCTGCCCGAGCGTGAGCTCGACGAGGAGGAGGCCAACCTGGTGCGCCACGGACGCCGGCTTCCCGGCGAGGGCGAAGGCCCGGTGGCGCTCTGGACGGGCGACGGCGAGCTCGTGGGCGTCGGGATCGCGGACGGAGGGACGATCAGGCCGGAGACGGTCGTCGCATGAGGCTCCTGCGGAGGCACGACTTCCGCAACCTCTGGCTCGGGCAGTCCATCTCGCTCCTCGGCGACCAGATCAGCTACATCGCCCTCCCGCTCGTCGCGGTTCTCGTCCTCGATGCCGGCCCCGCCCAGATGGGCTACCTCGGCTTCGCCGCGCTGCTCCCACACCTGCTGCTCTCCCTGCCGGCGGGCGTATGGCTCGACCGCGTGGCGCGGCGGCGACGGGTCCTGATCGCATGCGACCTCGGGCGCGCCGCCGTCCTCGCCACCGTGCCGCTTGCCTACGGGTTCGACACCCTCACGCTCGGCCAGCTCTACGCCGTCGCCTTCACGGCCGGGTGCTTCGCGGTCTTCTTCGACGTCTCGTACCCGACCGTCTTCGTCTCGGTCACGCCCCGCGAGCAGTTCCTCGAGGGCAGCTCGCTCATGAACGGGAGCCGCTCGTTCTCGTACATCGCGGGCCCGAGCCTCGGCGGGCTCCTCGTCCAGGCTTTCAGCGCGCCGTTCACGATCCTGGCCGACGCCGTCTCGTATCTCTTCTCCGCGCTCTTCCTGGGGCGGGTGCGGGCAGCCGAAGCGCCGGTGGAAGAGGTCGAGGGAGGCGTCCGCAACCGCGTGGCCGAGGGCATCCGCTTCATCACGGGCAACGAGATCTTCCGTCCGTCGTTCCTGGCCACGGCGACGCTCAACTTCTTCAACTACGCGTTCGCCGCGTTGTTCGTCCTCTACGCGACCAGGGCGCTCGGCATCGAGGCGGGGACGCTTGGGCTCATCCTGGGAGCCGGAGCCGTCGGCAGCCTTCTGGGCGCGACGTTCGCCGCGCGCCTCGGCCGTACGATCGGCGTCGGGAGAGCGTTCCTGCTGGGCTGCGTCCTCTTCCCGGCGCCCCTCGTTCTCATCCCGCTCGCCGACGGGCCGCGCTGGCTCATCATCGGGATGCTCTTCGCCGCCGAGTTCCTCTCCGGGATCGGCGTCATGATTCTCGACATCAACGCCGGCTCGATCATCTACGCGCTCACGCCCGACCGGATCCGCTCGCGCGCCCAGGGCGCGTTCAACTTCGTCAACTGGGGCATCCGGCCGATCGGCGCGCTCGTCGGCGGCGCGCTCGGCGCGTGGATCGGCGTGCGCCCGACCCTGTGGGTCGCCACGATCGGGGCGGTGGCAGGCGCGCTCTGGCTGCTGCCGTCGCCGGTGCCCCGGCTGCGTGAGCTCCCGGAGGAGGCGGCGTGACCGTCGCGCGCTCGCCCGCCGAGCTGGAGCCCGCCGCGCGCGCGGTCGCCGTCGGGACGTTCGACGGCGTCCACCGCGGCCACCTGACCGTGATCGACGCGCTCAGAGAGACGGGGCTGCGCTCGACGGTGATCACGTTCGAGCCCCATCCGCGCCTCGTCCTCGGGTACGACGTCCAGCTGCTCACGACGTTCGAGCGGCGCCTCGAGCTGCTCCAGGAGGCCGGGCCGGACGAGATCCTCGTCGTCGAGTTCACCCAGGAGCTCTCGCGGCGCGAGCCGGAGGAGTTCGTCTCCGACTACCTCGGCGCGATCGGCGCGCAGGTCGTCGTCGCCGGCGAGGACTTCAGGTTCGGCGCCGGGCGGCGGGGCGACGTGGAGCTCCTGCGCCGCTGCGGCCTCGAGGTCCGGGCGGTCCCGCTCCTCGAGGGCGTCTCGTCGAGCCGCATCCGCGAGCTCGTCATCGGCGGCGACCTCCACGGCGCCGCGGGGCTGCTCGGGCGGCCGTTCGAGGTCGAAGGGGTCGTGGTCTACGGCGACCAGCGCGGCGGCACGCTCGGCTTTCCGACCGCGAACCTCGCGCCCGAGTCGCACCTGCTGATCCCGGCGTTCGGAATCTACGTCGGGGAGGCGCTCGGGGCCCGCGCCGCGGTCTCGATCGGGGTCAACCCGCACTACGGCGGGAGCGAGCGCCGCATCGAGGCGTTCCTGCTCGACTTCGAGGGCGACCTGTACGGCGAGCGCATGCGGCTCGAGCTCTGGGAGAAGCTTCGCGACGAACGCGCCTTCGAAAGCGAGGAGGACCTCGTCGCGCAGATTGCCGACGACGTCGCGGCCGCACGAAGTGCGACGCGCCCCGGCGCGTGACATTCGCTGCAAGTTTCGCGCCCTCGCAGGACTCTTTCTCTGTATGGGGACGTCTGCCCTCTCCGTTCGCTGCCTCGGCTGCGGATCGGTCTACCGTGCCGAGGTCAGCGAAGGCACCGGCACGCTGGCAAACGGCTGCCCTCTGTGCGGCTACGTCGGCTGGGTGCCGATCGAGCGGTCGTTCACGACAGAGCCAGAGCCGAGCCGCTCCGCCTCGGATCCGCCGCAGCGCCCGCCCGAGCCACCGCGCTGACGCCGCCGAAGTAGTGGTGGAGCTCGCTCCAGAGGCGGACGTCGTAGCCCTCCGCCTCGAGCGCCGCGATCGCCTCCTCCTCGAACCCCGGCTCGAGGTGCACGATCTTCCCGGTGGAATGGAGCCGCGCCCGGTCGACGGCAGCCTGGGGAGCGAGGTCCTGGTCGAGGATTCCCGAGAGCACCTGGGCGAGCGCGGGGCGGAGGCGCGTCCCGCCGGCCGCGCCCGCCGCGATGACGAGGCCGCCGCCGTCCAGGGCGACGGTCGGCGACATCATGCTGGCCATCCGCCCGCCGGCCTGGAGCGGCCCGATGAGCAGGTCGGACTCACCCAGCATGCTGTTCAGGTGCATGTCGTACCCGGGTAGGTAGTCGCCCGACCCGAGCCCGAGGCTCGTTGTGAGAACGCACGCGTTCCCGTCCCGGTCCACGACCGCCAGGTTCGTCGTGTGCTCGTACGTGCGCCCGCTGTAGGGCGGAGCGGCGAGGACGCGGGCGAACGCGAGCGTCCGGTCGGCGGGCGACGCGTCGCGAAGCGGGGGGAGAGCCGACAGCGTGTCGACCAGCTGGGAGAGGCCTCCGCGAGACTGGACGCGGACATCTGCGTACAGCGCCTCGACCGGCTCGAGCCACGCGATCTCGTACGCGGCGAGGTCGTCGGCCGTGACCAGGCCGTCGCGCTCGTCCATGAGAGCGAGCAGCGCCTCGGCCATCGTGCCCTCGTAGAACGTCCGCGGGCCCTCCGCGGCCACGACCTCGAAGGCCGCGACCAGGCCCGGCTGCTCCAGGCGGCCGCCCTCCTCGAGGAGCCGCCCGCCGGGCGAGTAGATGCGGGCGCCCTCCCGCATCGTCATGACGGGGGCGAGCATGGCCAGGCACTTGGCGTGCGCGAGCGGCATCGACACCCCCGATCGCGCCAGGCGGAGCGCCGGCTCCACGAGCCGCTCCCAGGGAAGGACGCCCGCACGCCGCCAGAGCGCCTCGAGGCCGCCGGGAACGCCGGGGACCGCGCACGTCGCGGCGCCGACGAAGTAGTGGACGAGCTCCTCGCCGAAGGGCACCGCGAGCTCCTCCAGCTCCGGTGACCGGTTGGGCCGCCCGAGCCCAGGGACGGCGACGAAGAAGTCGAGGATCTCCGCGCGGTCGCTCCCCGCGTCGAGCCACGCCGCATAGCCGCCGCCAAGGACCCCCGTCATGACGGTCTCGGCCACGCACGAGGCGAGCGCCGCCGCCACGGCCGCGTCGGCGGCGCTGCCGCCTTCTTCCAGGATCTCCAGGCCGGCCTCGGCGGTCGCCGGGTGGCCCGCCGCTACGCCGGGGGGTACGGACACCTTTGCTAGCCTACGTCCGTCGTGACCCTCACGAAGGATGCAAAGCAGGAGATTTTCGACCGTCACGGGCGTACCGGGACGGATACCGGCTCTCCGCAGGTGCAGATCGCGCTGCTCACACGGCGCATCGAGGAGCTCACGGAGCACCTGCGCACACACCGGAAGGACCATCACTCGCGCCGAGGGCTGCTGAAGCTCGTCGGGCAGCGACGTCGGCTTCTCAACTACTTGCAGAAGCGCGACCTCGAGGGCTACCGCGCCCTCATCAAAGAGCTCGGCCTCAGGAGGTAGGCGGAACCGGCTCCCACACCGCCCACTTCAAGGGCCAAACGAACCCCGGGAGACCGGGTGGAAGTTTGAGGGAGCTCCGTCCGGCGGGACTGCCTCAAACCTCCGCCTCCGTCTCCCGCAGGAGATAGGAGGAACATGAGCACGATCGCACCAGAAAAGACTTCGGTCTCGGTGACTGCTGGAAACAGTGAGATCACCATGGAGACCGGCCATCTCGCCAAGCAGGCCGACGGCGCCGTCGTCCTGCGCAGCGGAGACACGATGATCCTGGCCACGGCCACGGGTCGCCTCGAGGCACGGGAGGGCGCGGACTTCTTCCCGCTCACCGTCGACGTCGAGGAGCGCATGTACGCGGCCGGCAAGATCCCCGGCGGCTTCTTCAAGCGCGAGGGGCGCCCGACCGAGAAGGCGATCCTCACCGCACGCATGATCGACCGCCCGATCCGGCCGCTCTGGCCGAAGGGCTTCCGGAACGAGGTGCAGGTCATCTGCACGACGCTCTCGGCCGACCTCGTCACCCCCTACGACATCCTCTGCATCAACGGCGCCTCGGCGGCGCTGATGATCTCGCCGCTCCCGTTCCAGGGCCCGGTCGGCGCCGTCCGCATCGGCCTGATCGACGGCGAGCTCGCGGTCAACCCGACGCTTCCCGAGATCGAGGACTCCGAGCTCGACCTCATCGTCGTCGGCACGAAGGAAGGCCTGACGATGGTGGAGGCCGGCGCCGCGGAGGTCCCCGAGGAGAAGCTGCTCGAGGCCTTCGAGATCGCGCACGCAGAGATCCGCAAGCTCTGCGAGGCCCAGGAGGAGCTGCGACGCCAGGTCGGCAAGCCGAAGTGGCTCGACCTCGAGCTCACCGAGGAGCTCGACGGCGCGCACGGCGACCGCATCTCCCAGAAGATCGCGAGCGAGGGCCTCCGCGAGGCCCAGGCCGCGGTCCTCGAGATCACGGAGGAGCTCTGCCCGCCGCTCTCGATCGACTCGACTGAGGAGGACATCGTCCGCGAGACGCAGGTGCGCGCGAGCCTCGATGCGCTCCTCGAGCGGCGCCGCCTGGAGTCCGTCCTCAGCCCGGTGCGCGAGCAGTTCGAGAACGACCTCCGCGCGCTCACCGAGGCCGAGCAGGACTCCAAGCAGCTCAAGTCGGCCAAGCGCGCGCTGCTCTACGACACGATCATCGACACGGTCGAGCTTCCGTTCCCGGTCGGCCCGGCCACGGTCGACGGCGACGCGCCGACCGTCAAGGACAACCTCACGCGCGGCTATGTCAAGAAGGCCGCCGAGGCCATCTACAAGGAGCTGATCCGCCGGAAGATCGCGGTCGAGAAGCGACGCCCGGACGGGCGCGGCACCGACGAGATCCGGCCCATCGCCTGCGAGGTCGGCATTAGCCCGCGCACGCACGGCTCGGCGCTCTTCGTCCGCGGAGAGACGCAGATCCTCACGCTCCTGACGCTCGGCACCGCGAAGGAGGGTCAGCGCATCGACGACCTCTCCCTCGAACAGGAGCGCCGGTACATGCACCACTACAACTTCCCGCCCTACTCGGTCGGGGAGACGGGCTTCATGCGGGGCCCGAAGCGGCGCGACATCGGCCACGGGGCGCTCGCGCAGCGCGCGCTCGAGCCGGTTATCCCGGCCTCCGACGAGTTCCCCTACACGATCCGCCTCGTCTCGGAGACGCTCGAGTCGAACGGCTCGTCGTCGATGGGCTCCGTCTGCGGCTCGACGCTGTCGCTGATGGACGCAGGCGTGCCGATCAAGCGGCCGGTCAGCGGCATCGCCATGGGCCTCGTCAAGGAGGGCGACGACTACGTCATCCTCACCGACATCCAGGGCGCCGAGGATCACCTCGGCGACATGGACTTCAAGGTCGCCGGCACACGCGAGGGCATCACCGCTCTCCAGATGGACATCAAGATCACCGGCGTCACGCAGGAGATCATGAGCAACGCCCTCGCTCAGGCGAAGCAGGCGCGCGAGTCCATCCTCGAGAAGATGGCGGAGGCCCTGCCCGAGTCGCGCGAGCAGCTCGCGGCACACGCTCCGCGGATCACGACGATCTCCATCGATCCCGAGCAGATCGGCCTGGTCATCGGCAAGGGCGGCGAGACCATCCGCGGCCTCGAGGCCGACTACGAGGTGCAGATCGACATCGAGGAGGACGGGACGATCCTCATCTACGCCACCGAGGGCGAGAAGGCCGACGCCGCCATCGCGGCGATCCAGGGCCTGACCAAGGAGCCCGAGGTGGGCGACACCTACACGGGCAAGGTCGTGAAGACGACCGACTTCGGCGCCTTCGTCGAGCTGAAGAAGGGCACCGACGGCCTCCTCCACGTCTCGAACGTGGGACCCGGCCGCGTCGGCCATATCGAGGACGTCATCAGCCGAGGAGACGTGCTGGACGTCGTCGTCCAGGAGGTCGACAAGGCCCGCGGCCGGATCGGCCTCAAGCTCGTCGGCAAGCACGAGAACGGCACCGTCGTCCAGCCCGAGGAGCTCATCGAGCGGGCGAAGGACGCCCCGCCTCGCGAGCGGCGCGAGCGCGACGGCGACCGCGGCCGCGAGCGCGGCGGCGGTGGCGGCAGGCGCGGCGGTGGCCGCGGCCGCCGGGACGGCTAGCCGAACGTCACGGACGACCGCGCGCGCGGGGAGGCCCTGGACGGGTCGCCCGGCGCGCGCGGGAGTCGCTCCCCGACGCGACCGCAAAGTCACTCAGAAGCGCCGCGCCGAACGCGCCCGCGTAGTACGGGATCTCCTTGGCAGGCTCGGTCACCACGTAGCCGGCCTGCGACGCGATCCGGCGGAACCGGTCGCTGCGCTGCCCGACGCCGGTTCCTCCGCCGCTCGGGACGCCTGCTGTGGGCCGGCGCGACCCGGCCCCGCTAGCCGGTCAAGCGCCTCGCGCGCGCTGGGCGAGCGCGACCCCGGCCAGGATGAGCGCACCCCCGGCCGCGAGCCAGACGGTGATGGGCTCGTCCAGGAACAGCGCGCCCATGAACACCGCGAGCGCGGGGATCGCGTAGGTGTACGAGACGGCCCGGGTCGGCCCGAGCCCTCGCAGGCCCACGTTCCAGGCG
>DASSCF010000010.1:0-56418 GCA_035698025.1 Gaiellaceae bacterium
TTCGAGGAGCGCGTGAACGAGCTCTACCGCGCGGCGAAGATGCCGGGCCTCGCGCACCTCTACATCGGCCAGGAAGCCGTCGCCGTCGGCGTCTGCGAGGCGCTGACCCAGCAGGACTACATCACGAGCACGCACCGGGGCCACGGCCACAGCCTGGCCAAGGGCGCCGACGTCGACCGGATGTTCTGCGAGCTCCTCGGCAAGGAGGAGGGCTACTGCCGGGGCAAGGGCGGCTCCATGCACATCGCCGACCACGAGAACGGCAACCTGGGCGCCAACGCGATCGTGGGCGGCTCTGCGGGCATCGCCACCGGCGCCGCCTTCTCGGCGAAGGCGCGCGGCACGGACCACGTCGCCGTCTGCTTCTTCGGGGAGGGAGCGCTCGGCCAGGGCGTCCTCTACGAGGTCATGAACATGGCCTCGCTCTGGAAGCTCCCGGTCGTCTACGTCTGCGAGAACAACCTCTACAGCGAGTACACGCACTACTCGGAGACCACGGCCGGCGAGATTGCCGCGCGCCCGGCCGCCTTCGGGATCCCGGTCGAGGAGGTCGACGGCCAGGACGTCCGCGCCGTGTACTCGGCTGCGGGCCGCGCCGTCGCCCGTGCCCGCTCGGGCGACGGGCCGAGCTTTCTCCTCTGCAACACGTACCGCTTCCACGGCCACCACGTCGGGGACGTCGACCGCGCCTACTACCGCTCGCAGGACGAGGAGACCGAGTGGTCGGGCGACCGTGACCCTCTGCAGATCCTGGGCGACCGGCTCGTCGCCGAGGGGTTGGCCGACGCCGAGACGCTGACCCAGATCGAGAACGAGGTCGGCGACGAGGTCGCGGCCGGCGTCGAGCACGCGCTCGCCGCGCCGTTCCCGGATCCGTCCGAGGTCGACGAGCATGTCCATCCCTAGCGTCGACGAGCCTGTGACGAGCGGCGCGCGGGAGATCTCGCTCGCCCAGGCCGTCAACGAAGCGCTCGCCGAGGAGCTGCGGCGCGACCCGACCGTCTTCGTGATCGGCGAGGACGTGGCCGAGGCCGGCACGCCGTTCAAGGTGCTCTCGGGGCTCGTGGACGAGTTCGGGCCGCAGCGCGTCCTCGACTCGCCCATCTCCGAGGCCGGGATCACGGGCATCGGCCTCGGCGCCGCCATGACCGGCATGCGCCCGGTCGTGGACATCATGTTCGGCGACTTCATGACCCTGGTCATGGACCAGGTCGTGAACCAGGCCGCCAAGGTGCACTACATGTCGGGGGGGCGCCTGAAGGCGCCGCTCACCGTGCGGACGACGCTCGGGGCCACCAGGCGCTCGGCGGCGCAGCACAGCCAGAGCCTCCACGCGTGGGTGGCGCACATCCCCGGGCTCAAGGTGGCGCTTCCGGCGACGCCCTACGACGCCAAGGGACTTCTGAAGTCGGCTATCCGAGACGACAGCCCCGTCGTCGTATTCGAGGACAAGATGATGTTCGCGACCAAGGGACCGGTGCCCGAGGAGGAGTACACGCTGCCGTTCGGCGTCGCCGACGTGAAGCGCGAGGGCGAGGACGTCACGCTCGTGGCCACGAGCTCGATGGTCTACGTCGCGCTCGAGGCGGCCGAGGAGCTCGCCCGCGAGGGCGTGAGCGCCGAGGTCGTCGACCCGCGGACGCTCGTCCCTCTCGACCGCGAGACGATCGTCGGCTCGGCCGCGAAAACCGGCCGGGCGATCGTCCTCGACGAGGGCCACCAGAGCTACGGCGCCTCGGCGGAGATCGCCGCCGTGATCGGCGAGGGCGCCTTCTTCCACCTGGACGCGCCCGTCACGCGGGCCGGCGCGATGGACGTCCCGATTCCCTTCTCGCCGGTGCTCGAGGACCAGACGGTGCCGACCCCCGAGAGCGTCTTCGAGCTCGTCAAGTCACTCGTCGGAAAGGCATGAGATGGGCCTGAAGTCGTTCGGAACCATGGGCGTCGACTGGGAGCAGCGCGTGGACTTCGACCGCCTGCGCCGCGAGCGGCTCGCCCGGGCCAAGGAGGGCCTGCAGCAGTCGGAGCTCGGCGCGCTCCTGTGCTTCGACATGGCGAACATCCGCTACATCACCGCCACCCACATCGGGACGTGGGCGATGGACAAGCTGATCCGCTTCTGCCTGCTCCCGCAGGGCGACGACCCGATCATGTGGGACTTCGGGTCGGCCGCCCGTCACCACAAGCTCTACAACCCGTGGCTCGGCGAGGAGCGCTCGCGCGCCGGGATCTCGACCCTCCGGGGCTCGGTCAAGGGCCGCGCGGAGTCGGTCGCCGAGAAGATCCGCGTCGAGCTCGAGGAACGCGGCCTGCTCGACGAGCCGGTCGGGGTCGACGTGATCGAGCTGCCCGTCCTCGAGGCGCTTCAGGCCGAGGGCATCAAGGTCGTCGACGGCCAGGCGCTCATGCAGGACGTGCGCAAGATCAAGATCGAGGACGAGATCACGCTCCTGAACACGGCCTGCGCGATGGTCGACGCGGCCTACGAGGAGCTCTTCCGGGCCATGAAGCCGGGGATGCGCGAGAACGAGTGCGTCGCGCTCGTCAACCGCGTCCTCTTCGAGCTCGGCTCGGAACACGTCGAGGGCGTGAACGCCATCTCCGGGGAGCGCTGCAGCCCGCACCCGCACGTCTTCACCGACCGGATGCTGCGCCCGGGCGACCCCGCGTACTTCGACATCCTCCACGCCTTCAACGGCTACCGGACGTGCTACTACCGCACGTTCGCGGTCGGGAGCGCATCGCGGGCCCAGGTCGACGCCTACAAGCGTTGCCGCGACATCCTCGACCAGGCCATCGCCATGATCAAGCCGGGTGTCACGACCGCGGACGTGGTCTCGATCTGGCCCGAGGCCGGCGAGTTCGGCTTCCCGGACGAGGAGGCGGCCTTCGCGCTCCAGTACGGGCACGGCGTCGGCCTCTCGATCTGGGAGAAGCCGATCTTCAGCCGGCTCGTCTCCTTCGACCATCCGGAGACGATCGAGCCCGGCATGGTCTTCGCGCTCGAGACGTTCTGGCCCGCGGCGGACGGCTGGTCGGCCGCGCGCATCGAGGAGCAGCTCGTCGTCACGGAGGACGGCTGCGAGATCATCACGCGCTTCCCGGCCGAAGAGCTCCTCGTCGCCGGCGGCGGGCACTACACGGTCAGCGGGCCGCTCCCCACGACGCGCGAGACCGAATCGCACAAGAACCGCGAAGGCACGCTCGACTGGGTTGTCGCCGGCGCGCACGGTGAGGGCATCGGGACCTAGGCGTTGGCGACCGACGTCATCATGCCCGCCCTCGGAATGGCGCAGGAGACCGGCAAGGTGCTGCGCTGGCTCAAGGCCGAGGGCGACGAGGTCGCCAAGGGCGAGCCGCTCATGGAGGTCGAGACGGACAAGGTGACCGTCGAGATCGAGGCACCGACGGACGGTCTGCTGGCCGGCCTCAGGGCGGCCGAGGGCGCGGAGGTGCCCGTCGGTCAGGCGGTCGCCGTGATCCTGGCGCCCGGTGAGGCCCTGCCCGAGAACGGCGCCTCGGCTGCGAAGGAGCCGAAGGCCGCGCCGGTCGCGCAGGCGGTCGCCGCCGCGCCCGTCGAGGCTCCGGCGCGAGAGGCACGGCGCCGCCTCGCCTCGCCGAAGGCACGGCGTCTCGCCGCCGAGCAGGGGATCGACCTGGATGCGCTCGGCGAGGGCAGCGGCCCCGGTGGTGCGCTCGTGGCTGCCGACGTGGCTGCCACGCCCACCCAGGTGGCGGCGCCCGCGCCGGCGGGCGGCGAGCAGCCGCTCTCGCGGATCTGGAGCGTCATGGCCGAGCGCACGGCGCAGAGCTGGACCTCGGCGCCGCACTTCTACCTCCTGCGCGAGGTCGATGCGGGGCGGCTCGGCAGCTGGCGCTCCGTCGCCCGCGACCGCGCCGGGCGCGACGTCAGCGTCACCGACCTGCTCGTCCGCGCCACCGCCGCCGCGCTGGCGCGCCACGCCCAGGCGAACGCGGCCTGGGCGGACGGCAGCATCCGTTTCAACGACGAGGTGAACGTCGGGATCGCCGTGGCCGTCGAGGACGGGCTCGTTGTGCCGGTGGTCCACGGCGCCGACCGCCTCGGTGTCGGGGAGATCGCAGCCCGCCGCGAAGATGTCGTCACGCGCGCGCGCGAGGGCGCGCTGCGCCCCGAGGACGTCGAGCGCGGCACCTTCACGATCTCCAACCTCGGCATGTTCGGCGTCGACGCCTTCAACGCGGTCGTCAACGCCCCGCAGGCCGCGATCCTGGCCGTCGGGCGCATCGTCGAGCGAGTCGTCCCGGTCGACGGAGCCCCCGGCATCCGGCCGATGATGGCTCTGACGCTCTCCTGCGACCACCGTGTCATCGACGGCGCGCGTGCCGCCCAGTTCCTGTCCGAGCTCGCCGTCCTGATCGAGGAGCCCGCCGGCCTTGCGGACTAGGAGGCGCCGATGAGCACGACCGAACGACTGCGGGCCACCGATCTCGAGGCGGCGCGCCCGGGCGACGCCGCCCAGGCGGAGCTCGGCGAGCTCGGGGCGCTCGTCGGCGGCCGTACCGTGCTCTCGGGCGCCGCGACCGAGGTCAAGAGCCCGTACGACGGCCGCCTCGTCGCGGTCGTCCACCGCGCGGGGGCGCAGGAGATCGAGGAGGCAATCACCCGCGCAGTGCAGGCCTTCGAGGAGACGCGCCGGCTGCCCACGTGGCGCCGCGCCGAGATTCTCAACCGCATCGCCGACCTGATCGCCGAGCGGCGCGACGAGCTTGCACGCACGATCGCGCTCGAGGCCGGTAAGCCGATCACGACCGCCCGCGTGGAGGCCGAGCGCGCCGCCTTCACCTTCCGCGTGGCCGCCGAGGAGACGAAGCGGATCTACGGCGAGATCGTGCCGCTCGACTGGACGCCGGGCATGGAGGGCCGCACCGCCCACGTCCGGCGCGTGCCGCTCGGGCCGATCGTCGGCATCTCGCCGTTCAACTTCCCGCTCAACCTCGTCGTGCACAAGGTCGCCCCGGCGCTGGCCGCCGGGAACCCGATCGTCGTGCGCCCTGCGTCCCAGACGCCGGCGAGCGCACTCCGGCTCGGGGAGATCGTGGTCGAGGCCGGCTGGCCCGAGGGCGGGATCGCCGTCGTCCCGAGCGCCACGGACGTGGCGGGCCCGCTCGTCGAGGACGACCGGATCAAGATGCTGACCTTCACGGGCAGTCCCGCTGTCGGCTGGGCGCTGAAGGGTCGCGCGGGCCGCAAGCGCGTGACGCTCGAGCTCGGCGGCAACGCAGGCGTGATCGTCAATGACGACGCCGACGTGGCCTTCGCCGCGGAGCGCGTCGCCTGGGGCGGGTTCGTGTACGCCGGGCAGACCTGCATCTCCGTGCAGCGCGTCTTCGTGCACGCATCCGTCCACGACGCGTTCCTGGAGGCCTTCCTCCCGCGCGTGGCCGCGCTGCGGGCCGGCGACCCCCTCGACGAGGAGACCGATGTCGGCCCGCTGATCGACGACGGCGCCTCGAACCGCGTTGCGGAGTGGGTGGGCGAGGCCCTGGCCGGCGGGGCGGAGGCCCTCGCCGGCGGCGGGCACGACGGTCGCGTGTGGCAGCCGACCGTGCTCACCGGCGTCGACGAGTCCATGAAGGTCTCCTGCCAGGAGGCCTTCGCCCCGCTCGTGGTCGTCTCGCCCTTCGAGGAGGTGGACGAGGCGATCGCCGCCGTCGACCGCAGCGAGTTCGGCCTCCAGGCGGGGATCTTCACGCGCGACTGGCCGACCATCAGGCGCGCGTTCGACGAGATCGAGGTCGGCGGGCTCGTCGTCAACGACGTGCCGACCTTCCGCATCGACCACATGCCGTACGGCGGCGTGAAGCAGTCGGGACTCGGCCGCGAGGGGATCCGCTACGCGATCGAGGAGATGACCGAGATGAAGCTGTTGGCCCTGAACGACCGGTGACCACGACGACCCTGGAGGAGGCGAGTGACGACAGTGTTCGATGTTGGCGCTGAGCTCGAGAAGTCGCGCGGGCTCGCGCCGAAGCCGCCGCGCGAGGAGCAGGAGGGCCGGCTTGCCCGGGCTCGCGAGGCGATGGAGCGGCATGCGCTCGACGCGCTGCTCGTCTGGGGCTCGGCCGGTGCGAACGCCGACCCGATTCGCTATCTGGCGGGCTACGTCCACGTCTTTCCCACGGCGAGCTCGTTGCTGCTCGTCCCGATCGACCGCGATCCCGTCCTCCTCGTCGATCAGCCCTGGCACATCGACGAGGCGCGCCGCATGTCCTGGGTGGAGGACGTGCGGTCGTACCCGAACCCGGCGCGGCGCTGGCTCGCAGACGAGCTTCGCGCCGCGATCCGTGACGTCGTCTCGGGCAGCGGGCTCGCGGAGGGCAGCATCGGCGTCTTCGACGCGGAGATGCCCGCCGTCTACACGGGCATCCTCAAGGCCAGCCTCCCCGACGCGAAGTTCGGGGACGCGGCCCCCGTCTGGCAGGACCTCGTCGCCTTTCCGTCGGCCTACGACGGAGAGAACATCCGCCGCACCGTGTCGGTCGCCGACACGGGTCTCGCAGCGGCGGTCGCCGCGGCGGCGGCGGGCGTTCCCGAGTACGAGATGTGCCTCCGCTCGCTGGAGAGCATGGCCTCGCTGGGCGCGGAGTTCCTGCACGGGAGCGGGATGTCGACGCACATCAACGTGGGCTCGTTCAGCGACGCCATCTCGAACGTCCGCCCGTTCCTCTTCTCGGCGCGGCGCCTGGAAGAAGGGCAGATGTTCTGGCTCGACCTGTCCGCCTCGTATGCGGGCTACTACACGGATACCGACCGCACGATCTCCGTCGGCGAGCCGAGCGCGGAGCAGCGCGCGATCTACGACGTCGCCGCGGAGATGTACGGCGTCATGCTCGCGGAGGCCAAGGCCGGCGTCGCCGGCACGGATCTCTGGGAGAAGGCGACGAAGGTCGCCGTCGACGCCGGCTACGGCGAATACTCCAACCACGTCTACCTCGGACACACCACCGGCATCACCACCTCGTCGCGACCCGTTGTCGCGCGCGGGGAGACCGCGGAGCTCCGCCCAGGGAGCTTCGTCAACGTCGAGCCCGGGATCTTCGTCCCCGGAGTGGGCTCGGCGTGCATCGAGAACACGCTCTACGTCACAGAAGACGGAGCGGTCCCCCTCAACGAGTTCGGGACCGAGATCCATGTCGTCTGAGAGTGGGGGCGGAGGCGTCGCCGCACCGCGGGCGGGTTGCCTCGGAAATCGGAATCCGCGACAACGGAGGTGTCTTAGATGAGAAGGACGGTTTGGCTCCTCGCGTTGCTGCCGGTGCTGCTGGCGCTGCTGATCGCGGCCGGCTGCGGTGGCGACGACGATGACGAGGGCAGCAGTGCCGACACGACTGCGTCCGACGACGGCGGGGACGCCAGCGGCGAGCCGATTCGCATCGGCGCATCACTCCCCCTGACCGGCGACTTCGCCGAGCCGGGCGAGGCCGCGCGGCGCGGCTATGAGGTCTGGATGGAGATGACCAACGACGCCGGCGGCCTGCTCGGGCGCCCGGTCGAGATGGTCATCAAGGACGACCAGTCCGATCAGAACCTCGTCGTCACCGACTACAACGCGCTCATCGACCAGGATCAGGTCGACCTGCTGCTCGGCACGTTCTCGTCGCTCCTCAACATCCCCGCGTCGGCGGTGGCGGAGCGCGCGCAGATGGTCTACGTCGAGCCGGCGGGCGGCTCGCCCGACATGTTCAACCGCGGGTTCGAGTACCTGTTCTTCGCCCAGCAGGCGACCGCACCGCACCAGGCCGACCTCTTCTCGGAGTGGGTGCTGAGCCTGCCCGAGGACGAGCGGCCCAAGACGGCCGCCTACGTCGCGGCCGACGATCCGTTCGGCGCTCCCGTCGCCGAGGGGATCCAGGAGCAGCTCGAGGCCGGCGGCGTCGAGACGGTCTACTCGGAGATCTATCCGCCGGAGACGGTGAACTTCGACGCGATCGCCTCTGCAATCGCAGGGCAGAAGCCCGACCTGATCGCCCAGGGCTCGGCCGGTCTCCAGGACGGCGTCAACCTGATCACGGCGCTCATCGCGGCGGGCTACAGCCCGCAGCAGATGTTCCAGGCCTCGACCCCGTCCTTCGCGGACCAGTACTCGGACGCGATCGGGATCGAGAACACCGAGGGCATCTTCTTCGCGGTCAGCTACCACGTCGACGCGGACACCCCGGGGAACCCCGAGTTCCTCGAGGCCTACCGCGCGAAGTTCGACGAGGACCCGGCCGAGGACGCCGCGGACGCCTTCGCAGCCGCGCAGGTGCTCCAGGCGGCCGTCGAGGCCGTCGGCTCGATCGACGACCAGGCCGCGCTCAAGGACTGGCTCCATGAGAACGAAGTGGAGACGATCCTCGGGCCGCTGAGCTGGGACGAGACCGGCGCCCCCGAGCAGGCGTTCCTCCTCGCGCAGTGGCAGAACGGCGACGAGGAGATCGTGCTGCCCGAGGACGTCGCGACCTCCGACACCATCGTCAACCCCAAGCCTCCGTGGTCCGGGGGCTAGCACGTAGCTGAAGCGCCAACGGAGCCGGCCGGGGAACCCCCGTCCCCGGCCGGTCTCCACCTCCTGACGGCACCGTGACGCAGCTCATCCAGACTCTCGTTCTCGGCCTCCTCCTCGGAGGCGTCTACGCGTTGCTCGCGTCGGGCCTGACCCTGATCTTCGGCGTCATGGACGTGATCAACGTCGCTCAGGGCGCGCTCATCATCCTGGCCGCGTTCATCACCTGGGCGCTCTGGAACGAGACGGGCCTGGATCCGCTGCTCGGCGTCTTCGTGACGACGCCGCTCATGTTCCTCGTCGGGATCCTCATCTACCTGACCACGATCCGCTGGATCCAGGGGAAGCCGCCCTCGACGTCGGTGATCCTGACGTTCGGGTTGGCCCTGATCATCGAGGGCGTCATGGGGATCGTCTGGACCGCGACGCTCCACCGGGCGACGCCGGACTACTTCAACCAGTCGTTCACGATCGGCGACATCTACCTGCGCAAGGGACAGGTCTACGGCTGCGCGATCGCCGTCGGCGTCCTCGCGATTCTCTACGTCATCCTGCGGGCGACGTGGCTCGGCCGGGCCATCCGCGCGGTGTCGGCGAACACCGCCTCCGCGCGGCTCGTCGGCGTCAATCCCAGCACGGTCGCCGCTCTCACGTTCGCCGTCGGCGTCGCCACCACCGGCGCGGGCGGCTCGATCGCCGCCGTGCTCTACCCGTTCCTGCCCGGCTCCCACTACGCCTGGATCTCCCGCCTGCTCGGGATCATCGTCCTGGGCGGCATGGGGAGCCTCCCGGGCGCCGTCGTCGGCGCGCTCCTCCTCGGCGTCGCCGAGACGATGACGGCGACCTACATCTCGCCCCAGTGGGCCACCATGGTCCCGTGGGCGGTGATCATGGTCGTCCTCCTGCTGCGCCCGCAGGGCCTCATGGGCCAGAAGCTCAGAGAGGACGTGGCGCTGTGACGGCCGCGCTCGGGACGCTGCAGCGGCGCGCGGGCGCGCTGGCGGTCGTCGCCGTGTTCGTGACGATCCTGGTCTTCCCGGCGATCTCGGACAACCGGTACTACCAGACGATCATCATCCTCTCGCTGCTGCTCGCGATCATGGCGAGCAGCTGGAACATCATCTCGGGCTTCGCGGGCTACGTCTCGCTCGGCCAGACCGTCTTCCTGGGGATCGGGGCGTACACGACCGCGATCCTCTCGCTGCGGGTCTTCGGCTCCGGCGATTTCGGCGGCGACCAGGCCAACCCGTTCTACTTCATCCCCTTCGCGGCGATCGTCGCCGGCCTCTTCGCCGCCGCGGTCGGGCCGATCATCATGCGCACGCGCGGGCACTCGTTCGTGATCCTCACGATCGCGTTCCTCTTCGTCATGCAGCTCATCGTCCTCAACTGGACGGAGCTCACCTTCGGGAACCGCGGGATGACGCTGCCGCTCCCGACCTGGCCCCGCGAGTGGGGGAACCTGCCCTTCTACTACGTCTTCTTCGGGTTGCTGCTGGTGACGGTCGCGATGTCCTGGTGGATCCGGAGGACGAAGTTCGGCATGGGCCTGATCGCCATCCGCGAGGACGAGGACAAGGCCGCCGCGGTCGGCGTCAACACGCCGATCTACAAGATGCTGGCCTACATCGCGAGCGCGTTCTGGATCGGCGCGGCCGGCGGCGTCTATGCCTACTACCTCAGCTTCATCGACCCGCACAACATGTTCGACATCGTCTACAGCGTCTTCGTCGTGCTCGCCGTCATCCTCGGCGGCCGCGGGACGATCCTGGGGCCGGTGCTCGGCGCCTTCCTCCTCGAGCCCCTCAACCAGATCACGAACAACGAATTCAACGACTGGGTCCCCGGCGGGTTCTGGGACGCGAACGTGCGCCTCATCTTTTTCGGCGCCATGCTCGTGCTGGTCATCATGTTCCTGCCCCGCGGGATCATCCCGAGCATCGGCGACATCCTGCGGAAGCGCCGCATGTCCAGCGCCATCGCAGAGGTCGGGCAGCGCTTCGAGCGCAAGCCGCTCACGGTGGTCGAGCGCGCCGCGGAGGAGGCGAAGGATGCGCCGGCCGGCCCGCTCCTCGAGATCAAGAACGTCCAGAAGCGCTTCGGCGGCGTCAAGGCGGTCGACGGCGTCACCCTCTCCGTCGAGCGAGGGTCGATCACGGCGCTGATCGGGCCGAACGGCTCGGGCAAGACGACGCTCTTCAACCTGATCGACGGGACGATGCCGCGCGACGCCGGCGAGATCTGGTTCGAGGGCGAGCGCATCGACAGGCTGCCGCCGTATCGCCGCGCGCACCGTGGGGTCGGGCGCACCTTCCAGATCACGCGGCTGTTCCGGCAGATGACCGTGCTCGAGAACGTCGTCGCTCCGCTCCGCTCCTTCTCCTGGCTCGGCCTCGGTGCCGACGCCGTGAGCGGCCCGGAAGCCGAGCGCGCGCACGAGCTGCTCGAGTTCGTCGGGATGCACCGCTATGCGGAGCATCGCGCGGCCGAGCTCTCCTATGGCCAGGGGAAGCTCGTCGAGCTCGCCCAGATCCTGATGCTCGACCCGAAGCTGATCATGCTCGACGAGCCCGCGGGCGGCATCAACCCGACGCTCATCGCCCACATGGAGGAGATGATCCGGGAGCTGAACCGGCAGGGCACGACCTTCCTGATCGTCGAGCACAACATGCCGCTCGTGCTCGGGCTCTGCGACCCCGTGTGCGTCCTCGCGCGCGGGCAGACGATCTGCCAGGGCTCGCCGGCGCAGGTGCAGGCCGACCCGGCCGTTCTCGACGCGTACCTCGGCGCGGACTTCGCGCTCGAGGAGCCGGCGGGGGTGAGCTAGCCATGCTGATCCACCTCCGGGAGGTGTTCGCCGGCTACGGCGGCGGCGACGTCCTCCAGGGCCTCGACCTCGCCGTCGAGAACGAGTCGGTCACGTGCATCGTCGGGCCGAACGGGGCCGGCAAGTCGACCGTGCTCCGCGTCGTCAGCGGGCTGCTGAGCCCGCGCGAGGGCTCCGTGCACTTCGACGGCAATCCGATCGGCGGCCGCGAGCCGAGCGACATCCTCAAGCTCGGCATCGTGCAGGTGCCACAGTCGCACGGGCTCTTCCCGAACCTGACCGTGCGCGAGAACGTCCTCATGGGCGGGTACCTGATCCGGCGCGACCGCAAGCTCGTGAAGAAGCGCTACGCGCAGGTGGCCGACATCTTCTCGATCGTGAAGGAGCGCGGCGACGAGAAGGCGGGCAATCTCTCCGGCGGCCAGCGGCGGATGGTGGAGTTCGGGCGCTCGCTGATGCTCGACCCGCGGGTCGTGCTCCTCGACGAGCCTTCGCTCGGGCTCGACCCGAAGGCCCTGAAGCACGTCTCGGACTCGATCGAGCTCATGAAGCAGGCGGGGAAGACGATCGTCCTCGTCGAGCAGAACGTGCGCTTCGGCCTCAGGCTCTCGACGCACGGGGTCGTGATGGAGAGCGGGCGCGTCCTCCTCGTCGGCGGGGCCGCCGAGGTGCTCGCGAACCCGGAGATGGCCGACCTCTTCTTCGGCGGCAGCGCCCCGCGCGGCGTGAAGCTCGGGAACGGCGGCGCGTCGCCCCCCGCGCCCGGACCGGACGAGGCGAAGCCCGAGCAGTGACAGGCCCCGCGCTCGCCGCAGCGGCAGGGCTCGGGTTCGGTGTCTTCCAGACGCTGAACCGACGCGCCGTCGGCGGGATGAACGACGCCTATCTGGCGACGTTCATCCAGCTCGTCACGGCGCTCGGCGTGCTCGTCGTCGCGAGCCTCACCACCGAGAACCTCGGGCTCCTCGGCGATGCCACGGCGCTCTCGCTCTTCTACTTCTCGCTCGCCGGCGTCATCCACTTCTCGGTCGGCTGGACGTTCTTGAACATGAGCCAGATGCGCATCGGGGCCGCCCGCTCGAGCCCGCTGCTCGCCACGACTCCGGTGTTCGGCGCCGTGATCGCCGTCCTCATCCTCCAGGAGGTGCCCGGCTTCGTCGTCTGGGCGGGCGTCGCCCTCGTGACCGCCGGCGCGCTCGTGGTCTCGCTCGAGCGGGTCTCGGAGGAGGGTCAGGGGTGGGGAATCCCGTGGCGCGACGCGCTGCCCGGCCTGGCGACCGCGATGGCGTGGGCGGTGAGCCCGATCCTCATCAAGGAGGGGCTCGAAGGGCTTCCCTCGCCGCTCCTCGGGCTCACCCTGGGCATGGTCGCGGCGGTCGTCCTCTACGCCGTGGCGCTGCCGTTGCGCCCGTCGGTGGACGGGCCCGCGCTCGGCTCGCGCCTCTCGCTCACCTTCAAGATCCTCGCCGGCGTGATGGTCGGGCTCTCCGTCTGGGCGCGCTGGGCCGCGCTCGACTACACGACCATCGCCGTCGTCCTCGCGCTCGGGCTCCTCTCCGTGCCCGTCGTGCTCCTGCTCTCGCCGATGCTGATGGGCAGGCACGTCGAGCAGGTGACCCTTCAGATCTGGGTCGGCGCCGGCCTCGTGGTCGTCGGCGGGCTCCTCCTGGTGTTCCTCTCGTGACGGTCGTCGACGCCCACGCCCACGTGATCGTCCCCGGCCTCGGCGCCGAGGTGCGCTGGGACGAGCGCGGGCAGGTCGTCGAGCTGGGCGGGAAGGCGATCCGCGCGGCCGTCCGCGAGTTCGTGGATCTCGGCAAGATCCTCGAGGAGCAGGACCGCTCCGGCGTCGACAGGGTCGTCCTCTGCCCGTGGGTCAACCTGGTCGGCCGGGAGACGGCGCGCCAGAACGAAGGGCTGGCGGCTCTGGTGGGGCCGCGGGTCTCCGTCCTCGGCACGGTCGACCTCTCGCGCCCCGACGAGCTCGTCGAGCTGATGGGGGACGGACGTTTCTCCGGCGTCGAGGTGGCTGCGAGCGACGGCGGCGACTACCTCGGCCACGACCGCTTCGCCGACTTCTGGGCCGCGGCCGAGGAGACGGGCGCACTCGTCTTCATCCATCCGACCACGCGTGGGTTCGGGATCGAGGCGCTCAACGACTATTACCTCTGGAACACGGCCGGGAACCCGCTCGAGACGACGATCACGGCGGCCCACATGGTCATGGCCGGCGTGCTGGAGCGGCATCCGCGGCTCCGGGTCCTGCTCGCCCACGCGGGCGGTGCGATCCTTTCGCTGCGAGGGCGGCTCCGCCACTCGCACTTGTTCCAGCCGGACGCGCGCGCGCGGCTGACGGAGTCCCCGGTCGACTCGATCCGCCGCTTCTACCTCGACACGGTCACGCACGACTCGACCCTGCTGCGGGCGGCGATCGAGTTCGCCGGCGCCGACCGCGTCCTTCTCGGCTCTGACTACCCGTTCGACATGGGCCTCGAGCGGCCGGCCGAGCCGGTGCGAGAGCTCGGGCTCGACCCGGATGACGAGGCGGCGATCCTGGGCGGGAACGCGCTCCGCTTGCTCGGTCAGGAAGAGGCGTGAGGCAGCTCGGGCGTCAGGCCGAGCGTGCGCACGAAGTGCTGCTGGCCCAGCTCGAAGCCGATCGCGCACCCGAGGTCGACGAGCTCCTCCTCGGTGAAGAAGGTCTTCAGCCGCTCCCAGAGCGCGTCGTCGGAGCTGTCCGAGTCCCAGGCGATGGCGAAGGCCCAGTCGAGCGCCGCCCGCTCGCGCCCCTCGTAGGCCGAGGGCTCGATCTCGCCGGCGAGGAAGCGGAAGCAGAGCTGCTTGAGCTCCTGTTCGGCGGGGCCGTCCAGAAGGACGTGGTCACGGATGAACGCGTAGGACTCGAGGACGGCCGGCACGCGTGCGCGGTTCTCGTCGGGGGTTCCGGGGACGTGCGCCATCTAGCGGGAAGCCTCCTCCGGAGCGAGGCCGACGGTCGTGTCGGCGAGGAGCTCGCCGTGGCCGACGTCCCAGGTCTTGATCACCCGCTGCTGGCCGTACGTGAGGCAGACGAAGGAGCCGAGCTCGACGATCTCCTCCTCGGAGAAGTGCTCCCGGAGCCGCGCCCAGAGCGCGTCGTCGACCCCCTCGGGGTCCCAGACGAGCATGCTCGTGTAGAGCAGCGCCGCCTTCTGCCGCTCGCTGAAGCGGTCGGAGCGCTCGAAGTCGAGGAGCTCGTCGTAGTCCGCCTCGGTCAGTCCCTGCTCTCCGCCCCGGAGAGACCGTTGCGAGCCTCAGTAGTGGCAGTCGATCGTCTTCGAGACATAGACCCGGCAGAGCTCCTTGAGCGGATGCTCGACGATCCCCTCGCGGAAGATCGTGTTCCACGCGCGCGAGAAGCCCTTGGCGACGTTCGGAACCCGCGAGCGGATGGCCTGGGTCTCCGGCCGCGGCGTCCCGAACCGGCGGGAGCGCTCGAGCTCCTCGATCAACTCCGGGTCGGTCAGCGACGCGGGATCGACGTAGGCGATGCGGGCCATGTCTTGTCTGACAATCATACAAGGAGCGCGAATGAGCACCGTTGACGTCGTCGTCGCCGGCGCCGGGCACAACAGCCTGGTTTCGGCCGCCTATCTCGCCAGGGCGGGCTTCGAGGTGCTCGTCCTCGAATCGCGGCCGGTCGTCGGCGGAAACACCGCCACGGAGGAGCTCACGCTCCCGGGGTTCCACCACGACTCCTGCTCGACGGCCCACAACCTCATCCAGGCGAGCCCGGCGATCAAGGAGCTCCGCCTCGCCGAGGACTACGGGCTCGAGTACCTCCACCCGGACCCGGTCGTGCATGTGGCGTTCGGCGACGGGGCCTCGATCACGCAGTGGCGCGACCTCGACCGCACGTGCGAGGAGTTCGCCCGCTTCTCCAGCCGTGACGCCGAGGCCTACAAGCGCCTGATCGCCGAGTACGACGCGGCCAAGGGCGCCTTCGGCGCCTACCGGAACAACCCGATCGGCAGGGCGCCGCGACCCGACGAGGCCCTCGACGCGACCTGGCGGCGGCGCATCGCCATGAGCGCGTGGGACGTGATCCGCGCGGAGTTCGAGGACGAGCACTCGCGCGCGTTCATGCTCTGGATGGCGTTCATGACCGTGCAGCCGGCCGATCGGCCGGGAACCGGGCCGCTCGCCTACTCCCTCACGTACGGCCGCCAGCAGCACAGCTGGACGCTGCCGCGCGGCGGCTCGGCCGCGCTCCCGCTCGCCCTCGCGCGCCTGATCGAGGACCACGGCGGCACGATCCTCACCGGGACGCGGGTGACGGGCCTCGTCGTCGAGGACGGGCGCTGCGTCGGCGTGGAGACCGAGGACGGCGAGACGCACCGAGCCCGCAAGGCCGTGCTCTCCACCGTGCACGTCAAGCATCTCGCCGAGATGGCGCCGGCCGAGGCCTGGGGCGAGGAGTTCCTCTACGGCGTCGAGCGCTGGCGTGAAGGGATCACGCTCTTCCCCACGCACTACGCGACGAGCGAGGCGCCGACCTTCGTCGGCCAGTCCGGGTCGGTGACGCCGGTCGCGTCCGGGGTGGCGCCGTCGGTCGACCGCCTGCTGCGCGTCGGGAACGACGTCGAGCGCGGCCTGCTCGCGGACGACGACCCTCCGCTCCTCGTCGTCTGCGGATCCGTGGCCGACCCGGTCCGCGCGCCCGACGGGCAGCACGCGCTCAAGGTGATCGGCTTTCATCCCTACACGCTCGCGGACGGCGGCTCCGAGCGCTGGGACGCGGTCAAGGAGGACATGGCCCAGCGGAACCTCGAGCAGCTGCGCCGCTTCGCGCCGAACATGACCGAGGAGACGATCCTCGCGCGGGTGGTCAAGAGCCCTGTCGACCTCGAGCGCATGAACGCCCACAACTGGCACGGAACCTGCCACGGCGGCGACATGGGGCCGGCGCAGTCGGGAGCGCTCCGCTTCGCGCCGCGTTCGCCCATCGACGGGCTGTATCTCACGGGAGGCACGACGCATCCGGGCGGCTCCGTGAGCGCGGCGCCGGGCCGCAACTCGGCCATGGTGCTCCTCGAGGATCTCGGCACCTCCCTGGAGGCGGTGGTCGCCGGTGCCTGACGCACGCGTCGAGGCCGCGATCGCCAACTGGGCGCCGCGCTTCGTGGCGAACGGCGTCTATCCGGACGACTTCGACCGCACGACGGCCCGGATCGAGAGCTGGGACGGCTGGCTGGACGCCTGGGTGGAGACCGGCGACGGGCACCGGGAGCGCGCGGAGGAGGCCGAGGCGGCCGGAAACACGCTCACCGCCGGCGAGGCCTTCGTGGCCGCGGCGGTCTGCTACCACTTCGCCAAGTTCGTCTGGGTCGTGGACGTGGAGCGCAACCACGAGACGACGCGGCTCGCGGCGGACTGCCTCTATCGCGCGCACGCCCACCTCGACCCGACCGCCGAGCGCGTCGACGTGCCCTTCGAGGACGGCCCGCTCGTCGGCAACCTGCGCCGGCCGGAAGGGATCGACCGCCCGCCGCTCGTGCTGCTCCTGCCGGGTCTCGACTCCACGAAGGAGGAGTTCTTCCTCTGGGAGAACGTCTTCCTCGACCGCGGGATGGCGACCTTCTCGCTCGACGGCCCCGGCCAGGGCGAGAGCGGCTTCGCAACCAGCATTCGCGGCGATTACGAGGCCGGCGTGGGGGCCGCGCTCGATGCGCTGGCCTCGCGCGACGACCTCGACCACGACCGGGTCGGCGCCGCCGGCGTCAGCCTGGGCGGGTACTACGCGCCGCGTGCGGCGCTCGAGCCCCGCGTCAAGGCGGTCGCGGGCGTCAGCGGCGCGTTCAACTTCGGGGAGTGCTGGGAGGGCCTCCCCGGCCTGACGCGCGAGACCTTCGAGCACCATTCCGGCGCCGGGAGCGCCGAGGAGGCGCGCGAAAGGGCCTTCGGGCTCGACCTCGGGCCGGTGATCAGAGACGTTGACTGCCCCGGGCTCATGATCACCGGGAAGCTCGACCGGATCATCCCGTGGGAGCAGACGAAGCGCATCGCCGACGAGGCTCCGAACACGCGCTTCGTCCTCTACGACGAGGGCAACCACGTGTGCAACAACATCCCGTTCAAGTACCGGCCGCTCGTTGCGGACTGGCTCAAGAAGGAGCTCGCTGATGTGGGATAGGTTCTCGACCGCCGAGATGGAGCGTCGCTACGGCCTCGCGCGCGACCTCATGCGCGAGCACGATCTGGGAGCGCTGGTGGCGTTCGGCAACTCGGGCACGGGCCGGGCCAACATGGCCAATCCGTTCTGGCTCTCGAACCACCTCGACCTGCACCACTGCTACCTCGTCGTCCCGCTCGACGAGGGGCAGGAGACCGCGCTCTACACCGGGCTCACCAACCACGTCCCCAACGCGCGAGAGGTGAGCGACGTCCCGATCATCGAGTGGGGCGGGTATTCGCCCGCGGAGCGCGTGGCGGCGCGTCTGGAGGCGATCGGCGTCACCACGGGCCGCGTCGGGCTCGTCGGCGTCAACGCGACGTTCTCGATGGGCATGCCGTACGCGCACCACGCCCTGCTGCGCGAGAAGCTGCCGGGCCTGGAGCTCGTCGACGTGACGCTTCCCTACGCCCGCCTGCGGCTGATCAAGTCCGAGGAGGAGGTCAGCTGGCTGCGCAAGGCGGCGGAGCTCACCGACAAGGGCATGATCGCGCTCGCCGAAGGCGCAAAGCCGGGCATGAGCGACGTGGAGCTCGTCGCGCTCGCCGAGGCCGCGTACCGGCCCGAGGGCGGCATGCCGCGCATCACGTTCCTTCGCTCGATGGCGATGGATGACCCGAACGGCTGCCTGCCCGCCCAGAACCCGTCGCTCCGGCGTATCGCGGCCGGCGACGTGATCATCACGGAGTTCAGCGCCTCCTACTGGGGCTACACGGGCCAGATCCAGCGACCTGTCTTCGTCGAGGCCGAGCCGACCGAGGAGTGGCAGCGCATGTTCGACGTCGCGCTCGAGTCCTACGACGCAATCATCGAGATGCTGAAGCCGGGTGTGACCGAGGCTGAGGTCATCCGCGCGAGCTCGATGATCGGCGAGGCCGGCTACGCCATCTACGACGACCTCGTCCACGGCTACGGCGTCGACATCATGCCGCCGATCATCGACCGCTCCTGCGTGCAGTGGTGGCCGTGGGACGACGCCAACCCGGCGCCCGACGGGCGCATCTTCGAGGAGGGCATGGCGATCGTCGTCCAGCCGAATCCGATCACGCCGGACGAGCGCATGGGCCTGCAGCTCGGGCAGCTCACGATCGTCAGGGCCGACGGCGCGGAGTCGCTGCACTCGATGCCGTTCGAGCCCCTGGTCGCCACGCGGTGAGCTCGCCGGTCGGCGTCGCGCTCGTCGGCACGGGGATGTTCGGGGGGCGGATTGCGGCCGCAGTGGGGCGGGCGCCGTCGCTCGAGCTCGTCACGTGCTTCAGCCGCGACGCCGAGAAGCGCCAGGCCTTCGCGGTCGAGGCCGGCTGCGAGGGCGCGCCGTCGTTCGAGGCGGCGATCGAGGACCCGCGCGTCGAGGCGGTGCTGTTGGTGACGCCGAACTTCGTCCACCGCGAGCAGGCGCTCGCTTGCGCCGAGCGGGGGAAGCACGTCTTCGTCGAGAAGCCGATCGCGGACTCGCTCGACGACGGGCGCGCCATGGCGGCAGCGTGCGAGGCCGCCGGAGTCGCGCTCCTCGTCGGCCACGGCCTGCGCCGGCTCGGTGCGGCGCGGGCGGTTGAGCGGCTGGTGCGCGAGGGCGCGCTAGGACAGGTCGTGCTTGCGGAGGCGGACTTCTCGCTCACCGGGACGCTCAAGCCGCACATGTGGCGCTACCACCGCGAGACGTGCCCGGGCGGGCCGCTGCTCCAGCTCGGCGTCCATCATGTGGACACGCTCCTCCACTGGCTCGGGCCCGCCGCGCGCGTGCAGGGCTCGTTCGCCCGGCTCGTCACGGACGCGGAGGCCGACGACCTCGGCGTTGCGCTTGTCGAGCACGAGTCCGGTGCTCGCTCGGTCGTCACCTCCAGCTATGTGTCGCCGAAGACCTTCGGCATCCGGCTGTTGGGGACGGAGGGGGTGCTGGACTACGTCACCGACATGTCCGTGTGGCCGCGCGTCGAGCTGGTGGACGGCGCGACCGCGCTTCGCCTCACGACCGGCGACGGCGTCGAGGACGTCCCGTTCGAGGCAAGGGACGTCCTCGTCGAGGAGCTGGAGGAGCTCGCGCGCTGCGTCCGCGGCGAGGCCCGGCCGGAGACCGGCGCAGCGGAGGGCCTTGGCGCGCTGGGCGTCGTGCTGGCGGCCGTCGAGTCGCACGAGCAGGCCGACGGCCGAGGGGTGGCGCCGGGCCGGTGAGCGCCGAGCGCTGGGTCGGGAGGCCCATGCCGCGCCGCGAGGACGTGCGCTTCCTCCGCGGCGAGGCGACGTACCTCGACGACATCGAGCTTCCGGACCTCCTGGAAGCTGCCTTCGTCCGCAGCCCCTTCGCGCACGCGCGGCTCGGCGCGATCGACGTCGAGGCGGCCCTCGCGCTCCCGGGCGTGGCCGCGGTGCTCACGGGTGCCGACCTCGGAAAGCGCGCCCGCGCGCTGCCCGCCGGCGCGGTCGACGACGGGATCGTCGCGGACGCGGGCCATCCGGTGCTCGCGCGCGACCGTGTCCGGTACGCCGGCGAGGCCGTCGCCCTGGTCGTGGCCGAGAGCAGGGCGGTGGCCGAGGACGCGGCGGAGCTCGTGGACGTCGACTACGAGCCGCTCCAGCCCGTCCTCGACCCGCGGACGGCCGCCGGGATGCCGCTTCTCCACGACGGCGTGGCGGACAACCGCCTCGTGACCTGGCAGCGGACGCACGGCGACGTCGAAGGCGCGTTCGCCGCCGCCGACCGCGTCGTCTCCCAGTCGTTCCACATCCCGCGCCTCGTGGCGGCGCCGATCGAGACCCGCGGCGCGATCGCGCGCGTGGAGGGTGACGTGCTCACCGTCTGGTGCTCGGCGCAGGATCCGCACCGGCCGCTGGCCCAGCTCGGGGTCTCGCTCGGCCGCGGGCCCGACAGCCTCCGCGTCGTCGTCCCGGATGTCGGCGGCGCGTTCGGCAGCAAGGGCGTGGTCGCTCCGGAGGTGGCCGCGATCGCGTGCGCTGCGGAGGATCTGGGCCGGCCCGTGCGCTGGACGGAGGACCGGGCGGAGAACTTCCTTGCCGCCTACCAGGGTCGCGGCCTCGACGCCGACGTGGAGCTCGCGGTCTCCGCCGAGGGGCGGATCCTGGGTCTGCGCGCGACGCTGTACGCCGACCTCGGCGCGTACCTGTACGCGACGACCGCCGTCGCGCCGCACACGGCCGCGATGCTGATCACCGGCGCCTACGACGTTGCCGCCGCGAGCGTCGAGGTCGTCGGCGCCGCGACGACGAAGGTGCCGACCGGGCCGTACCGCGGGGCCGGGAGGCCGGAGGCGGCGTTCCTGGTCGAGCGGATGGTCGACCTGGCCGCCCGGAAGCTCGGTCTCGAGCCGGTCGAGGTGCGGCGCCGGAATTTCGTCCGGCCGGATGCCTTCCCGTACGAGACGCCGATGGGCTGGACGTACGACTCGGGCGACTTCGAGCGCTGCCTCGATGCGGTGCTGGAGCTGGCGCCGCTGGCGGGGTGGCTGGAGCTGCGCGACGCGGCGCGGGCCGAGGGCCGCGTGCTGGGCGTCGGCGTCGGGATGTACATCGAGCGGGCCGGCGGGCTGTGGGAGAGCGCCGTCGTGCGCGTGGAGCCGGACGGGCGCGTCGTCGTGCGCACCGGGTCGTCACCTCACGGGCAGGGGCACGAGACGACCTTCGCCCAGATCGCCGCCGACGAGCTCGGGGTCGAGCCCCAGGCGGTGGAGCTCCGCTGGGGCGACTCGGGCGAGCTGCCCGGTGTCGGGACGTTCGCGAGCCGCTCCGTCGCCATGGGCGGCTCGGCGGTCGCGAGCGCGGCCCGGGAGCTTGCGGAGCGTGCTCGCGACGCGGGCGTCTCGGTGACCGACCTGGGCGGCGCCGAGGCCGAGAGCCGTTTCTCGTCGGGCCTCGTCTTCGCCTCGGGCGCGTATGCGGCGCTCGTGGAGATCGAGCGCGCAACGGGCCGGCTCCTGGTGCTGGGACTGGCCGCCGTGGATGACTCGGGCCGCATCGTCAACCCGCTTCTCGCCGAGGGGCAGGTGCTCGGCGCCACGGTGCAGGGGCTCGGCCAGTGCCTCGTCGAGGAGGCCGTGCACGACGAGGAGGGCCAGCTGCGCACGGCATCGTTCGCCGACTACTCGCTTCTGACCGCGGCCGAGCTGCCGCCCGTCGAGAGCCGCTTCGTCGAGACGCCGTCGCCGCTCAACCCGCTCGGCGCCAAGGGGATCGGCGAGGGCGGGGCAATCGCGACCCCCGCTGCGGTCGCGAACGCGGTCGCCGACGCGCTGGCGCCGTTCGGCGTCCGGCACGTCGACCCGCCGTTCACCGAGGCCAAGCTCTGGTCGCTGCTCCGGGAGGCCGGCCCGTGAAGCCCGCACCGTTCGCCTACGACGCTCCGCGGCAGCTCGGCGAGGTCCTCGAGCTCCTCGCGCGCGAGGACGAGGACGTGAAGGTGCTCGCCGGCGGGCAGAGCCTCGTGCCGCTCCTCAACTTCCGGCTGGCGCGGCCCGACCGCCTGGTGGATCTCAACGGCGTGGAATCGCTCGCCTACCTGCGCGTGGAGGACGGTGCGCTCCGGATCGGTGCCCTGGCCCGCCACGCGGATCTCGAGCGGTCGGCCGAGGTCGCCTCGGGCTGGCCGCTCCTCGCCGAGGCCGTCCGCCACGTCGGGCATCCGCAGATTCGCGTGCGTGGGACCGTTTGCGGGTCGGTGGCACACGCGGATCCCGCGGCGGAGCTGCCGGTGGCGCTCTGCGTGCTCGACGTGCGCTTCCACGTGCGGTCGGTGCGCGGGTCGCGTGTGCTCGGCGCCGACGAGCTCTTCCTCGGGTTTCTGACGACGTCGCTCGAGCCGGACGAGCTGCTGGTGGAGATCGAGGTGCCGGCTCCGCCCGCCGGCAGCGGGACGGGGTTCGCAGAGCACGCCCGCACGCACGGCGACTTCGCCCTGGGCGGCGCGGCGGCGCTCGTGGCGGGGGAAGAGGCTCGCCTGGCCCTGCTCGGCGCCGGCCCGGTGCCGGTGCGCTTCGACGGAGCGCCCGGGGATCTCCCGGACGCCGCCGTCGCCGACCTGTCGTTGACGGGCCCGGACGCGGAGTGGCGCCGCGCGCTCCTGCGGGAGCTCGCCCGTGACGCTCTCGAGAGGGCGGTGGCGTGAGGATCTCGGTCGAGATCAACGGCCGCTCCCACGAGGGCGAGGTGGAGCCCCGGACGCTGCTCTCCGACTTCATCCGTCACGGCGCGGGCCTGCACGGGACGCACGTCGGCTGCGAGCACGGCGTGTGCGGCGCCTGCACGGTGCAGCTCGACGGCGAGCCCGTGCGTTCGTGCCTGATGCTGGCGGTGCAGGCGGACGGCCGCTCGTTGCGAACGGTCGAGAGCCTCGCCCCGCCGGAGGGCGGCCTCCACCCACTGCAGGCGGCCTTCCAGGAGACGCACGCCCTCCAGTGCGGCTTCTGCACGCCGGGGTTCCTGATGAGCATCGAGGCCTTCCTCCGCGAGCACCCGCAGCCGACAGAGCACGAGATCCGCGAGGCCCTGGCGGGCAACCTCTGCCGCTGCACGGGCTACAAGGCCATCATCGAGGCGGTCGAGCGGGCCGCCGAGCGCCTCCACCGTCCCTAGCAGCCACGTCCCGGGGTCAGACCCCAGGGCGTGCCGCTCGGGGCCATGGCCGTCGGCAGGAAACCAGGGACACACGCGGATTGGACATGTCCAGGGCCTGACCCCGGTCATGGCCGGTTACGACGCCGGCAGCTGCTCCTCATGGCCATGACTTGGGGTCAGACCCCCGGACGTGGCGGCGAGGGCCTAGTCCTCGAAGGGCTCGACCTCGTAGCCGGCGGCTTCGAGGGAGCCCGCGCCCGCCCAGCCCCAGATCAGCTCGACGTCCTCGTCGGACGTGTTGTCGAAGCCGTGCCAGTCGCCGGCGGGGGTGAAGATGACGTCGCCGGCGGCGGCCGGCTCCATGCCCTCGTTCGTGTGCACGAGGCCGCTGCCGCTCAGGACGAGCAGGAACTCGTCGCACTCGAAGTGGCGGTGGCGATCGTGCTTCGCGCCCGGGGGCAGGATCGTGCGGCCGAAGACGAGGCGCTCCGACCCCGCCGAGGCGGCGTCGATCAGGAACTGCACCTGCATGTCGACCCAGCCCTCGTCCTCGCGCAGTCCCTGGACGAGTGGGACGTCCTCAACCCGCGTGCGGTAGCGGGGCATCAGGTCTGCCCCGGCTCGCGCCGCCCGCCGAGCCCGTTCAGCGCCCGGAAGACCTCGTAGACCACCGAGAAGTCGTACCGCTCGAGGCCCATCCCGCGCGCCGCCGTCAGGAGCTCGTTCGCCGCGGTCGAGGTCGGCAGCGGCGTCGCCAGCCGCTTGCCCGTTGCGAGCCCGAGGGTCATGTCCTTCTGCTGGAGGTTCACGTTCGACCAGGCCTCCGCGGGCATGTTCCCCTCGAGGATGAACGGGCCCCGGTACTGGAGCATCGGGGACGAGATCACGCTCTGAAGGAGTGCCTCGACGGCCACCTCGCGCTTCACGCCGGCTTTCTCGGCCATGGCCACGTTCTCGCAGAACGCGACCATCTCGGCGACCAAGGTGTTGTTGATCGCCAGCTTCACGATCAGCGCCTGGCCGCTGTCGCCGATCCGCATCACCTTCGGGCCGATCTCGAGGAGCAGCGGGCGCAAGCGCTCGTAGGCCTCCTCGTTGCCGCCGACCATGATCGAGAGCTGACCGGCCTCGAGCGTGGCGATGCTCCCGGAAACGGGCGCGTCGAGCATGACGCCGCCCGCCGCCGCGGCCTGACTGGCCAGCGCGGAGCTTGCCGCCGGGTCGATCGTGCTCATCTCGACGATGACCGCGCCCGGCCGCAGGCCCTCAAGCAACCCTCCGGAGCCGGCGACCACCTCCTCCACGGCTGCCGTGTCGGTGACCATGGAGAAGACGACGTCCGCCGCGCGCGCGACGTCCGCGGCCGACTGCTCCTCGACCATCCCGTTCGCGACCAGCTCGGCGCTCTTGCCGGGCGTCCGGTTCCAGCCGTGCAGCTCGTGCCCCGCGGCCAGGAGGCGCGCAGCGATCCGGCTCCCCATGGAGCCGAGGCCGACGAATCCGAGAGTCGGGCTAGCCGACGGCGTCGACAATCTCGGACGTGAGGCTGTCGAAGCCGCTCAGGAACTCACGGCGCTCGCGGTGCAAGCGCTCGACCTGGCGCTCGTAGTCGTCCAGGCGCCCCTGCGCCTCGTAGAGCTCGCGCGGGCGCAGGACGGCCTCGTCCTCGGCGTCGATCCCGGGGACGTGCCGGGCGACCTTGTAGCCGAAGTCGGGATCGTCCTCCCACTCGATCGTGCCCTCCGCGATCCCCTTGACGATCGCGGACGAGTGCTTGATCCGCACCTTCCGCGAGCGCTCGTCCGCCACGGGCCCTCCGACGCTCCCCGTGTTCATGAGGAAGACCTCGAGCGGGTGCTCCGCGAGCAGCTCGAGGAAGCGGTTGCCCTGGAGGTCGTGCGGCATCGGGAAGAACGGGTTCGTGCCGGGGACGCGCAGGAACTTGCCCTCCTCCGCGGCGCCTCCGGCGGCCGTGCCCGTGGTCTCCCCGAGCATGAAGAAGGCCGCTGCCTGCGGCCCCTCGAGCTTGGCGACTGCCGGGATGATGCCCTCGTTCCTGTTCAGCACGAGCAGGAAGTGGGCCTCGCCGATCGGGCGTGTCGCAGCGGACTCGATCACTTCGAACGGGAACGTGGCGCGCCCGTTCTTCGTGTAGCTCTCGTCGTAGAAGTCGACCTCGTCATCGGTCTGCGAGACGTTCTCGAGGTACGACCGCGGCTGCGTGACCGCGCCGTGGATCGTCGGCTCGTCCTCGGGGTTGAGCGCGAACGTCTTGGCGAAGCAGCCGTTCTCGGTCGCATACACGCCGCCGTCCGGCATCCAGGCGACGAAGTCGTCCTGCACCGGCAGGGAGCCGTTCTGGCGCGTGAAGGTGGTCGTCGTCTTCCCCGTGCCGGAGAGGCCCACGATCATCGCCACGCGCTCGCCGCGATCGGTCGGGATGATCTTGCAGCCGGCGTGGAGCGGGATGCCACCGCGGTCGTAGACCAGCTTGTTCCACATGCGGAGGATCCCCTTCTTCGACTCGCCGAAGTAGTCGGAGTTGAAGACCCGGTTCACGCCGTTCTCGAGGTCGACCAGGATGAGCCGGTCGTCGGGCCAGCCCGGCGCCTTCAGGTTGGGCGTGTAGACGACGGTGAGCTCGGGCTCGAAGTCCTCGGGGTCCTCCACGGCGAACCAGAGCTGCTGCTGCATGCCGGCGATGTTCGCGTTCGCAGCCTCGATGAAGAGCCGGACAGCGACGCGGAACTCCGGCTGCGCGCCGAGCCACCCGTCGAGGAGCACCATCTCCTGCTCGGCGATGTACGCGTCCTGCTTGTCCGCCCACTCCTGCGCCTGCTCGCGCGAGACGGTGCGGTCGACGCCGGGATCCGGATCGTCGGTGACGATGAACGTCGAAGGCGTGGAGCGGGCGAGCACCTCCGTCTGGACGTTGACGTTCCCGTACTTCGTCCAGCGGGCGGTGGGCATCCTCGCTGCGAGCTCCTGAAGCTCGGTCTCGCTCGGATTGCTGAACACCCCCGCAGCCTGCGGCAGCTGGAAAGCCATCTTGGCCACGCGAGGATCTTAGCGGCCGCGCGGTTCGACCGGTCCGGCCTCCTTCCTGGCCGAACGGCGCGTTGACGGGGTGCAGGGACACCTAGTAGAAAGCCGCACGAAGGACAATTCGTGAAGCACAACGTCGTCCAGGGCGCTCGTGCGACGAAGCTTCTTCCTCCTGCGGTCGCCCCGCCTGCGCTTCCTCGCCCACGGCTGGAAGGGAGGCTCGACGACGGCGTCGGACGGCGCCTGACCGTCCTGATCGCGGGCGCGGGGTTCGGGAAGTCGACCCTCCTGAGCGCCTGGGCCGGGCCGCGTGCCACCGCCTGGTACACGGTGGCCGCCGAAGACGCCGAGCTGGCGTCGCTCGCCCGCGGCATCGTGAGCGCGCTGCGACTGCGCGTGCCGGCGCTCCAGGTGGGCGTCGGGAACGCCATCGAGGGCTCGCGAGGCCCCGACGGCGACCTGGGTGAGCTCGGGAGCGCCGACGCCTACGCCGCGCTCATCTGCGCCGCGCTCTCGGACGGCGGAGGGCGGCGCGACCTCGTGCTGGTCCTCGACGACCTGCACGAGCTCGGCGCGGACGGCGCCTCGGCGCGGCTCGTCGAGTCGCTCGTCCGCAACGCGCCCCCGACCCTGCACGTCGTTCTCGCCTCGCGCGACGAGCCGCCCTTCCCGATCGAGCGGCTTCGCGGGCAGGGACAGGTCGTGGAGCTGACCGCGCGTGAGCTCGCCTTCACGACCGACGAGACGCGCCTGCTGCTCGAGCAAGCGCTGGGCGAGTCGGCCGACGACGTCGCGGGCGATCTCCAGGAGGCAAGCCGAGGCTGGCCCGCCGCGGTCAGGCTCGCGCTCGAGGCGCTGCGGGACGTCTCGCCCGAGGAGCGCAGGCGAACGCTCGACGGCCTGCGACGGCCGGGCGGGCGCCTCTTCTCCTACCTCGCGGGCGAGGTCTTCGAGCGCGAGCCCGAGGATGTCCGCGCGCTCATTCGTACCGTGGCGCCGCTCGATCGCTTCAACGGCGAGCTCTGCGAGGCGCTCGGCGTGGACAACGCAGCCGAGGCGCTCGCGTCGCTCGAGCGACGCGGGCTCTTCGTCGAGTCCGACCGGAGCGAAGCGGGCTGGTACTCGCTCGGGGCGCTGGTGCGCGAGTTCGCGCGCGAGAGCATGGCCCCCGGCGACGGGGAGCAGAAGGCGCTCCTGGTCCGAGCGGCAGCCTGGCTCCAGGCGGCAGGCTTCGTGGAGGACGCTCTCCGCGCGCTGGCGGCCGCCGGCGCCTACGAGGAGCTCGCCGCACTCCTTGCCGAGCGCGGTGAGGCGATGGTCTCCGCCGGGGCGGTCGACGCGGTCATCCGCTACACGGAGCTTCTACCCGACGCCGTTCTGAGCACGCCGATCCTGCTCCTGGCCGGACGGGCCCGGCAGATCCGGGGCGAGTGGGAGGACGCGCTGAGCTGGTACGCGCGGGCCGCGGACGCGCACGAGGTCGCGCCCGGCCTCGCCTGGCGGATCGGGCTGATCCACCACCTCCGCGGCGAGCTGGACGAGGCAGTCTCGGTGTACGAGCGCGGTCGCCTCGACGGCGAGTCGCCACGAGACGAGGCGCTGCTGCTCGCGTGGCACGCGAGCCTCGAATGGCTTCGGGGCGACCTCGAGGCCTGCCGCGAGCGCGGCGGTCGCGCGCTCCAGATCGCCACACGGATCGGCGACGCCCAGGCGCTCGCCGCAGCGCACACCGTCATGGCCCTGATCGCCGCGTACGAGGGCGACCGGGTAGCCAACGACTCGCACTACATGCGCGCGCTCGAGTATGCCGAGCGCGCCGGCGACGTGATGCAGGTCATCCGCGTGCACACGAACCGCGGCTCCAGGCGCATGGAGGAGGCCGACTACGAGGAAGCCCTCGCCGAGCTCGAGATCGCCCTGCGGCTCGCCGACGTGAGCGGGTTCGTCTTCTTCAGAGCGCTCGCCCTGGCCAATCGCGGCGCCTCGCTCCTGCGACTCGGGCGGCTGGAGGAGTCGATCGCCGACCTCGAAGCCGCGCGATCCGCCTACCAGAGCATCGGCTCGGCGGACGTCTGCTACGCGCTCCAGTACCTCGGCGACGTGTACCGGGAGCGAGGCGACCTCGCCCTGGCGCGCGCGGCCTACGAGGAGGCCGCGGAGCGCGCCGACGAGGCCGGCGACCAGCAGGCGCTCGTCCCCTCACTGGCCGGGCTTGCACGTGTCGTCGCCGGCGAGGACCCCGACCGGGCCGCCGAGCTCGCGCAGCGGGCGAGGAGCTACGGACCGGGCATGGCGTACGTCGAGTCGCTCCTCGCGGCAGCCGACGTCGCACTGCGCGGCGGTGACCGCGAGCAGGCCGCCGAGCTGGCGGCGGATGCAGCCGCGGAGGCGGGCGCCCGACGTGACCGCGCAGGCCTGGCCGAGGCGCTCGAGCTGGGAGCCGCGGCCGCCGACGAGCCCGAGCGCGCACGTGCCCTGGCCGAGGAGGCGATCGCCATCTGGCGCGACATCCGCAGCCCGTTCGGCGAGGCGCGCACCCAGCTCGCGCTGGCGCGGATGCTGGGAGCGACCGAGGGCCTGGCGCTTGCGGAGACGGCCGAGGCACGCCTGCGGGAGCTCGGCGTGCGCGGGCCTGCAACCGCGGCGGCGAGCCTCCTGGCCGAGTATTCGGAGGCGAGCGCCTCGACGGTGTCGATCGAGTCCCTGAGCAGGTTCCGTGTGTTGCGGGACGGTGTGCCGGTCCCGCTCGGGGAATGGCAGTCGAGGAAGGCCCGCGACCTGCTGAAGATGCTCGTCGCGCGTCGCGGCCGGCCGACGCCGCGCGACGTCCTCATGGAGGCGCTCTGGCCGGAGGGCGACCCCGCGAAGCTCGCCAACCGGCTCTCGGTCGCGCTCAGCACGCTCCGCTCGGTCCTCGACCCCGAGCGCCGCCACGACCAGGACCACTACGTGAGCGCCGGAAAGGATGTGCTCGCCCTCGAGCTCACGAGCCTCGACATCGACGTGGAGCGGTTCCTGGCGGAGGCGGCGGACGGCTTCGCCCTGCGCGCCGACGGCGCCCTATCGCGGGCCCGCGGGCGACTCGCAGCCGCGGAGGCGCTCTACTCGGGCGAGTTTCTCGAGGAGGACGCTTACGAGGACTGGGCCGTCCCCCTGCGTGAGGAGGCGCGGGCGACCTACATCTCGGTGGCGCGGGCGCTGGGCGAGGACGCGCTCGAGCGCGGCGAGCACGACCTCGCCGCCCGCTACCTCCTACGCACGCTCGAGAAAGATCCCTACGACGAGGAGGTGCACCTCGCCCTCGTCGCGCTGCACGAGGCGGCCGGGCGGCACGGCGAGGCACGACGGGCCTACCGCACGTACGTCGCCCGGATGGAGGAGATCGCGGTCGAGGCAGCGCCTTTCCCGTCGCCTTAAGCGCGCTTTAAGCGAGGCGCAAGCCGCGCCTGGGATGCTCACACCGTGGACACGTTCGTCGTTCGGCTCTGGGACGCTGCGGCTGCGGGTCATGCGGCTGACCCGCTTCGCGGCACCGCCCTGCACGTGACGAGCGGTTGTTCGACGCCGTTCGTCGGCGCCGATCAGCTGCTCGCATTCCTTGCGACGGTGAGCGTGCGGAGCCCGGGGAGCATGCGGCCCTCCGGAGATCTGGACGCGAACGACGAGCCATCCACGGTCGGCCGGCGCGGGCGCGAGGCGGCGGCCCGTTCTCGGCGCCCGCAGCCCCGGCCCTCCTCGCCTCCTTCTGCCTAGCGTTCCCAGGCCGCGCTGAATGCGGCCTGGGAGCGTTCCCATGGTGTAGCTTCTCCTGCGGTGGAAGGGAAGCACGACGTCCTCATCGTCGGCGCCGGCTTAGCCGGCATGCGCGCAGCCATCGAGGCCTTCGACGCCGGGGTGGACGTTGCCCTGATCTCCAAGATCCATCCGACGCGAAGCCACTCGGGCGCGGCCGAGGGTGGCATCAACGCTGCGCTCGGAAACGCCTCCGAGGACGACCCCGAAAAGCACGCGTTCGACACCGTCAAGGGCTCGGACTACCTGGGCGACCAGGACGCGATCGAGGTGCTCTGCGACGAGGCGCCGGGCGACGTCTACCAGCTCGAGCACTGGGGCGCCGTCTTCTCCCGCACGGAGGACGGGCGCATCGCGCAGAGGCCGTTCGGCGCCGCCGGCGAGCCGCGCACGGCGTACGCCGCGGACATCACCGGCCACGTGCTCGTCCACGTGCTCTACGAGCAGGTGATGAAGCGCGACATCGCGACCTACGAGGAGTGGTTCGCCTGGAAGCTCGTCGAGGACGACGGGCGCTGCCAGGGCGTCATCTGCTGGGACCTGCTCAACGGTGGGCTCAAGCTCGTCGGCGCGAAGACGGTGATCCTCTGCACGGGCGGGGCAGGCCGTCTCTACACGGGGACGACGAACGCGTACTCCTGCACCGGTGACGGCATGACGCTGGCGCTCCGCATGGGCGTGCCCCTGAAGGACATGGAGATGATGCAGTTCCACCCGACGACGCTCTCGCCGTCGGGCGTGCTCATCACCGAGGGCTGCCGCGGCGAGGGCGCGTACCTCCTCAACTCGGACGGGGAGCGGTTCCTGAAGAACTACGCGCCGAACGCGATGGAGCTCGCGAGCCGCGACGTCATCTCACGCGCGGAGCAGATCGAGATCGACGAGGGCCGCGGCGTAAACGGCAACGTCCTCCTCGACCTCCGCCACCTGGGCGCCGAGAGGATCATCGAGCGGCTGCACGGGACGCGCGAGCTCAGCATGGTCTTCGCAGGCGTCGACCCGATCTACGAGCCCATCCCGGTGCGGCCCGGCTCGCACTACCACATGGGCGGCGTCGACACCGACCTCGACGGCAAGACCGTCCTCGAGGGCCTCTACGCCGCCGGCGAGTGCGCGTGCGTCTCCGTCCACGGTGCCAACCGCCTCGGCGGGAACGCGCTCATGGAGACGATCACGTACGGCAAGCGCGCCGGCCGCGCCGCGGCCGACTGGGCGACGGCGAACACGGTCGTCGCGCCGCCCGAGTCGGCGCTCGCCGACGCCGAGCGCGAGCTGGCCGAGCTGCTCGACCGCACGGAGGGAGAGCGCCCGCATTCGATCCGCGACGAGATGGCCTCCACGATGCACGAGAACTTCGGCGTGTTCCGCCGCGAGGACCAGATGCGCACCCAGGGAGAGATCATCGCCGGCCTGCGCGAGCGCTACGAGCGGGTCGTCGTCGAGGACACCGGCGCCGTCTTCAACACCGACCTGACGCAGGCCCTGGAGCTCGGCTTCCTGCTCGAGCTCGCCGCGTGCATGGTCGAGGCGGGCATGGCCCGCAAGGAGAGCCGCGGCGCCCACGCGCGCCCGTACGACTACCCCGACCGAGACGACGAGAACTTCCTCAAGCACACCCTCGTGACGTGGGTGGACGGCCGGCCTCAGCTCACGTGGGAGCCGGTTCGGATGACGAAGTGGCAGCCGCAGGAGCGAAAGTACTAGGCAATGCGCATCCGGGGGCTTGCACTCATGGTGGTGTTTGCGTTCGCGCTCTTGCCGATCGCCTGCTCGGGCGACGACGAGCCGGAGGGCTCGGCGGCGACCGGTGCCGCGACGACGACCGAGGCGACGCCCGAGACCACGACCGGCGAGGCGGAGGAGGCTCCGACCTCCACCGGGGCCGCCGTCGGCGAGCAGGTCGACCCGGCGGTGATCGCCGAGGCCGCCGCGAAGACGACCGCCGCGAAGACCGCCAGGATCGCGACCCTCGTCCGCGTGGTCGAGCCCGGCGGCCAGCAGCGGTTCGGAGGCCAGGGGAGGTTCGACTTCGAACGGCGGGCCGGCGAGATGAGCCTCAGGCTGGTCGAGGGCGAGGCCGACGCCGGGTTCGGGAACGCGACGGCGCGCTTCGTCGACTCGTCGGTCTACTACCAGCTGCCGCCCGGCGCACTCGCCGGGGACAAGCGCTGGATCCGGCTGGACCTCCAGAACGTCGCGGATGCCTCGGGCCTCGACTTCGGGCCGCTCGTGCAGGGCAGCCAGGCCGACCCGACGCAGTACCTGCTCTGGCTGAGCGCGCTCGGCCCCGGCATCACGAAGATCGGCGAGGAGGACGTGCGCGGCGTCCCGACCTCGCGCTACCGGGCGGCCGTCGACCTGAACCTGCTGGAGCAGCAGGCGCCTCCCGGCAAGGAGGCCGAGTGGGCGGCGTACGTCCAGACCCTTCGCGACAGGCTCGGGCTGGCGTTCATCCCCGTGGAGGTCTGGGTGGACGAGGACGGGCTGATCAGACGCTTCAACCACGAGTACGGTTTCAGCGCCGAGGGCACGACCGCCGTCGTGACGACGGAGCTCTTCGGCTTCGGTGTCCCGGTCAACGTGCAGGCCCCGCCGGTCGACGAGGTCGTCACACTGACGGACCTGATCAGGCCGTGAGCGAGGAAGGAGCCTTGTGGACGTCGCACTGAAGATCTGGCGGTTCGACCCGGAGTCGGGCGAGCGCGTGCTGCGCGAGTACGAGGTCGATGCCCCCGAGTGGGCCTGCCTCCTCGATGTCCTCGACATCATCAAGGACAAGCACGACGGGTCGCTCGCGTACCGCAAGAGCTGCAGGATGATGATCTGCGGCTCCTGCGGAATGCGCATGGACGGCCGCGCCGTCCTCGCCTGCAAGGAGCGCATGAAGCCGATCGTCGACCGTGGCCACGTCCCGGTCATCTCGGCCATGGGGAACATGCCCGTCCTGAAGGACCTCGTCGTCGACATGCAGCCGTTCTGGACGAAGGTCAGGCGCATGCAGCCGTGGGTCGAGACCGGCTACGAGGAGATCCCCGAGAAGGAGTTCCGCGTCTCGCCGGAGGAGATCGCGCCGATCCAGAAGGAGGCGCTCTGCATCATGTGCGGCTGCTGCGTCTCCGAGTGCAACTCGATGGAGTCTGACCCCGAGTTCTTCGGGCCGGCCGCGCTCGCCAAGGGGTTCCGGTTCGTCGGCGACCCGCGCGACCAGCAGGCGGTCGAGCGCCTCGAGAGCTACAACGACGAGCACGGCATCTGGGACTGCACGCGGTGCTATTTCTGCAACGAGCGCTGTCCGAAGGGCGTCGACCCGCGCGACGCGATCGCGAAGCTCGGTGCCGAGTCCATCAAGGTCGGCATCGACAGGGACATGGGTGCGAAGCACGCGAAGTGGTTCGTCCACTCGGCGAAGACCACCGGCTGGCTCCGCGAGACGGAGCTCGTACCCAAGACCCAGGGCGTCGTCTCCGCGCTCAAGGAGGTCAAGTTCGCCCTCAACCTCTTCAAGCACGGCAAGGTGCCGCTCGTCCCGCACGTCGCCGACGACGTGCACGAGGCGCGCGCGCTCTACGAAGTGGTCAAGGCGCAGGGCCGCGACGGCGCGGCCGGCATCGTCCAGGCCGAGCGTGGGCTCGCACGGCTCGACCACCCCGTCGAGGGTCGGGTCGAGGGGAAGGAGGGCCCGTGAAGGTCGCCTACTACAAGGGGTGCCTCGCCTCGCTCTCGGCCAAGGAGCTCGACACCTCGACGCAGGCGCTCGCGCCGATGCTCGGGATCGAGCTGGTCGAGCTCAAGTCGGTCACCTGCTGCGGCGCCGGCGACATCCACGAGGCCGAGCCCGATTACTACCTGCACCTGAACGCGCGCATCCTCGCCTACGCCGAGGCGACCGGCTGCGACACGTTGATGACGATCTGCAACGTCTGCACGCTCAACCTGCGGCAGGCGAACCACGCTCTCCGGAACGACGACGCGCTGCGCGTGCGCGTGGCCGAGAACCTCGAGCGCGTCGGTGCGCCGCCCTACAGCGGCAACGTCGACGTCCAGCACCTGCTCTGGATGATCGCCTCCGGCGACGGCTTCGAGCAGCTGAAGCAGGTCGCCCACAAGGGCCTCAAGGGGCTGAAGGTCGCGCCCTTCTACGGCTGCCAGATCCTGCGCCCCTCGAAGCTGCTCGGCTTCGAGGATCCCGACAAGCCCTCGTCCCTCGAGGCGATCATCGAGGCCTGCGGCGGCGAGGCGATCGACTACCCGGCGAAGATCAAGTGCTGCGGCTTCCCCATCATCCAGGCGCGCGAGGAGACCGCGCTCGGCGAGATGGTGCAGCCGATCCGCCAGTCGATCGAGGCCGGCGCGGACGCGATGGTGACGCCGTGCCCGCTCTGCCACCTCTCGCTCGACGCCTGGCAGTCGAAGCTCGAGGCCCAGACGGGCGAGAGCTTCAAGATGCCGATCCTGCACCTCTCCCAGCTCGTGGGCGTCGCGGCCGGGCTCGAGGAGTCCGAGCTGAAGTTCAAGCGGCACGTCGTCCCCGTGGACCAGGTGCTGGAGAAGGTCGAAGCTCCGTAGACTCCCTTCGGTGATCGCCCGGCGCCTCGTCGTTCTCGTGCTCGCGGCCGCGGCAGCCGCGGCGGCGGTCGCCGCCTCCCGTCGGCGCCGCTCGACGGCCGACCCGGAGCGCAACGGCGGCTCGCGCGAGCGCGCCGCCCGGCTCCAGAGGGAGCTCCAGGAAGCCCGCGAGCGCCTCCGCGCGGACATCGTGCGGGCCCGCGAGCAGAACTAGCGTTGGCGATCGTCTTCGTCGCCGTCGCGCTCGCCGCGGTGGCGGGGCTCGGCTGGATGCTCTTCGAGGCCCAGTGGGTCGAGCTCCTCGAGCGGGACGTGAGAATCCAGGACCTCCCTGCCGAGCTCGACGGGCTCACCGTGCTGCACCTCTCGGACTTCCACCTCGGCACGGTCTCCCTCAACGGGCGCACGCTTCGGAAGGCAGTCGAGTGGGCGGAGTCCGCGCCGGTCGACCTCGTGGCCGTCACCGGCGACCTCGTCAGCCGCAGGCGTGGCGAGCGCACGCTCCGCGGGGCTCTCGAGCGGCTTCGGCCCCGCTACGGCACGTACGCCGTGCTCGGAAACCACGACGTCGCCGCCACGCGCGACCCGTTCTCGAGCCCGGCGGACCTCACGGGCCTCGAGGAGCTGGGTGCGCGCCTTCTCGAGCACGAGGCCGTGACCGTCGAAGCCGAGGGCCGCACCGTGCAGGTGGCGGGCGCGGACCCGCGCCGGCGGTGGAAGGGCCTCCGTGAGCTGGCGGATCCCGCCGCCGATCTCCGCATCCTCCTCGTCCACTTCCCGGACGACGTCCGCGTCCTGGAGCCCGGCGACTTTCACCTCATCCTGGCCGGCCATCTGCACGGAGGCCAGATCTGCATCCCCATGCCCGGCGGGAAGGTGCGGCTCGAGCACCTGCGCGCGGCGCACTGGGAGGGGCTTTTCGAGCTGCCGGTCGGGGTGCTCCACGTCTCGCGCGGGCTCGGGACGAGCTTCGTTCCCTTCCGCTTTCTCGCCCGGCCCGAGGCGACGAGGCTGACGCTCAGGGCCGCCGAGTAGACTCGCGGCCGGGATGGCATACCGCCTCGAGCCTGTGACCAGGGCGTCGCTCGCAGGCGCGCCCGCTGTGTGCCAGGACTGCGTCTTCTGGCAGGCGAAGCGCGGGCGGTCCGTGGCGAAGGATCGCTGGGCGGAGCGCGTCGAGGACGACTGGGGTGCGTGGGGGACCCTGTACCACGGCGAGGGCGATCGGTTGGCCGGTTTCGTGCAGTACGGCCCCGCAGGCCAGTTCCCGCGGGCGTTCGACCTCCCGGCGGGGCCGCCCTCGTCCGACTCCGTGCTCGTCACCTGCGCCTACCTCGTCGACCTCACGGCCCCGTGGGTGCTTCAGAGCCTTTTCCTGGCCGCGATCGGCGAGGCGCGCGACCAGGGCGTGAAGGCGATCGAGGCGTTCGGCTACCGCTATCCCGAGCCGGCGTCGACCTACGAGCGGTTCCTCGTCCACCGCACGGTCTTCCCGTCGGACTTCCTCGCCGACTTCGGCTTCGTCGCCGTGCGCTGGGAAGGGGAGGTCTGCCTCGCGCGGCTCGAGCTCGGCGGCCTCCAGGCCGTGGAGGATGGTGTCAGCGCGCGCGCGTGGCGGAAGGTCAAGGACGCGTTCACGCCGGCGCCGGTGCCGCAGCGGCCCTAGCGCGGTTCCGCGTCAGGCTCCGGAGCGGTCGTGGTAGGCTGACCGCGCCAGGTTTTCGCCTTTCAGACGCAAACTAGGACGGGCTCATGGCAGTGGTTGAGGAGACGCGCCGCGTGAGCGGCGGCATCATGGTCGAGGACGTGCTCCGCGCGGGTGGCTTCACCCGCTTCCATCGCAAGGCGGTCGCCGTCACGGGTGCGGCGTGGACATTCGTCGCGATGGAGATCCTGCTCGTCGGGTTCACCGTCCCCGTCTTCACCGCCATCTGGGACTTGTCGGGCAGCTATGCCGGCTGGATCGCAGCGTCCGCCCTCGGCGGGTCGCTCCTGGGGAGCCTCGTCCTCGGCCCGGTCGCCGATCGCGTGGGGCGGCGACGCATCTTCCAGGCCGCGATCCTCTGGTACGCGGTCTTCACTGCGCTCACGGCTCTCGCCTGGGGCCCAGGATCGCTCTCGGCGTTTCGCTTCCTGGCGGGCATCGGCCTCGGCGGCATGCTCGTCGTCGACCCGGCGATGCTCGCCGAGTACCTGCCGCCCCAGAAGCGCGGCCGCTTTCTCGTCGTGCTCGACCTCTTCTGGCCCGTCGGCCTACTCCTGGCGACCGGGCTCTCGTGGTTCTTCCTCGAGCAGGTCGGCGGCGACTGGGCGTGGCGCTGGCTGTTCCTCGCCGCCGCGTTTCCGGCCTTCCTCGCGTTCGTCGCCCGACTCTCGCTGCCCGAGAGCCCGTACTTCCTCGCGCGGCGCGGACGCCGGGCCGAGGCCGGCCAGGTGCTCGAGCAGATCACAGGCCGCCCGGTCGCGGGCGACGAACTGGCCGCGGCGCCCGAGACGCGCTCGTCCATGCTCGAGCTGGCGGTGGGGAAGCTCCGAAGCCGCACCGTGATCATGCTGCTCGTCTGGATCGCCCTGAACATCTCCTACTACGGGCTCTTCCTCTGGTTGCCGTTCGTGCTTCAGGAGGAGGCGCGGTTCACGATCGACGTCTACCTGCTGCTGACGCTGTCGGCGCTCTCGCAGTTTCCCGGCTACATCGCGGCCATCTGGCTCGTCGAGCGGATCGGGCGCAAGCCCACGCTCACGTTGTTCCTGCTCCTCGGCGGCGTGTCGGTGTTTGCCTTCGCAGTCTCGGACGCCACGCCGCAGTACGTCGCAGCCCTCTTCTTCGTCGGCTTCTTCAACCTCGGCGCCTGGGGAGCCGTCTATCCGTACACCTCGGAGCTTTTCCCCACTCGGCTGCGAGGAAGCGCATTCGGTCTCGCGGAGGGGGTCGGAAAGGGTGCCGCCATCGGCGGCCCATATCTCTTCGGCGCGCTCATCGACGCCACCGGGGACACGACCTGGTCGCTCACGTTCGTGGCCCTGGTGATGGCCGCGGGCGCCCTCGCGATGCTCTTCGGCCCGGAGACGCGAGGGCGGGCGCTGGACTAGATCGGTACCCTGGATCCAGGCAACCGAAGGGGGCTCGAGATGCCGACGACGATCCGGGAACGCACCGACGAGATCCAGGCGCTGGAGGAGCTCTGGGCCGCGCCCGCGGCGGCCGAGCCGCAGCCCGTTGCCGAGCGGCGCAGGCCGTTCCCGCTCGTCCCCGGAGCCGTGCTGGCGGGCGCCTGGTTCGCCTTCTGGTTCGTCATGCTCCCGTACGAGCCGGAGCCGGCAGCGAACATGGCCAATCCGCTCTGGGGCGACATCGTCGCGTGGAGCCTGCTCGTCTCGGTGCTCGCCGCCGGTGCGCTCGGGCCGGTGCTCCCGAGGATGGGCTTCGCCCTGGCGGGGATCGGCGGCCTGCTCCTCACGGTCGTCGCGGTCGGCTGCAAGCTGACGACGCACCACATGGGCAGCTGGTGGCTCTGGGAGCTGGGTGCCGCGACCGTGCTCACCGGTCTCGCGGCCGTGGGCCTCCGCGAGCGCCTACGCCGCGAGTAGCCGCCGAGCGAGCAGCAGCTCGGCGATCTGCACGGCGTTCAGCGCCGCGCCCTTGCGCAAGTTGTCGTTGACGATCCAGAGCGCGAGGCCGTCGCCGGCCGTGTCGCGCCTGACCCGCCCGACGAGCACCTTGTCGCTTCCGGCAGCCTGACGCGGGGTGGGAAGGTCGGCGAGCTCGACCTGCTCCGATGCGGCCAGCGCCTCCCGCGCCTCGTCCGGGGAGAGCGGCTCGCGCGTCTCGACCCACACCGCCTGCGAGTGGCCGACGAGCACCGGCACGCGCACGCACGTCGCGTGCAGCGGCAGATCGGGGAGGCCGAGGATCTTGCGCGTCTCGGCGCGAAGCTTCCACTCCTCGCTGAACTCCTCGCCGTCCAGCTCCCAATCCATCGAGAGGTCGCCCTCGGCGGGCGCGACGGCCTGCAGCTTCTGGATCCCGGCGTCGCCCGCGCCCGAGGCGGACTGGTACGTGGCCAGGCGCACGCGCTCGAGGCCCGCGGCCTCGTGCAGCGGCGCGAGGGCGCACGTGAGTTGCATCGCGGAGCAGTTCGGGTTGGCGACGATCTCGTCGCCGTTCAGGACGTGGTCGTTCACGCCCGCGACCACGAGCGGGATCCCCTCGCTGAGCCGGTACGCGTCCGACTTGTCGATGGCGACCGCGCCCCCGCGCACCGCGTGCGGGACGAGCTCGCGGCTCGCCTCGGTGCCGACGGAGAAGAAGACGAGGTCGAGCCCGCCGGCGGCCAGCGCTTCGGGCGTCGCCTCCTCGACCACCAGCTCGCCGTCGCCGTAGCGGACGGCCGACCCGGCCGAGCGGGACGACGCGAAGGCGCGGACGTCGCCGAAGCCGCGCTCGGCGAGGAGCTCGAGAGTGACTGTCCCGACCGCGCCCGTGGCGCCCACGACGCCGATGCGGAGGTCAGGCATGCTGGCGCTCCGCCTGGGCCGAGCCGAGGTCGAAGGCGTCGTGCAGCGCCTGCACGGTCTTCTCGACGTCGTCGTGCGGGACGTAGAAGGCGATCTTGATCGGTGAGGTGGCGACGAACTTGGGCGTGACGCCGAGCTCGCGCAGCGTCGCGAACGTGCGCGCGGCGACGCCCGGGTGGCTCTTCATCCCGGCGCCGACGACGCTGACCTTGCCGAGCCCGTCCTCCTGCGCGTAGGAGGCGCCGAGCGCGGCGAGCGCGTCGTCCGCGTGCGGCCGGTCGTCGAGCGGGGCGGAGAAGACGATGCGGGAGTCCATCTGGATGATCGTGTCCACGTTCACCTCGGCGGACGCAAGCGCTTCGAAGAGCTCGGCCGGGCCGACGCCCTCCACGGCGTACACGGCCTCCTCGACCGTGTGCGTGACGCCCGAGATCAACGCTTTCTCCAGCATCCGTGCGTCCTCCTCCCTGATCCACGTCCCCGGCTTGTCGGTGAACGTCGAGCGGACATGCACCATCACGCCGTGGTTGCGTGCGAACTCGACCGAGCGTAGCTGAAGCACCTTCGCGCCTGAGGCCGCCATCTCGAGCATTTCCTCGTAGCTGACGGCGTGGAGGAGCTGAGCGCCTTCGACGACGCGCGGGTCGGCCGTGAAGACGCCGTCGACGTCGGTATAGATCTCGCAGGCGTCGGCGCCGAGCGCGGCGGCGAGGGCGACCGCGGTGAGGTCGGAGGCGCCGCGGCCGAGCGTGGTCACCTCGAAGTCCGTCGAGACGCCCTGGAAGCCCGCGACGAGCACGATGCGCTCCTCGTCGAGGGCGTGGTTGATGCGGTGCGCCTTGACCTCGATGATCTTCGCCTTGCCGTGGGCGGTGTCGGTCACGATCCCCGCCTGGGAGCCCGTCAGCGAGATGGCGCTCGTGCCCAGGTCCGAGATGGCCATGGCCACGAGAGCGCACGAGATGCGCTCGCCGACGGAGATGAGCATGTCCAGCTCGCGCGGGGCGGGCCGGGCCGAGACCTCGTGCGCAAGGGCCCGCAGCTCGTCCGTGTGGTAACCCATCGCGGAGACGACGGCCACGACTCGCGACCCCGACCTCTTCGTGGCAACGAGCCGCTCCGCGACCTTGCGGATCTTCTCCGGGTCGGCGACCGACGTGCCCCCGAACTTCATCACGACCGTGCCGGCGGCGGCCTTCGGCTCGACCGGCTCGATCTCGGGCAGGGTCTCGTAGGCGGTCTCGGTCATGAATCGATTGTAGGGCGCACTGAAGCGCCGACGGTGCGCCCGGCCAGCCGTCAGCCCAGCTCGTGGTCGGTGCTACGTCGCCGTCGCGACCGGGACCGTCTCCTCGGTTTCCCTTTCTCTCGGCCAGAGCAGGTACATGGCGGCGAGGGCGATCGCGCAGCCGGCGATCGTGTCGAGGAGCCTATGCCCCGCCCAGCCGGTGACGTCCCCGGACGGCGCGCCGGCGAGCAGGATCGACCCGACCGATGTGAGCCCACCGCCGACGATCGGATAGGGCGGGCTGAGACCGATGCCGGAGAAGAGGATCACGACGCCGAGCGAAAGAGCACCCGGTCGGGCACGACGAGCGACGCAAAGGCGAGCAGGACGACGCCGAACAGGGTGCTGCCGACGCGCACGGCGGCCAAGTCCTTCGCGGCCTTCGCGGTCGTGAGGAGGACGATGTAGGCGGCGAAGAAGGTCCAGAACGCGTCGCGACCGCCTTCGAGCTGGAAGAAGTACATGAGGATTGCGAGCGGGATCGCGCGGCGAAGGCCATCACGTGCATGCTCGTCGAAGCTCTTCAGCGACTCCCACATCGGGGCGAGTGGCACCGGCGCACGAGCTGCCTTCACCTCGTCGGATTCGTGTCGCCTTCTGAAGGCTGTTCCGACGAAGACGACCAACAGGCCGCCGAGACAGCCGAGTGCGATGTGTGCCGCTGCCCAGGGCACGGAGACGAGGTCGAACAGGTTCGCGACGCGCGCCATCGTCGCGATGAGGAAGTAGGCGAGCGAGGCCAGGAATCCGAGCAGCGCCCCGAGCGGGCCTGCGGCCGCCGCGAGCGACGTGAGCAGCGCAACCGCCGCCATCGCGAGCGCCGCCCATACCGGATCGTCGCCGGTCGCGAACGCGACCGCCATCAGGACGAAGCCGACTCCCGCCGCGACCAGCGCCACTTGCCGTGAGACCGAGGAAGGCCCACTGGAACCGGACGCGGCGACGACGACGCCGGCCAGCGCGCCGAGGAGCGTGGCCCTGAAGTCGGGCAGGAGACCCGTGAACGCAGCCCCGACGACGAGACCGCACACCATGTATCGGACCATCGGCCAGGCAGGCGGTGCGCCGGTCGACACGAACCAACCCCGCGCGCGATCGGAGGGCCTCGCCGCGCGAGGCTGCGAAGGTCCGCTGCTCGTTCCCTATCTCGCTCATCGCGGCACTTCAGTCACCGCATTCTGCCGCAAGGCCTCGCGAAACACATCACGTATCGCTTGGTCCACGCGCGGCGGAGAGGCGGTCGAGCTTCCGGTCCAGCTCGTCGAAGCGGCGCTCCATCAGCGCCCGGTCGCTCAACTCGCCTTCCGTTCGCGCCGCCTCGTTCTCGCGCGTCGCGCGCGCCACGAACGTCGAGGTGATCGCAGCGGTAATGATCGCGACGAACGCGATGCCCTCGAGCATCACCAGAGCTCTCACGACCCTTCCGGAGAAGTGCGTGGGCGCTACGTCGCCGTACCCGACCGTGGTCACCGTCTGCAAGGCCCACCAGATCCCTATCCACACGTTCGGGTACTCCTCGTTGTCGATCAGGCTGATGAGAATGCCCGCTCCGACGACGATCAGGATCGTTGCGGTGACGATCACGCCTGCCGCCGCCCGAACTGAGGCAGAAGCGCGCGAGCCGCCGGTCGAGAACGTTCAGGCGACCCACCCTTCGAGAGTAAGACATCAGCCGGACACGACGGACGCCGAGGTCAGCTGGCGGAAGCGATCAGGTCGTCGAGCGCGGGGTTGTCGACCTGCGCGGCCAGGGTGCCGGCGTTCTCGAGCGCGCCTGGCTCGCCCAGGCGGGCGCGGTGGAGGCTCGCGCGCGCCAGCAGTTCGCGGAGCCCTCGGCGGGCGGCGATCGCCTCGAGCTCGTCGACCCACCGGACGGCATCGTCGGGATCGTGCTCGACCGCAACGCGGCAGAGTGCGTCGAGCGAGTACGCCTCGATCCAGAGGTACGTGTCGGGGAGACGACGGCAGAGGCGCGGCGCCTCCTCGAGGAGCTCGAGCCCTCGGCCGATCTCTCCGCGCTCGATCGCCACGAGCCCACGGCCGCGGGCGGCGATGCTCTCCCAGCACGGGTCCCCGACCTCACATCCCAGCGCGAACGCATGCTCGAACGCGCGGTCGGCGGCGTCCACGTCGCCGAGCAGGAGGTCGATCTCCGCCCGGAGGGACTCGGGCCACGGCCGGAAGGCCGTCAGCACGTGGGCTTCGACGAGCACGAGCGTGAGATCGAGAAGCGCGGCGGCCTCGCCGATCTCGCCACGCAGGAAGTGGAGCCTGCCGAGCATCGTCCGCCCGAAGACCTCTGCCTCAGGGGTGCGGGCGCGCTCCGCGCGCGCGATCGAGGAGCGCAGGAGATCGGCCGCCCGCGCGTAGTCTCCGACGTCGCTGCGACAGCTACCGAGGATGACCTCGATCCACGCGAGCTCCGCGTCATCGTCGTTCGCGAGCTGCGTCGCCCGGTCGAGCGTCGCCTCCGCGCGGTCGTAGCGCCCACGGAGGAACTGGATCCACCCGGTCTCGCGCCATCCGGTCGCGGCCAGGCGCCGCTCGCCGATCTCCTCGGCGAGCGAGCCTCCTTCGTGCAAGGCGGCCGCCCCTTCCTCGTCCCGCCCGCGGCTGGAGTGCACGAGGGCGCGTCCGAGCTCGATCAGCGACCGCGCCAGAAGCTCCGGGTCGTCCTGTTGGCGAGCCGAGGCGGCGGCGCCGCGGAGCCGCGCGATCCCGGCCTCGGGCGCTCCGGCGGACACTGCCGCGGCGCCGGCCTCGATGAGGACGTTCACACGGGCAGGCTGCGGGGCCGGCGTCGTCGAGGAGGGCAGAGGCTCCGCCGCCGCGGAGTGGAGCGCGACGCTCGGCTCGATGCCGAGCTCGTCCCGGAAGAGCTCGGTGCACATCTCCACCTGACGCGCCGCGGCCTCGGCCTCTCCCGTGGCACGGAGGCAGCGGACCAGGAGGACGTGGGCGTTCTCGTCGTAGGCGTTGAGCCGAACGAGGTGAGCGGCATGCGCGCGGGCCGCCGCGGCGTCCCCGCGGGCCAGCAGGGCGAGCGCCGCCTCGTGCAGCACCGCGACGGTCGTGCCCGCGACGTGCCGGCGCTCGTTCTCCAGCCAGTTCTCGAACGCGGGGCTCGACCGGAACGCCATGCCGTCGAGAAGGTCGTGACCCAGGCCGGGCAGGGCGAGTGCCTCCGACCATGACCCCTGGCCGAGCACCGCGACGTCGATGAAGGCTCCCTCGTCGAGATGCAGCCGCACCGGGTTGCCGCCCACCTCGGCGTGTGGGCCGAGCTGCCGCCGCAGCGCCGAGAGCGCCGAGCGCAGGGCTCCGAGCGGATCGTCCGCCTCGGGGAAGAGGAGGGCCGAGAGCCGCTCGCGGGACGAGGGAACCTCGGTGCGCACGAGGTAGGTCAGCAGGCCCCAGTGCTTGCGCCCGGGCGGCGCTGCGACCTGGGCTCCGCCTCGCTCCACGGTCGGCGCGCCCAGGAGGTGAATCCTCAGGTCCACGCCGAAATCCACGGCCGGATTCCTCACACGTTCGCTCACACGCCCCATTGCAAGCCTCCGGATCGCCCACTTCAGCACATGGAGCCGGGCGAGACAACTAGACGGAGGTAGAAGAGATGAGAAGGATGCTGCGGCATGCCCGCCCCGTGCACGCTCTCGGGCTGGCGCTCCTGACTGCGGTCGTCGTGGTCGGTGTCGCGATCGCGACGCCGTCCTCGGGCGTCACGGCCGAGACCTACCGCGGGAACGTCCAGGGGCAGATCAACCTGTTCACGCAGTTCAGCCCCGGTGTCAGCGCGCGCATCAAGACGAAGGGCGCGTTCGAGATCGCCGTGCAGAAGATCGTGGCGGAACCGGGCGCCACCTTCGGCTGGCACTACCACCCCGGCGAGAACGTCAACGTCGTCGCCCAGGGGACGCTCAGCCTCTACCACGCCAAGAAGTGCACGCTCGAGGTCACCTATCCGACCGGGAGCGGCTTCACCACGTCCCCCGACGAGGTGCATCTGGCTCGCAACGAAGGGACGGACACGCTGGTCATCTACGCGACCTATCTCGTCCCGAAGCAAACGCCGGCGCTGCCGCTTCGGATCGACCGGCCCTCGCCCGGGGCGAGCTGCCCGCTGTAGAGACCTCCGGAGAGCAGGGCGCCGGCGGCCCGGCGTCCTGCTCGCCCCCGGCGCCAACCGAATTTCCCCCGGCTGCGAAGACCCTTGAAACGAGAGCGGGCCGCACCTCGCGTGAGGCGCGGCCCCGCGACCGAGAGAGGGGACGTCATGCGAAGAATCCTCGCAACCATCGGAGTGATGCTGGCGATCGCGCTCGTGACGCCGACCCTGGCGCTCGCAAGCAACCACAGGGAGCCGACGAAGATCCTCAAGGACCCCACGGCTGACAACACGGACGTCCTTTCCTTCGCGGCACCGCTTACAGTCGTCAGCGTCGCCGCGCTCCTGGTTCCACTGCGTCGCGGCCGGGACGACCATGAGGATCCTCTGGACGACTAGGCCTCGGCTAGCGCGACGGCGCGTTCATGGGAAGAGGAGCTCGCCGGTTTGCGCGTCGGAGACCGAGATGGCGCCGGTGGGGCAGAAGCCGGCGGCCTTGAGGACGCCCTCCTCCGGCGCGCCTGCCGGGTCGATCACCTCGGACTGGCGGTTCGCGTTGTGGCGGAAGACCTCGGGCGCGAGGAACACGCACTGGCCGTTCCCCATGCACAGGTCGTGGTCGACGGCGATCCGCAGCTCGCGCGCCATCAGCTCCAGGCCACCGGGAGCGCGGTCAGCGAGCGGAACTGGATGCTGGGCGCGTACTCGAGCTCCTCGGTCTCGAGGCGGAGCGACTCGAAGCGCTCGGCGAGCGCGCGGAAGACCTCCTGGCCCTCGATGCGCGCGAGCGAGGCGCCCAGGCAGTAGTGGATGCCCGCGCCGAAGGAGACGTGCGGGTTCGGCTTGCGGCGAATGTCGAAGCGGTCGGGGTCGTCGAATGCGCGCGGGTCGCGGTTGGCCGCGGCCATGATCCAGCGGATCCGGTCGCCCTGGCGGATCGTCTTCCCGTGGCGCTCGACGTCCTGCGCTGCGATCCGCTGCGTCGACTTCACGGGCGGGTCGTAGCGGAGGCACTCCTCGGTCGCCGTCCGCGCGGCGCCGGCCGGGTCGGCGCGCAGCCGCTCCCACTGGTCGGGATGCCGGATGAGGGCGAGCGTGCCGTTGCAGATCAGGTTCATCGTCGTCTCGTGCCCCGCGAAGAGGAGGAGCGCCGTGTTGACGAGCACCTGGTGGCGGGTGAACACGCCCTCCTTCTCCGCCGACGCGAGCACGGAGATGAAGTCGTCGCTGGGCGTCGCCGCGCGCTCGTCGACCTTCGGCGAGACGTAGTCGATCATCCCCTCGATCCCTTCCATCAGGAGCTTCATGCGGTTCGGCTCCCCGCGGTTGATGTACAGGAGCCGGTCGGCGAGGTGGCGCAGGTGCTCGCGATCCTCCTCGGGCACGCCCATCATCTGCGTGATCACGCGGACGGGAAGCGGTGCCGCGAGCGCCTCGAGCACGTCCATGCGCCCGTGCGGCGCGGCCTCGTCGAGGAGCTCGGCGACGGCTGCGCGGACGAAGGGCCGCCAGCCCTCCATCGCCTGCGGCGTGAAGTACCCGTGCACGGCGCTCCGCATCGAGAGATGGCCCGGGCGGTCATGCTCGACGAGCTGGTCCGAGCGGAACTCCTTCACCCGGTCGAAGAGCGGCCCGTCCTCCGCGTCGATGGGCGGGTGCGGCGGCCGCCGGTCGGTCTTGATCACCGCCGAGGAGAAGAGCTCGTGGTGCCGCACGAGCCAGACGAGGTCCTCGTAGCGCGTGACGATCCACATCTCCGCGCGCGGGTTCCAGTGCATGGGATCGGTCTCGCGCAGGCGGCCGAAGTACGCGTACGGGTCGGCGATGACCTCGGGCGCGAAGAGATCTTCAGGGTCGGCCGCGAGCGTCGCCATGAGGGAATGCTACGCCCCTAGTGGCTTCCCATTAGGAGTCATTTCGAGATGACACCTTGCCCGGCGGCACAGGGCTTCGTCTCGAAAGGACTCCGCTTAAAAATGTTGAACCGGCCGACCCGAAGGCCGCCCGGTTCAACACGAGCACTCTATACAGACAGCACTTCTTAATGCAAGTCGTCAGGTTTCATGCCGTTTTCACATGTCCCTGCGGCCCGCGAGAGCCCGTCCGAGTGTCACCTCGTCCGCGTATTCGAGATCTCCGCCCACCGGGAGGCCGCTCGCCAGACGCGTCACGCGTGTGCGCCCGCGGAGGCGGTCGGCGATGAAGTTCGCGGTCGCCTCGCCCGTCATGTTGGGGTTGGTGGCGAGCACGACCTCCTCGACGCCGTTCCTCTCCACGCGCGCCAGGAGCTCGTCGATGCGCAGGTGCTGCGGCTCGACGCCGTCGAGCGGCGAGAGCGCGCCCCCGAGGACGTGGTAGAGGCCGCGGTACTCGTGCGTTCGCTCCATGGAGAGAACGTCGGCGGGCTGCTCGACGACGCAGACGACCGTGCGGTCGCGGCGCGTGTCGAGGCAGATGACGCAGAGCTCCTCCTCGGTCAGGTTCCCGCAGTCGCGGCAGAAGCCGATGCGCTCCTTCACCTCGCGGATTGCGTCCGCGAGCGCGAGCGCCTCCTCGTCGGACACGCGGAGGAGGTGGAACGTCAGGCGCTGCGCCGTGCGCGAGCCGATGCCGGGCAGGCGCGAGAGCTGCGCGATCAGGTTCTCGACGGTCGGGCTGAACACAGCCCGCGAATTGTGCCTATAGGCCCGGCAGGCCCAGGCCCTTGAGGCCGCCGCTGACGTCGCCGAGCTTCGACTGCGCGAGGTTCTGGGCGTTCGCGAGCGCCTGGTTGACGCCGGCGAGGACGAGGTCCTGGAGCGTCTCGGGGTCGTCCGGGTCGATCGCCTCGGGGGAGATCTTGATGTCGACGATCTCGCCCGCGCCGCTCGCGGTCACGGTGACCATCCCGCCTCCGACGCTGGCCTCGACACGCTCGTTGGCCAGCTCCTCCTGCGCCTTGACCATCTCGGCCTGCATCTGCTGGACCTGCTGCATCATCTTGTTCACGTCCATGGGCTAGTCGGTCTCCTTCCCGATCTCGCGGGCGTCGAACGTCGTCTTCATCAGGGAGATGATCTCCTCCTCGGTGGCGGGCTCCTCCTCGGCCTCGGGCTCCTCGTGCGGGCCCTCGCCCACCTCGAACGCGAGCGCCAGGCGGTGCCCCGTCACCTCGTGGAGCACCCCCGCGAGGACGCCGATGTGCCTCGGCTCCTCGGCCTGGCTGCGGTGGAACGAGGCTGCCGGCGGGAACTCGAGCACGAGCCGCTCGCCGTCGAGGGTGACCGGCTTCGCCTCCGTGAGCACCGAATAGGTCGGGATCGACTTCTCGGAGACCGCCGGCAGGATCGTCTGCTTCCACGCCGCCTGGATCTCGCCGAGGTCGATTGGAGGCCCCTCGCCGGCCGCCGGTTCAGGGGGCGGCGGGGCGCTCTCTTCCTCCGCGGCGCGAGCCGCCTTCTGCGGGCGCGGCTCGGCCGGCCGGGCCGGCTCGCCGCGGACGCGCGACTCGAGCTGCTCGAGCCGGTAGGCGGTCGACTCGCGCGACAGGTCGGCGCCGGGGCGCGTCACCTTCACGAGCGCGAGCTCGAGCGGTAGCCGCGGGTCGCCGCCCTGGCGCACGTCGTCGACCGCAATGTGGAGCAGGTCGATGAGCCTCAGCACCTCGGGCTCGGCGAGCTGGTTCGCCTGTGAACGCAGCCGCTCGCGCGTCTCCGGGGTGACCGGCAGCGAGGCGGGCACCTCGCCCATGTGCTGAACGAGCAGGAGATGGCGCAGGTGCTCGAGCAGGTCGTTGACGAGTCGCGCGAGGTCCTGACCCTGGTCGGCGAGCTCCTCGACGAAGGCGAGCAGGCCCGCCGTGTCCTTGTCGACGATCAAGTCGCAGAGACGGAAGAGCGCCTCCTCGTCGACAGCGCCGAGGAGCTGCAGGACGGCCTGCACCGTCACCTTGCCGTCGGTCGCGGCCGCGAGCTGGTCGAGCGTGGAGACCGCGTCGCGGAAGCTCCCGCGCGCGCTGCGCGCGATCAGCGAGAGCGCCGCGTCGGGCGCCTCGATCTGCTCGCCGTCGGCGACCTGGCGGAGCAGCTTCGTCAGCTCGGCGAGGCGCGGGCGGGCGAACAGGAACGTCTGGCAGCGCGAGCGCACGGTGCCGAGCACCTTGTGGAGCTCGGTCGTGCAGAAGACGAAGACGAGGTGGGGCGGCGGCTCCTCGATCAGCTTCAGGAGCGCGTTCCACGCCGCGTCGGTGAGCTGGTGCGCCTCGTCGAGGATGTAGACCTTGAAGCGGCCCTCGACCGGCTGGAGGACGACGTGCTCGCGGATCTCGCGCACGTCGTCGATCCCGCGCTGGCTGGCGGCGTCCATCTCGATCACGTCGAGCGACGTCCCGCTTGCGATCGTCACGCACGAGTTGCAGGTCTTGTCGGGCGTCGCCGTCGGTCCCTGCTCGCAGTTGAGCGCTTTGGCGAGGATGCGCGCGAGCGAGGTCTTCCCGGTGCCGCGCGGGCCTGCGAAGAGGTAGGCCTGGCGCACCTGGTCGTGCTCGATCGCGTTGCGAAGCGTCCGGACTACGGCTTCCTGGCCGACGACTTCATCGAAGTCCTGCGGCCGGTATTTGCGGTAGAGAGCAGTCACAGGCGCGGGAGGAGTAGCACTAACAGATAACGCCCGGTCGCGCACCCTCCGTTGTTGAGGCTCTCGAGGCGGTGCCAGCGACGCTCGCTCTGACCAGGCTACCCCGCGGCACCCGGGAGAGACTGCTTAGCGCTGCTTCCTCCCGGACCTGACGCGGTTCACAGGCTCCCGGTGCGCGGAACCTGGCCGTCAACGCTCGCGTGCGCGAGCCCATTCCTCGATTGCCGTCCCCTCGGGAAGGGATTCGGCCCCGCTGGAGCGGATTGCGGGTTCAGGGAACCGCTAGCTCCCCGCTTAGCGCGACCGGGCACGTCGATCGTAGCAGCGGGCCGGCGGTACACTTCGACCGCTCGGGGCGCATAGCTCAGCGGGAGAGCGCCCGCTTCACACGCGGGAGGTCCCTGGTTCGATCCCAGGTGCGCCCACTGAACTTGGCAGTGCGCAAACCTCGGCCGTGACGACGTGGTAGGTCGGGAGGATCTCCGACTTGCCGTTCACACGAAGGAGAGTCGGAGAGGGGCTTCGCCTCTCGTGATCTCTAGCGCGTGACGGTTCCGGTTAACGTCTCGCGAGCTGGCGAGTCGTCGTCGGGGCCGTACGCGACCTCCATCTCGCCGCTCCCGCGTAGCCCCTCGAATGCACCGGTGCCGCCGACGATCGTCCACGAGCCCGTCTGGGTCTGACCCTGCGGCACGACTTCCGGCTCGAGGTCCATCCGCACACTGCCGTCCGGGCAGGTGATCGTCCGGGCGATCAGCAACACCTCGGGATCGGGGCTTCCGTGGGAGTCCACGATCGTCCCGCCGGCGCAGAACGCCGAGCCCCCGAGCGTGGACCCCTCGAGGACCTCGCCGGTGGCGATCACCTCCGCGCGTTCCGCCGCGGCGATGACCACCCTCGTCCGGATCACGATTGGCTCGCCGCGTGGTGCGGTGGTCGAGGCCGCGCTCGTGTCCGCCGCGTCGTCCTCGTCACCGCCGCACGCCCCCAGGAGCAGGGCCACACCCACCAGGACCACCACCACCGCTCTGCGCATGACCGTCCCCTCAGGCTCTGACGAACACGACCCGCGGCAGTATCGTGCTCGAAGCGGGACGTCGGCAAGGGTTCGTTCCTAGGGTCGATCGGGCTCAGCGACTCGTCGTTCACCCGCCGGGCTCAGCCCGCGCGGTGAGTCACGGGTAATCGACGACGAACACGGGTGCGCCGATCCCGCTCGTATCGGCCGGGCCGCCGACGCCGTTGACCACGTGGTCGATCGTGCCCGCGCCCAGGTTGACGGTCATGACGTGATGCAACCGGACGCCCGAAGTCACGGGGACCTCGAAGCCGTTCTCGGTGTGGATCGACGGGTTGTTCCGGTTGAAGACGTACACACCGCCTCCGAAGAGGTTGTGCGTCGTCACCTGGCCGCCGACCTTGTACCCGGCCCAGCCTTCGATGCCGTCGTGCATCCAGTCCGCCTGGGTCGGCGGATCGTAGGGCAGCTCGTTCTGGTACAGGATCGTCGTGCCGTCCTGGCCGTTCCAGATGGTGTTGTACTGCTGGAAGTGCTCGACGAAGAGGCCGGTCGCCGTCACGCCGTCGCCGTTGACGACGACGCCGTTGCGGCCGACGTTGGTGTTCCACCGCTCCGTGTCGCCGGAGAACCCCTCGACGCCGTGGTCGGCACGCCACACCCAGGTGTGATCGATCAGGACGTCGCTGCTGTTGACCTCGAGCGCGACGTCGGTCTTGCCGATGTGCGGTCCGCCGACGCGGAAGTACACGTCCGAGAGCGTGGTGGGGTTGGAGGGATCGCTCTTCCCGTTCTTCTTGGGCTTCTTGCCGACCTGCAGCAGCATCGGCGACTCGATGGTGCCTGCGTCGATGGTGACGCCGGCGACGATGACCCCGGGGACGTCGTCGACCGTCAGAGGAACGGCGCCGTCGACCGCGGTGAGGGTCGCATGCCCGAGCCCGAGGACAACCGTGTCGGCGCGCTTGACGAGGATGCTCGTGTCCACGTCGTAGGCGCCCGGGGTGAGCAGCAGGTTCCTGCCGCGAACGAGCTCCTTGTTGATCGTCTTCACCGAGTCCGACGGGGTTGCGACGAAGAACTGGTTGAGCGGGATCGTGCGCCCGGCGGTCAGGCCGCCGGCCCAGGTGATGCCGCGGGTGTCCGTGTGCGCCGAGGGCACGCGGACGCTGTACCTGCCGCGGCTGTCGATGAACAGGTACGGCTTCTCCCGGCTGACAGGCGTGGTCTCGAGGGTCGTGTACGGCGGATTCGGGAAGGTCGCCTCCGACGGCGCGCCCTCGACGCCCGCAAAGACCTGGTTCCACACGGCGTTCGACCAGCCGCCGACGCGGCTGTTGCGGATCAGCCACTGCTGCTGGGAGCCGTTGATGACGAACGGGAGATTCGAGTCTGCGATGAAGCCGCCGCTGGCGAACTGCGGCCCGGCCGTGCAGTAGTCCATGAGCGAGAGGTTCGCGCCGCCGATGTTGAGACGGCGCATCGACACGGCCTGCGAGACGGCCCAGAAGTTCGCCGACGCGCGACAGCCGTCTTGGCCCAGGCTGTTGATGTTCAGCGTGAGGTTCGACAGCGTGCGCCAAAAGTTGACCAGGGCGACGCAGTTGCTCGTGCCTCCGCCTTCGAGGCAGCGGTTGTAGACCTCGATCTTGCCGTTGATGGTCACGTCCATCGGGGAGGCGCCGAGCCCGGCGACTTCGGTGTAGTAGCCGACCTTCATCTGCAAGGGCTCGGCGGCTGTCCCGTACACGCCCGGCTCGAACAGGAGCGCGTAGCGGTTCGTGCCCATCTCGGCGTCGACCTGCTGGGCATGGATCGCGTCGACGGTTGCCTGGATCTCGCTGACCGGCATGCTCGAGTCGAAGACGATCACGTTCGGGCCCAGGCCGGGCTGGGCGGCACTCGCCGATCCGGCGCCGGCCGCGCTCAGCGCGAGCGCAAGGGCGACTACGAGTGGAAGCCGGGCACGAGCCGGAAGTGTTGTCGATCGACGATGCATGCGACCTCCTCGTCCCTCTGCGCGGGCGCCGCCTCGATCCGGTTCTGAGCCTACTCGACCCAGAGGCGCGGCGCCGTCACGCGCCGGGCGCCTGGTACTTGATCCCGCCGGCCTTGCGCAGGGCGTCCAGTGTCTCGTCGACGGTCATGAGGACTGTCGTCTCGATCGAGCTCAGCGCACCGCCGCCGCCGATCGCCAGCGCGACCGCCGCCATGGACACGTTGTCGGGCGCTTCGAAGAGGTTGTAGCCGTCGTGCTCGCCGAAGGCGTACCAGAAGCCGTGCAGCTTCCCACCCACGGACTCGATGTACGCCTGAGCCGCCTCCCGGCGGTCCTCCGGGTTGCCCATCAGCCTCGCCCAGGTCTCGGGCGTGTAGCTGAACTTCGTCAGATAGAGCGGCATCCGTTCCTCCCTTTCTCGTCGACAAGCGGCGCGGAAGTATTACCTTCCGTTAGCCGCGCGGGCGGCGAGGCCGACGAGGCCTCCGGGCCGTCATGGCTCAGGTGCGGTGGGCACGCGCAGCACCTGCACGCCCCACTCACGGAGGCGCAGCGTGACGGCTCCGTCGCGGACCTCGAGGTGGCGGGGCCGACCATAGATCTTCGCGCGGCGCACGGTCTTGGGAAGGCCCGACACCCGAACGATCCGCTTCCCGTCTCCGCGAGCACGATTTGCCACGATGACCCATAGGTCTGTGGCGGTACGGCGTGAGACGACCGCCGCGGCGTAGCCACGTACGCGTAGCCCCGCCCCTGTCCCCGGACGTATCAGCGCGTCGTGGAGCGGTGCACCGGGCGCGATCTCGGTCAGGACTGGCCTGAGCGCCGTGTACCACGCCGTCCAGTTCCACCCGAGCTCGGCGTCGGCGGGCGAGAGACACATGTGTGAGCCGAAGAAGTTCAGCCCGCGAGCACCGTTCATGATCGCGTCGTAGACCTGGAAGCGGAGCTCGTGACGTGTCGGGAGGATGAAGGTGGAGAGATCAGGGCTGCGCGCGCCGCTATGGCAGATGCCGAGCGTCATGACGACGGCTCGGGACGGGGTAATGCCGCGCATGAACCGTGTCCACTGCCCAACCATGCGCAGATCGTGTCCACGGGTCTGCGTGCGGAGGCGGACGGGGTACGGATCGGCGCCGTGGATGTCGGTGAAGGCCGAATACGGGGCGAGGTCTGCGGCGGTTCCGCGCGGGGCCTGAATGGTGAACATCGGTGTCGCCGGGTCAAGCGCTTTGAGCGTCATATAGGCGTGCGCTGTCTCTTCGGCCGGAACGCCTGACCACCAGGGCTCGTCGACCCCGCGCCAGACTCCCATCCCGGGGTGGGAGGAGAAGCGCTGAGCGAGATCGCGCAGAGTGGCAGCCTCCGGTGTCCCGGGCTGCGCTCGCGCGAGCTCGCGAAGGCCAAGCCAGACGACACCGCCGTGGCTCGACACATGGTCGAGGAATGCGTCAGCGTGCGGATAGGTCTGCGGCGACCATGGCTCCGTCGGAACGTATCGGTACATGCGGACTCCTCGGCCGGCGACTTCGGTCCAGGCGTCGCTGCCGGCCGGCGTCCGGCTGTTGGGCGGAGGGCCGGGCGAGAGGCCGACCAGGAACGTCGGCTCGCCGTGGACGTAGAGCACGCCCTTTGGGCCGATCCGGACGTCCGCGGCTTGTGCGGACGAGACGACCGCAAGCGCCGCGAGTACAGCTATGACCTTCGACATGACCCCTGAGCTGCCGAAGGTAAATGATTGTGCTGTTTGTTTCAAGGCCGGCGAGGTTCATTCGACCCGGCCCTTTGCCTGGGCAGGACGCGGCAGAGCTACCGTGCGTCGGCTGGAACACCCCGTGGCGCGGCTGCGTTCACCGGCAGCCCCGACACCCGCGCGGGCCCCTCCTTCGCAATCCGCTCCTGCACCCGCCGGCGCATCGCCCGGCGCGTGAACGGGTTCGGCGAGAGCTGGTCGCGGGCGTCCTCGAGGAAGCGATCCTGCTCGTAGCGGAACGTCTCCGGCGACGGCTCGACGGGGAGGGCGCCCAGCGGCTTCGACTCCACCGTGCGCGATGCCCACGCCGACTCGATCACGTCCTCGCAGACCGTTTGCACCGCCTCCTTGAAGAGCGCGAACGAGTACCCGAGCTCGTAGGACTCCATCAGGATCCAGCCCTGGTAGTAGCGGATGTCCTCCCAGAGCTTGTGGTAGCCGTCGAGGAACGCGGCGTCCTCGTCCGGCCGGGCGTGGTGGGCGCGGTAGGCCATCTCGATCCAGCTCATCGTGGCCCGGTAGGCGTCGCTGTAGAGGTTTCGCCGGCGGTCGCGCCTGCCCGCGGTCATGTTCATCGCGAGCGTGACAGCGGCGACGAGGGCCGCGATGGTGGCCGCGAGGATCGGGATCCACTCGGGGCCGAGGAAGGCTAGGCCGGGGTAGGCCACGGGAGTGGAGCGGGATGCTACTCCTCGTGTCGGCCTACCCCGGCGGGCGCGGCGTCAGGCAGGGAGTCGTGCGGAGGCGGCGAGGCGGCTCGCAGCCTCCGCGTCGTGGCGGGCCACTCTGAGGCGCCAGCTGAGCCGGGCCGTCGGAAACGCCCTGAACCGGTCGGCCAACTCCTCCGCGGGTGTCTTCGCATCGGCAGCGGCCACCGGCTCGATGGTCTCCACGGGATCCTTGACCGACAGCATTCTGATCTCCTTCGTCGGGGGGCTGTCATGGGGGAGGAGCACCGGGCGAGACGAACCTTGCGGCGAATCCCCCTTCTGCCCGGCCCGGTCGGTGCAGACGGGGTAGGTTGAGGCATGGCCGTGGTGGGAATCTCCGTGCGCCCGTGCGCGGGGGAGGACGAGGAGGCGCGCTCGCTCGCGATCCACAACATCGTCTGGCCCCACCGGGCGGTCACGATGGACGAGGTGCAGTCGTTCAAGGAGGCCTGCATCCACTACGCCGACTTCCTGGGTGCCGTCGACGGCGAGGAGAAGGGCTCCGCGGCGATCGCCGTCCTGCCGCAGCGCCCCAAGCACGGATTCCTGCTCCTCACCGTGCTCGAGGACGGGCGCCGCCGCGGCCTCGGAAGCGCGCTCTACGCCACCGTGTCCGAGTGGATGCGCGAGCGCGGGCTCGAGGAGATCCACGCGTCGGCCATGGAGGACGACGAGGAGAGCCTCGCCTTTGCCGAGCGCCGGGGCTTTCGCGAGATCGAGCGGTACCCCCGCCTGCTCCTCGACCTCGCGACGATCGGGGAGCCGGTTGTCCAGGCGCCGCCCGGCGTCGAGATCCTCACCTGGGCCGATCACCCGGATCTCGCGCGCGGGATGTACGAGGTCGCCGTCGAGGCCTACGCCGACGTCCCGGGCGGCGATACCGAGGAGATGGAGCCGTTCGAGGACTGGCTTGCCCACGACATGCAGAGCTCGGGCGACAGGCCGGAAGCGACGTTCGTGGCGGTCGCCGGCGGCGAGGTCGTGGGCTACGCGAAGTACTTCCTCACCGCGGCCCGCCCGACGGTCGCCTTCCACGACATGACAGGGGTGCGCCGCTCGTGGCGCGGCCGCGGGGTCGCCCGTGCCCTCAAGCAGGCGCAGATCGCCTGGGCGAAACGCGCGGGCTACGAGGTGCTCGAGACGGCCAACGAGGAGCGCAACGAGCCGATCCGGAGGCTCAACGCCGACCTCGGCTACCAGCTCGCGCCGGGGCGCATCGTGCTCGAGGGCCCGCTCAAGCCGCGCTGACTACCTGCTGGCCGCCGCGCGCCAGCCGGCCCGGCGGTGCAGGCGCTCGACCTCGAAGAGGACGATCACCCCGGCGACACCGCCGATCGCCGCGCCCGTCGCCTGTGCCTCGGGAACCTCGAGCGCGAGCAGGGCCCCCCAGGCGACGAGGTAGGTCCACCCGGCGATCGCGGCGGAGTAGACGAGCGCCAGCCCGAGTCCGTGGGAGACGGGCAGCACGCCGAGGAGCGTGACATTGATCCCCGGGCGCTCCGAGTAGAGGCCGCCGTCGTCCGAGCCCTTGGTCTCGGAGGGGAGCTGGAGTCGCTTCTCGAGCTCCGTCGCCCGTGGGATCAGGACGCCCGAGATCTGCGTGTTGCGAAGCTCGTAGACGAAGATCCCGGCCGTGGCGAGGAGGCCGAGTATGCCCACGCCCAGGAGCTCTGCCGCCGGCCGCGGGCGCCCGACGAAGGCGACCGCCACGCCGGAGATGGTCGGGACGAACGCGAGCAAGCGGAAGCGAACATCGATGAGCGTCCGCAGGAGCTGCGTCGTCTGCTCGTAGTCGAGGCGAAGGCGATCGTCTGCGTCCACGGCCGCCGCCGAGTATGGCGGGCGGCTCGGAGGACTAAGCCTCGCGCTCGGGCGG
>DASSCF010000011.1:0-3813 GCA_035698025.1 Gaiellaceae bacterium
AGACGGTCGAAGGAAGGTGATGCGGACGACCGACTAGCAGGCTCGAGACGACCGCCGGCCGCGAGCGGCCGGCGGTCGTCGCTTCACTCACGCGCCGGGTTTGACGGGCTCGACAACAGGGAGTAGCTTGCGTGCCGAACGTACCGAGGACGAGGACACCGAGCGACGCAGCGAGCTGCGGGGGGCTCGTGGCAGCGAAGAACACGGAGCATCGGCTGCTGCAGGGACTTCGGCCCGACCGGCCGCGGGTGGCGCATGCCGGCCTGCTCGGGCGGCCCCGGCTCTCCGCGGCAGCCGTGGCGTTGACGCTCGGCGCGCTCTTCGGCGCGCCGGCGCACGGGCAGGCGTCGCCGAGCCCCGACCCGTACCCGTCCACGCGCGCGGCGCCCGCGCCCGACCCGTACCAGTCGGCCGGGAGCTCGAGGGGCGTCACGCCCGCACCGGCACCCGAGCCACAGCCCGCTCCGGTCTCGTCCGGCTCGTCTGTGACACAGGCTTCCTCGAGCGGGTTCGGCTCGTCCATTACGTCGACGAGCAAGCCGAGCACGAACTCCGCCGCCCGTGAGGCGACCGCGCCGAAAGCCGAGCAGCGCGCCAACTCGCGTCAGTCGCCGAAGACGAAGCCCACTCGCACGGCACCCTCCCGCAAGATCCCGCAGAAGCCTCGATCGACGAGATCGGTCGCCGCTCCTGCGGCTGCGGCGGCCGCGGCTTCGACGGACGAGCGTCCGCTCGGTCTCGCGGGTCTGGCCCTCGCCTCGCTCGTGCTGGCGAGCTTCAGCCTCCTCTACCTCGTGCGAACGACGGGGGCGCGAGCATAGTGCGCCGGGGCGTACCGCTTCTCGCCCTCCTCGTGACCCTCGCGACGCTCGCGCTCGGGAGCTCGGCGACGCAGGCTCTCCCGCCCACTCCGCAACCGAGCTGCTCGCCGGGGCCTGCCGACTGCAGTGCCTGGCATACGAGCAACGTCACGGTGTCCTGGAGCGGCGGCGTGTGCGGCTCGGTCACGATCACGACCGACGGCGCCACCTCCGTTCCCTGCACCGTGTCCGACGGCAGCGGCTCGATCACGGTCTCGGTCCTCGTCCGCCGCGATGCGACCGCACCGTCCGTGCGCGCGTCGGCGGAACGGGGGCCCGACAACAACGGCTGGTACAACCACGCGGTCTCGATCGGCTTCGAGGGGGACGACGGGACGTCCGGCGTCGCGTCGTGCACGAGCGCGACCTACAGCGGCCCGGACACGGGACAGACCACCGTCGGCGGCAGCTGCGTCGACAACGCGGGGAACCGAGGCACGGGCGGCTACGAGCTGAAGTACGACGCCACCGGGCCGAGCGTCGAGGCGAAGCCGGATCGGCCACCCGACGGCAACGGCTGGTACCGCCGAGCGGTCACCGTCGCGTTCGTGGGCTCCGACGCCACATCCGGGCTCGAGTCCTGCGCGGCGCCTGTGCGCTACCAGGGGCCGGACGTCGAGAAGACGTCACTCTCCGGCAGCTGCCAGGACAAGGCCGCGAACCGGAGCCAGGAGGTGGGTTTCGAGCTCCGATACGACACGAAGCCGCCGGCGCTCGGCCGGATCCGCGCCGAGATCAAGAGAGGCGCCGTTGTGCTCCGCTGGCGCGCCTCGAAGGACACGCATTCGTACGCAGTCCTCCGCCAACCCGGGCTCCACGGGTCGAAGCCGACGACCGTGTATGCCGGCCGTGCGATGGCGTTCACGGATCGGAGGATGAAGAGCGGGGTGAAGTACCACTACACCGTCGCGGCCTATGACGAGGCGGGCAACGCCGCGGTCAAAGGCGTTCTCGTCAAGCCGGACGGCTCCGTGGCGAAGGCGGGAGCGACGAAGCCGGCGACGAAGCCGGCCGCGAGGCCGGCGCTCACGCGACCCGCCGTCGGTGCTCGCGTCACAGCGCCTCCGCTGCTTGCGTGGAGGGCGGTGCCGAGGGCGACGTACTACAACGTCCAGCTCTATCGCGCCGGCCGCAAGATCCTCACCGTCTGGCCGGGCACGACCTCGTTGCGCCTCGAGCGCTCGTGGAGGTTCGCGGGTCGCACGTACCGGCTGACGCCCGGGCTCTACCGCTGGTACGTCTGGCCGGGCTTCGGGCCGCGCTCGGCGACGCGCTACGGCAAGCTCCTGGGAACACGCACCTTCGTCGTGACGCGGTAAGCGCGAGCGTCTCGGCTTTCACGTCACAGGGGGAACGGGGGCCGCACGCGCGGCCCCCCTGTCGCAGGGCGTGCGCCGCCTACGCGGCGCGCTCGATCCCGACGCTCCCGCGGTAGATCGCCGCGAACCCCTGCCGCCAGCTGGGATACCGGAGCTTCCAGCCGAGCTCCCGCTTCGCCTTCGCGTTCGAGGCACCCCGGAGCTCCGTCATGGACACGACTCCGAACTCGCCCACGAACAGCCTGGCGAGCCAGGCCGGCACGTTCCGCGGCGGTGGCGCGCCGAGCATCTCGGCGATGGCCGGGAAGACCTCGCGAACGGGCGCCGGCTCGTCGTCGGCGATGTTGTAGACGCCGGGCGTTCCTCGCTCGAGCGCGAGAACCGTGGCCGCTGCGGCGTCGTCCACGTGGACGAACGACCACACGCCGCCGCCGTCGCCGACGATCGGCACCTTCCGGTCGCGGATCGCATCGCCGAGCGGGTCGATCGGTGCGCCGTAGAACGCGCCGTAGCGGAGCGCGATCCCGCCGGCACCGACGACGGCGCGCTCGAGGTACCTGATCGCCTCGAGCGTCTCGCGGACGGGCTCGGGGGGATCGTCGTCCAGAGGATCCTCCTCGGTCTTCACCGGGGCGCCCACGCGGGCGTACGGCCAACCGGTGTAGCTCTGGGCTACGACTCGCTCGACCCCCGCCTCGTTCGCCGCGGCGAGCACGTTGTCCGTGCCCTCCGTGCGCAGCAGGTTGGTCTGCGCGAACGACTCGCCGAAGTGCTTGAAGTCGATCCCACCGGCAAGTGCGGTCGCCTGATGCACGATCGCGTCGGGCCGGGTCTCGAGCACCAGCCGCCGCACCGCCTCCCGGTCGAGCACGTCGAGCACCGCGGGCTCGGCGCCGAGCGCGCGCAGCGCCTCCGCCCGCTCCCGGGTCCTGGAGGTAGCGACGACCTCGTGCTCGCGCTCCACGAGCTGCGAGACGAGCGGCCGTCCCACCGCGCCCGTTGCTCCGATGACCAGTACCTTCATCTCGTCCTCCTTTCGTGACACCCCGTAGACGGATCACCTCGTCGGGGTGTGACACACACCCTTCATCCGCCGCTGTCACACCCGGGTTTGCTATCCCGGCTGGGAGGCATGGAGACCCACGAGGAGCTACGGCCGTACCTGTTCGCGATCGCATACCGGATGCTCGGGTCGGTCGCGGACGCCGAAGACGTCGTCCAGGAGGCGTTCCTCCGCTACCACGCGGCCGACGTAGAGCCGGAGTCGCCGAAGGCGTACCTCGCGACGATCACGACGCGGCTGGCGATCGACCAGCTCCGCTCCGCGCGCGCGAAGCGCGAGGTGTATCCCGACGAATGCTCCCGGAGCCTCTCGCCGAGGAGGACGCCGCCCAGCACGCGGAGATGGCGGACTCGCTCTCCCTCGCCTTCCTCCACCTGCTCGAGAAGCTCTCACCGGTCGAGCGGGCCGTGTTTCTCCTCCGCGAGGTCTTCGACTACCCGTACGAGGACGTCGCGCGCATCGTCGACAAGTCACCCGCGAACTCGCGCCAGATCCTCGCTCGCGCGCACGCGCACATCGACGAGGGCCGGAGGCGGTTCGAGGTCTCGCGCGCGGAGCGCGAGGAGGTCGC
>DASSCF010000012.1:0-2543 GCA_035698025.1 Gaiellaceae bacterium
CAAGCCCGAGCGGCCGGACTACGTCGTCTTCGACCTCGACCCGCCCGACGGCGCGTTCGCGCTCTGCATCCGCGCCGCGCACCTGCTCCACGAGCTGCTCGAGTCGCTCGACCTGCGCTCTTACGTGAAGACGAGCGGCGCCGACGGCATCCACGTGCTCGTGCCGATCACGCGGCGCTACAGCTTCGCCCAGACCCACAGGTTCGCCGAGCTCGTCTCGAAGCAGCTGACCGAGGAGAACCCCGGCGTCGTCACGACGGAGTGGCTCAAGCGCAAGCGCGTCGGCGTCCTCATCGACTACCACCAGAACGGCGCCGGGAAGACGATCGCGTCCGCGTACTCGGTCCGGCCGAAGGAGGGCGCGCCCGTCTCCACCCCGCTCCGCTGGGAGGAGCTGACACCGCGGCTCGACCCCGGCAGGTTCACCATGGCCGCGGTGCTCAGGCGCGTCGACCAGGAGGGCGACCTCTTCCAGCCGGTGCTCGCGGGCGGTCAGTCGCTCGGTGCGGCCCTCCGCCTCCTCGAGCGCCACTCCGCTGCCCAGGCGGCGGCGCGAAGACCGAGCCAGAGGGGAGTGAGCAGGACGTAGAAGACGACCACGGCCGCGCCGAGGATCGTCCACCAGACCGCCCAGCGCCAGAGCGGCACCGGCGGCTTAGGGCGCATGCGCCTCCTGCCGCCTCCGGTCGACGAGACGGACGACCCGGTGAGCGGTCTCCTCGATCGAGAGCCCGGTGACGTCGATCACCGGGCAGCCGAGCCGGCGGTGCAGGGCCGCGGCCTGCTCGAGCTCCTCGTAGATCTCGTGCAGCTCGGCGTAGCGGCGGTTCTTGCCGCCCATCCCGCGCACGCGGGCCAGGCGAATCTCGGCCAGGCGCTCGGCGTCGATCGTGAGGCCGATCACCTTGAGCGGCTCGATCTGGAAGAGCTCGGGCGGCGGCTCGATCCCCTTCACGACCGGCACGTTCGCCGCCTTGTGGCCGAGGTAGCCGAGGTAGATCGAGAGCGGCGTCTTCGAGGTACGCGAGACGCCGACGAGCACGAGGTCGGCGGCGCGCAGGCCGCTGCCGACCCCGTCGTCGAACTTGACCGCGAACTCGATCGCCTCCATCCGCTTGAAGTAGGCCGAGTTGAGCGGCGGACGGGCGCCCGGCTTCATCTTCGCGGACATCCCCGAGACCTTCGCGATCGAGTCGATCGGATGCCCCAGCAGGTCGGCGTAATGGAGCCTCGCGCTGCGGCAGAGCGCGCGCATCGACTCCCGCATCTCGCGGTCGACGAGCGTGTAGACCATCACGGCCGGCCGGCCCTTCGCCCGGCTGACCGCGAGCCGCAGGTCGTCGAGGGTCTGGATCTGCGGGTGTCGGATCTCCTCGAACGGCTGCTCGGGGAACTGCGCCTCGAGCGCGAGGACGAGCCGCGCGGCGGTCTCCCCCGTCGAGTCGGAGAGGATGTGGAGCTCGACGACCTCGCGCGCGGGGTTCACGGCCAGAGGCTAGCCTCTGCGGCTCGTGAGCACCGACGTCGTCACCATGGACAAGATCGTCGCGCTCTGCCGCCGCCGCGGCTTCGTCTTCCCCTCCTCGGAGATCTACGGCGGCCTCGCTTCCTCGTACGACTACGGCCACTACGGCGTCCTGCTGAAGGACAACGTCAAGGCGCGCTGGCTCGAGGCGATGGTGCGCGAGCGGGACGACATCGTCGCGCTCGACTCCTCGATCATCCTCCACCCCGAGGTCTGGCGGGCGTCCGGTCACGTGGGCGGCGTCAGCGACCCGCTCGTCGACTGCCGCACGTGCAAGCAGCGCTTCCGCGCCGATCACCTCACCGACCCGGAGCACGAGGAGATCCGCTGCGGCCGCAAGCCGTCGAAGCGCCCCGGCGAGACGCCCGACTGCGACCTGACCGAGCCGCGCCAGTTCAACCTCATGTTCGAGACGCGCGTGGGCGCGCTCGAGGAGACGGGCGTCGACGTCTACCTGCGGCCCGAGACGGCGCAGGGGATCTTCATCAACTTCAAGAACGTGGCGCAGATCGCGCGGCGGAAGCCGCCCTTCGGAATCGCACAGGTCGGCAAGGCGTTCCGGAACGAGATCACGCCCGGCAACTTCATCTTCCGCACGCTCGAGTTCGAGCAGATGGAGATGGAGTACTTCGTGCCGCCGGCCGAGGCGGACGAGTGGTTTCGCTACTGGGTCGACGCGCGGCTCGGGTGGCATATCCGCTACGGCGTGCGCGAGAGCCACCTGCGCGCCCGCCCCCACGACGCCGACGAGCTCTCCCACTACTCGAGCGCGACGAGCGACATCGAGTACCTCTACCCGATGGGCTGGTCGGAGCTCGAGGGAATCGCGAACCGCGGCGCATTCGATCTCACCCAGCACGCGGAGGCGTCGGGGACGAAGCTCGAGTGGGTCGACGCCGGCACCGGCGAGCGCTTCGTCCCGTACGTGATCGAGCCGGCGCTCGGGGTCAACCGCTCCATGCTCACCTTCCTGATCGACGCCTACGACGAGGAGGTCGTCGGCGAGCGCGAGCGGACC
>DASSCF010000013.1:0-13928 GCA_035698025.1 Gaiellaceae bacterium
ATGACCGGCCCGTTCGGGATCGTGCTCCACCACACGGGCGGATCCTTCGAGGGCGACCTGGCCACGCTGACGAAGTCGGGGACGAAGGTGTCGGCCAACGACTACATCGACAAGCAGGGACGGATCTTCGAGCTCAACGAGTTTCCGAAACGGGCATGGCACGCCGGGGACGCCGACCTGCACGGGATCACCGACTGGAACACGCACGGCTGGGGGATCGAGATCGAGAATCTCGGGAAGGGCGGCGATCCGTATCCGCGGCGCCAAATCGACGCGATCGTCTGGCGGTGCCGCGAGCGACGACGGTTCCTCGGGATCACCTCGAAGAAGATGCTGGTTCGGCATCGGGATGTCTGCATCCCGCGGGCACGCAAGTCCGACACCTCGGACAACTTCCCGCTCGAGGAAGTCCGTCGGCGGGTGTTCGCGCGTACCGACCCGACTGATCTAGGCCTAGCCGGAGGGGAGCTGACGATGGAGAAGTACAACGTTGCCGGGCTGGGCATGTTCCCCGGCCACATCGCCGCCGTCCTCGCCGCCACGCTCCGCGCGGAAGGCGTCAAGGCGATGGCGATTCACAGCCGCGAGAACGTGCGAGCCGCAGCCGCCAACGCCGCGGTCGCCAAGTTCCGGAAGGGCCCACGTCTCGTGGTCATCGGGGGTGCCGCGGCCGCGGCCGTGAGAAACGCCGGTCAGAAGCTGGGAACGGAGGACAAGAGCGACCTTTTCGGCGCGGTCGGTACCGGCCACAACGCCGACGCCCGCCTCTCGGACACGGTGGCGCAGGCGAAGGAGCTCCTCGCGCAGATCTGCCGCGTGGAGAAGAAGAACCCCAGGCGGGCGCAGAAGCGGTTCGGCGAGACCCTGGCCGCTATAGACAAGGTCTTCGCGAGCCAGGTGTAGTGCGCTAGGCCTGCCGCTTGTGGAGGCGGGCGTAGTCCCCGCTCGCCTTCGCGTACGGCAGCAACGCCGGGTCGTAGTAGACGAGCTCCATCCGGTCGAGAGCGTCCTTGCGGAGCGTCGGGCCGCTGCCGCCCCTCGACGGGATGAAGTCGGATTCGCCCAGCTCGCCGAAGCGGGCCTCCCAGACGGCGACCATGTCGCCGCGGGACGCTTTTCCGCGGGTGTACTCGCCCTTGCGGTCGACGAGCACGTAGCGGAAGACGAGATAGATGCCCGCGAGCTCCGGGCCGGCTTCCGGGCGGTCGGTCTCGAGCGCCGTTCTCACGACCATCTCCGGGAGGCCGTGCTGGAGCGGGAGCAGGTCGGGATGCTGGCGAGGGCCGTTCAGCACGTACTGGGTGGGAGCCGCCTTGACGACGCCGCCCGCCAGCGCACCCGCCAGCAAGGCGTTCAGGTGGTCGAGACCGACGAGCTCGACGAGCGACGGCGAGCCGGACTCCCGCATCTGTGCGTCGATCACGTCGAGCTTGCGGTAGGCGGCGTCGATGGCCTTGCGGACGATGTGGCCCGACAGCCAGGTCGCCTCGGTGAGCCGCTCGGACTCGACGATTGCGTCGGCCTTCGCATAGCGACGCGGCGGAGCGTGGACGATCTCGACCTCGGGAACGAAGCCGCCGTTCACGTCCTGCTCGGCCTCGGCAATGAGGTCGGAAAGGCTCAGGCCGAGCGCCTCTGCGAGGCTGGCCGCCGCCGCGAGCGTGGGCTGCCTCGCCTTTCGCTCGACGAGCCCGATGTACGTCTCGTGCACGCCGGCGCGCTCAGCGAGCTCGTCCGTCGTCAGCCCTTCGCGGCGACGGACGTCGGCAACGAGGCGCGCGACGACCTCGCTGATGTCAAATCCATGTTGCGACATCGGCTAGACCAACATAGCCAAGGCCCCCCGGTAGGGCCAAGAAGGCGCCGGATTTCTTAATAGTTTCGTGCGGGCATGGGCCGAGCAGCGGGTGTCCGATACGGGCTGCTCCACGAGCGCGTCACGTCGTAGCCCCACACCCGGGTCATGTCACCGGGCGTGACGGGGACGGGAGCGTGGACGTAGCTCCACACCGTCTCGCGCGCCGAGCCGGCGACACGGACGATCTCGAGCGCGCCGACGATGCCCTCGCGCCGTGGGTCACGGCGCTCGAGGTAGTCGAACGCATAGTCCACAGCCGCACCGAAGTCCGACGTCTCGAAGCGCCGTCCGAGATCGAGGGCAGGCTCGCCACCCAGGAGCTCGTGGACCTCGTACCGGTTGTGCTCTGCCGCATGGCTTGCGGTCAAGGCCATGCTTGCGACTCCTTTCCGCTTCTGACGGTACGCGGACGCGATTGCCCATACAATCCCTCGAACGGGGACGCGCGCCGAGGCGCTGTCTTCACCCCATGCGGCATGTCGGGCATACCCCGATCGTGGGTTGAGGTCGTCCCCTCTATCGCCGATGAGACACTCGATGAGAGGGCTGGTCAACCTGTGCCGTTCCCCCCGTGGGAGGCTGGCGCTGAACCTCGCCATGGGCGCGTTTGCGGTCACGGTATCCGTGCTCGCGGCCCGTCATTTCGCCCATATCGGCTGGCCGTTCGCGGGCGCCGACTTCCGGTTCGTGGCTGCAGCCGGCCTCCTCTTCCTCCTCGGATACGCCTTCAAGGCGTACGGCTGGCACCGGCTCTTCGCCCCCGAGGAGCGCCCGAGGCCCTTGACGCTCGCGGCCTCGTGCGGCGCCGCGTCGGTGACGGGCGCCGCCCTTCCGGGGCGCTTCGACGATGCGGTGCGCATCGCCGTCGTGCGTCGTGCGAGCGGCGGTCGCGCCGGTGTCGCTCCCGTCTGCCTTTCCCTGTTCATGCTCGGCCTGATCGACACGGCGGCGCTGATGCCGCTCGCGTCCACCGCCGCCGCCACCTCCGACACGTCCACAGCAGTCAGGGCCGCGATGGGCGTCGTCGCATTCGCCGGCGTCGGCGCGGCGGTCGTCATCGCCGTCCTGCCGCGCCTGGTCGCGAGCGGCAGGCTCATCCGCTTCCGCGTCACGCGCTGGCTGAGCGCGAGAGTCGTGTCCCCGAGGGACGCGTGGCAGGCCTGGGTGCTCGTACTCGCGTCGTGGATCACGCGTGTCTTCGGCCTTTTCCTGCTCCTCCACGCCCTCGGGTTCCAGCTTTCGCTGCCGCTCGCCATCGCGTTCCTCTGCGCTGCGGCCGCTTCGGGTGCGCTTCCGATCGCTCCGGCCGGCGCCGCGACGCAGGTGGGCGCGGGCGCCGCGATCCTCATCGCGAGCGGCGTCGGGACCTCGAGCGCGGTCTCCTTCGCCGTCGGCGCGCAGGCCCTCATCATTCTCGCCGGTGCGGCCGTGCTCGTCTTCGCGGTGCTCTGGCACGGCGGGCGCCGCCTGGCGCTCGCCGTCCTCTAGCGGCTACTCGTCGGCGGGCAGCGCCTCGAGCACGAGGTCGGCGTGCCCGTCCGGGCTCACGCCCAGCATCGCCTTCGCGACGTTGCCCTCGGCGTCGATCACGAACGTCGAGCGCTTGATGCCCATCGACTTCTTGCCGTAGTTCAACTTCTCCACCCAGACGCCGTACTGTTCGGCGACCTCGTGGTCGGGATCGGCGAGGAGCGTGAAGGGGAGGCCGTACTTCTCCTTGAAGCGGACGTGGGCGCCCTTGTCGTCCGGGCTGACGCCGAGAATCGTCGCGCCGCGCTCCTCGAACTCGCCGTAGGCGTCGCGGAAGCTGCAGGCCTGCTTCGTACAGCCCGGGGTGTCGTCCTTGGGATAGAAGTACAGGACGACCGGACGCCCTCGAAAGGACGACAGCGTTACGGCTTCACCCCCGTCCGACTCGAGCGTGAAGTCTGGAGCGGCCTCACCTTCGCGAACCAAATTCGCCTCCTCCTCGTCCGTCGAGCGCACCCTGTTCCTCCCGCGTTGGTGCTCTTCGTGTCCCCTTCCGACCACGCCAGAGCGTATCGACACCGAGCTCGAGGGCACGGCAACAACCCGTCGACGCCTTGAACCGTTTCCGGGTGTCGTCGTGCCTGGCCTAGCCGACCCTGAACGCAGTCCAGCCCAGGGCTCCCCCGTAGCGCGCGGCGGCCTTCGAGCCGAACCCCGGCCAGACGTAGACGGTCAACGGCCCGTCGGAGAGCGAGTGGCGCTTGCCGCGGAAGACCCAGCTGGAGCGAAGGTGGTAGCGTGACCGGCCGGGCCAGACGCTGAGGATCTTCCGCCCGTGCCGCCAGAGCTGCATGTTGTAGTACGTCGCCCTGCGGATCGACGTCCAGTCGACTAGAGGCGGCCTGTGGACGACGGCGCCCCAGGCCGGCGCGAAGACGGCGCTCGGCCGCGCGCTCGCCTCCGCGGGCGGAGCGACGTTCCCGGCCGCGTCGAGCGCGGCGACCCGATAGCGGTAGATCACATGGTTCGCCACCGTTCGGTCGCTGAACGAGATGGCGGTAACTCGGTCGGCGAGGCGCTTCCACACGGTCGATCCTGTTCGCTTGCGCCAGATCCTGACGCGGTCGTAGTCGGCGTCCGCGGGCTTCGCCCAGGAGAGGGTCACGAGGCGGTTGCGGGCGCGCACGGCAAAGCCGGCCAGTGCCGCCGGGGCCGTCCTGTCGACCGTCCACGCGTAGGACCCCTGGCTGCGGTTGCCGATCTCGTTCGTCACCTGCACGGTGAAGAGGTAGCGGCCGTCGACGAGCCCCGAATAGGCCTGTAGCGCGTCTCCCGAGCAGGGAGTGAAGCTGCCGGAGCCGAGCGGCCCGTCGAGGCTGCACTCGACCGAGGCATTCGGCTCGACGGTCAGCCGAAAGGAGGCGGCGGAGCGGTTCGTGAGCGGCGGGACGTCCGCCACGATGGCGGGCGTGGCCGGCTTGGGGCCTGTCTGGACGATGACGTCGAAGCTGATCGGCGAGCTCGTGAGCCCCGCCGCGTCCGTGGCCGTGCACGTGACCGTCGTCGCCCCCAGAGGGAATGTCGAGCCGGAGGGCGGATTGCACGTTGCCGCCGGGCTTGGGTCTGCGGCGTCGTCGGCGACCGGAAGCCCGTACTCGACGACGGCACCCTGCTGGGACTGCTGTGCCGCGATCACGTCAGGATGAGGCGCGAGAGTGGGCGGCGTGGTATCCCGCACGGTGACGGTGAGCGTGCCGCCCGGAGTCGTGTTCCCGGCAGCGTCGGTGGCCGTGCAGGAGACCGAGGTCGTCCCGAGCGGGAACGTCGACGTGGCAGCGGGGGCGCAGTCCAGGCGCGGCGACGGGTCGAGGTTGTCGCTTGCCGCGAGGGCGACCACGGCTCCGGAGGGAGCCGTGGCCTCGACGACCACGTCGCCGGGGAGCGACGGCGCGGTCACGTCCGTCGTCCACTCGAACGTCGCCGGCGGGCTTTCGTCGCCCGAGGCGTCGAGTGCCCGCACCTGAAATGTGTGGTGGCCCTCTCCCAGCGAGGTGTAGGAGACCGGGGACGCACACGGCGCCCAACCCGCCGCGCCTGAGTCCAGCCGGCAGATGAAGCTCGACGCCGGGCCGGTGAAGTTGAAGGTCGCGCTGGTCGAGGTGCTCCACTTCGGTAGATCGGTCCAAAGCGTCGGCCTCTCCGGGGCGAGGATTCCGCCTGCAGATGCCGCCAACGTCCCGGCGAGGCCGATGACGGCGAGGAGCGGCGCGAGGCGGCGCACGCTCACGTCACGTCACCACCAGGACGAGGAACATGACCGCGGTGACCGTCATGCCCAGCGCCACCGCGAACCCGATGTCGTCCCGACGCTCGGTGAGGTGTGTCGAGAAAGTCCGGAGAACCCGACCGGGAATCGCTGCGAACGCGAGCGCGAGGCACGCCGCCGCGAGGAGACCGACCAAGCCCGCTCGTACCGCCAAGGAGCCCCCGTCGTTCCCGTCTCCCAACGCGATCGCAGGGCGTGTTACGACGGCCGGCCGTGGCAGTGGTGCGGACGGCGCGGCGGCTTTCGCCTTCGCGTCGATCAGCCGCGCGTGCAGCGCCTTCGCGGGCCTGGCGGGCTTGGGCTTCTTCGCGGGCCTCGGAGGCTTCCTGGGCATGAGCCGGGGCTTCGATTCAGGGGCCGGCGCAGGCGGAGGCGCAACGCTCGGCTGTTCTGTGGCCGGGGGCGGCGGCGCCGGGGCGGGCGCAGCAGGCGGCTGCGGAGCCGGCGCCGGATCGGGCGCCGGCTGAGCGCGCGCTGAACCGACAGCCCCCAGCATGATCACGGCCGCGATCGGTACGACGAAAATCTTCGCGGGACCCCTCCGGAAGTCCGAGGAAAGGCCAGCGTAGGGGCGGTGCGCTCCCTGCGCAAGAATCCGGCGGAGAGACTGGACGAAGGGATGGGCGCTGTGGCCCAGGGACCCCTCTCCTCGGTAGGCAGTCTTCGGCCGGGGCGCGACTTGTAGGCTGACGCGCGGTGCGCGAGCTGCACATGCTGAACGCGGTGGTCGTGATCGCGGCGAACTTCCTCGCCGCCGGCTGGGGCTTCGTCTACCTGCGGCGGCGCCGAACGCCGGGGCGGCTCTACGCGCACGTCCTCGCGCTCGCGCAGGCGGTCGTCATCGCCCAGGTGGCGATCGGGCTCCTGCTCTTGGGCGAGGGCTACTCCTCGCCCGACAGCCTGCACCCCTGGTACGGGACCCTGGCGCTCCTCGCCGTTCTTTCCCCGTGGGTGTACGCGCCGCCGGTCCCTGCCCGCCGGCTCGCCTGGTTCACGGGCGCCGCCTTCGTCGCGGGTGCCCTTTCCGTGCGCGCCTACGTCACCGGAACCTGAGATGTCCGTCAGCCCGAGCCTCCGCGCCTTCGCCATCCTCGTCCTGATCGCGGCGGTCATCACCGCCCTGCAAGTCGGTGCGGGGCTGCGGATCGTCGTCTACTTTTTGAACGTCCTCTTCCTGCTCGCGCTCGTCTATGTGCTCTTCGTGCTCTGGTCGCGCAGGCGGGAGGAGATCGCCATGTGGTCGCTGCGCTCGCGCGTCGTCTTCTACGGCGGCGCGGCGCTGGCCATCGCCACGATCGGCTTCGCGTTCACGCCGTGGTTTCCGAACACCGGCCTCGAGACGATCGTCTTCCTCGCCGCCATCGCCGCCGGCGCGTTCGCCATGTGGCGCGTCTGGCGCGACGAGCACACGTACGGCTACTGACCGACGTCCCACCTGCCCCTCCATGTCCTGCGGGTGGAGGGTGCAGATTCCGGGCGCCGCGATCGCCGGTAAGGACCGACCGCGCAGCGACACGAACATCAACGTGGGGACCGTCCTTCGAGCGGATCGAGAAGAGCGCGCCGCGGTCGCGGCCTGGCGGCGCCACCAGCTCGACGAGGCCGGCTTCCCAGCATCGCTGGCAGCCTCGCTCGCCGACGACCCGCGCGTGGACGTCCACGCGCTGATCGAGCTGGTCGAGCGGGGCTGCCGGCCGGAGCTTGCAGCCCGCATCGCCATGCCGCTGGAGGTCGATCCGCTCTCGTGAGCGCCGGGCCTGTTGTTAGCGTCGGCCGCGTGAGCGTGCCTGCCGGAGACGCGGAGACGCAGGAATGGCTCGACGCGCTCACGGGTACGGGCGCTCGCCGCGACGAGGCCGTTTCCCGGCTGCACGGTCTCCTCCTGCGGGCGGCGCGCTTCGAGGTCAACCGGCGGAAGCGGGTGCTGCCCCATCTCCGCGGCGCGGAGCTGGACGACATCGCCGTCCAAAGCGCCGACGACGCGCTCGTCAGCATCCTCGCGCGACTCTCCGACTTTCGGGGCGAGAGCCGCTTCACGACCTGGGCCTACAAGTTCGCCATCTTCGAGGCCGCCGTCGCGCTGCGCCGCCGCGCGTGGCAGGGGCGTGAGATCCCGATCGAGCCCGAGCGCTGGCCGCTCGTGCCATCGGGCGGCCCCTCGCCCGAGGCCGGCACCGAGCAGCGGGAGCTGCTCGCGGCGATCTCCGACGGCGTACGCGAGGCGCTGACCCCGCACCAGCGTCGGGTGCTCGTCTCCGTCGTCCTCGACGACGTCCCGATCGACGTGCTGGCCGAACGGCTCGGCACGACGCGGGGCGCCCTCTACAAGACCTTGCACGACGCGCGTGCACGCCTCCGGGCCGACCTGGAGGAGCGGGGTCTCGCGCGCGAACACGAAGGGAGCAAGCCATGACCGACGCGGACGTCCTCGTCCGGCGACTGCTCGGCCCGGGGGAGCCCGAGGTCGGCTGCGACGAGTGCTTCTTCGAGCTTGACCGGTACGTCGACCTCCGGATCGCCGGCGCCGACGCCGACGCGGCCGTGCCGGGGATGCGCGCGCATCTCGACGGCTGCCCGGCCTGCGCCGAGGAGCACGAGAGCCTCCTCGCTTTGGCTGCGGGCTAGCCCTCGTCGGCCGTCCGGGACGAGTCGTCCCGGAGGATCCAGAAGACGAGCGCCTCGCGGTCGGACAGGTTTCGCCAGCCCTCGATCCGGCTCGAGTCGGCGATCAGCGCCTCCCCGCCGCGCAGGACGGGCTGGCCGCTCGATAGCCGGACCTGGACGAGGCCGGTCGCGACCGTGACGAGCTCGACGCCCTTGTGGACGATGTTCGCCGTCGCCGACTCGCCGGGGCCTAGCCGCAGGACGTACGCGCGCAGGCCGGCCCGGGGGTCGTCGAGGAGTGGATGCGGCCCGCCCGCGCTGCCGGTCCAGGGGTCGTCACGGCGGACGAGGCGATAGCCGGGGACGACCTCGCCGCGGAGCAGCTCGTCGAGCGTGATGTTGAGCTTCGCGCTCAGGTCGAGGAGCGTGTCGAGCGAGAGGCCGCGCTGACCGCGCTCGGCCTGCGAGATGGCGCTCGGCGACACGCCGGCGAGGCGGGCGAGCGCGCTCTGCGAGAGCCCTCGTGCGGTGCGGACCGCCTTGAGAGCTGTCCCGAGCCGGGCGGCGGCGGGCGCCGCGGCGAGGACAGGGCTGCCGTCCTCGACCCGGTAGCGGAAGACGCTCCCCTCGATCCCCGGCGGGCGGCCCTCGGCCTTGGCTACGCGCATGCGACCGTCCTGGAGGACCACGACGCACTGCGTCACGCCGTGGATCTCACGGAGCATCGCCTGCGGGTGCGCCGTCGGCGCGAGCGACCAGTACGCGATCGCGCCGAGCTCCAGGAGCAGGGGGCAGCTCAGCGTGAAGAACCGCTGCGCCACCTTCGTTCCCCAGCGCTCGCTCATGGCCTCGAGCCCGTCGAAGAGGACGAGGTCGTGCAGCCGCGAGGAGCACGCGTGCCGCACCGCCTGGATCAGGGCGCCGGGTTGTGCCAGGTCGCTCTCTGGGCGGGCGTCGATGACCTCGAAGCCGGGATAGAGTGCCTGAAGCTCCTCGGGCGGCCGCGTGAGCGTCACCCAGGCGGCATAGTCGTACCTCGCGCGGCTCCGTGCCACGACGCCGAAGAACGGCTCCAGCGACTCGGCGTCCTCGGCCTCCCAGACGACGTTGTCGCCCCAGAAGAGCCCACCGAGCGCGGCGTCGAGCTCCGGCAGCCCGGTGGTCGCGGTCGGAGAGCGGAGAACTCCTGCTTCAAGGTCGGACGCGGACACGGGCCTTTCGTGCCTCTCTGTACAGCACTGCTTACAGGTATTGGCTAAATCATGCCAGATTGCTTATAACAAGGCTAGTTCACGAGCACGAAGGGAGCGACCCCATGTCCCGCACGATCTGCACAGTCGATCACACCACTCACTCCGCCGAAGCCGTCTCGGTCGCCATCAAGCGCGCCCGCAAGAACGGCGGCGAGCTGCACTTCGTCGGCGTCGTCCAGCCGCTCAGCGAGGCGTCCGGGCCCGCGTACGGCGAACGCGTCCGCCGCTTCGGCCTCGTCGAGGCCAACCTCGTCCACGCCAGCCGCGCCGCTCGGGCCGCCGGGCTCGATCCCACTCTCGAGCGCCGCTACGGGCAGCTGCTCTCGGAGGCCGTCGCGGCCGCCGATGAGACGGGCGCCGACGAGATCGTCCTGGCCGAGCCCAGGGGGCTCTTCCAGAGCGGCGCCGACGTCGTCACGGTGTCCCGGCCGCAGCTCGAGCGCCGCCGGCTCGCGCTCGTCGCGTAAGGACTAGGAGCCGGTCCCGACGCGCGCCGACGCGCCGTCGAGGGAGTCGAGGATCTCACGGATGTCGAGCGCGGTACCCACGAAGATCGGGGTGTCGCGCTCGGTGTAGCGGCTGGCCTCGGTCTCGCGCAGCGTCTTCATCAGCTGGAGGAAGTCCGAAGGCGCCTCGCACTCGAACGCGGTCATGAACTCCTGGTCGTCGATCCCGAACGAGTACGTCGTGTGGTTCGTGATCGTGACGAAGCGGCTGCCGATCGACGCATGCTCCTGCATCGCGCGCCGGCGGTCGTCCATCGAGAGCGTGTACCACTCGCGCTTCTTCACGAACGGGTAGACGACGAGGTAGGGGGCGCCCCGCGGGACGACCCGGCGGGGCCGTTTGCTCTTCTGCTCGAAGTACTGCGACGGCTCGGCGGCTGCGAGGTACGAGTACGGCGTCGTCAGCCAGCCGGCGAGCGGCGTCGCGTTGAGGGCGGTGCCGAGCTCGCGGAGGTCGTCGTAGCGATCCGTGAGCTTCCAGAGCATGAAGTCGGCCTCGGGACGCACGCCGACGAGGCTGTAGGAGCGGAGCTCCATCCGCTCGGCCCAGTCCTCGATCGTCTCCGCGAAGGCCTCCTTGGCGGCGGCGCGCTCCTCGATGGGAAGCCGCAGCCAGGCGGGATCGGCCTTGTAGAGCGTGTACGCGACGTATTGCGTCGAAGTCTCCTCGGGCACGGCTCAATCGTACCCACTCGCTTGACGCCTTCCCTCGTAGCCTCGAACGCGGGCGTGCCGCGTCCGCCGGCGGGCAGGCGGGCGCGCCGCCCGCCTGTTGACCCGAGCGCGGCAGTGCGTGAGAATCCGCACAAGCAGCGAGCGGAAGGACGCGCATGGCGGCGCGACCTCAAAGCTGCGGCGCGTGGGCCTCGGCTCACCGGGCTCGGATTCCGAGCACGGACCGACCGATGCCTGCGGCGCCTCGTCCTGCCGCTCGGTCATCGAAAGAGGCCGGGCGGGTCGCCGCGACGCGATCAAGCCGGCCGTTCATGGGAGGTGTGTCATGCCGAAGCGCAGGACCGAGCCCAAGGGGCCGCACGAGCACGAGCACGGTCACGGCGAGAAGCCGGGCCACAGGCCTCATGACCCGCCGTACTACGACCCGGACTACGAGCAGCCGCCGGCACACGAGATGGAGCCGCCCGACAACCCGCGCTATCCGGACCGGCGCATCTACGGGCGGTACGCATCGAAGCGGCCGCAGCGCTACGTCCCGCACCCGATCGAGCACTCGTGCTTCAAGCCCCGCAAGGAGGACTACAAGCCGCCGGTCACCTGCAACGGCGACGGGGACGACGAGCTTTGCATCCGAAAGGACCACCGGTCGCTGACCGCCGACGAGCAGAACCGGTTCCTCAACGCCTTCACGCAGGTCAACGCCATGAACGCGCTGGGGCCGTTCGTCGACATCCACGCGAACGCGATCCATCAGATGCACTCGAATCCCCGCTTCCTGCCCTGGCACCGGGTGTACCTCGTGCGGATGGAGGAGCTGCTCATGGCGGTCGACCCGACCGTGTGCCTTCCGTACTGGAAGTCGAGCGAGGAGCAGGCGTTTCCATCCTGGCTTACGGGATTCACGCCGACGGTGAACCTCGCCAGCGGGCCTCACACGGTCTTCCGGAGCATCGGCGGCGCCGTGCTCCCGAACGCGGCTTCCGTCGCGGCGGCGATGGCCAACGGCACATTCAACCCGTTCGGCGGGGCGCTCGAGGGGATCCACAACTCCGGCCACGTCTGGGTGGGCGGCTCGATGGGCGGCATCGCGACCGCTCCCTGCGACCCGGTGTTCTGGATGCACCACTGTGAGATCGACCGGATCTGGGCCGCATGGCAGCAGGCCAACGCCGGCCAGAACCCGCCCCTCGCAGGCGCCGCGGCGACCATGGATCCTTGGACGGAGACGGAGGCCGATACCCGAGACACCGTCGCGATGGGGTACCAGTACGCCTGAGGCCTACATGTCCGCCACGAGCGTGGCCCAGCCGAAGCGCTCGGCGCCGACCGGGCGGCCGTCGAGCGGGTCGTAGAACTCGTTGAGGCCGCCGCGCTCGACGACCTCGCGCGAGCGTGCGGCGATGCGGTCCGCCGCCTCGTCGTGCCCGTGCCCGCGGAGGCCGTGGACGAGGAGCCAGTTCGTGTTCATGGACAGCGGCCCGCGCCAGATGAAGCGGAAGCCGTTCAGGCGGTGGTCGCGGACGAACGTCGGCTCGTCCAGCGCGACCGACGGAACGGGGTAGGGCGCGCCGAACGTCTGCGGGTCGTCCAGGTGCGAGGCCACCCGGTCGACGATCTCGGGCGGGAGGTCCGGCAGGACGAGCGGGATGAGCCCGTGGATCGTCTTCACCGCTGCCCGGCGCTCGTCGGGACCGGCGAGGTTGACGAAGAGCTTCGAGCGCTCGTCCCAGGCGCGCTCGAGGAGCGCCGCCGTGACGTCGTCCGCCGTGCGCGAGGCCCAGCGCGCGACGGCGTCGCGCTCCGCTTGCGTGGCGAGGCGCGCCAGCGCGCGCAGGCCCTGCCCGTAGACGGCGTTGACGAGCATGTCCTCCTGGTGGTGGCGGAAGCGGCGAAAGATCGTGTCCAGGTCGTAGTTGGCGAGCTTGTTGCGAAGCTGGGGGAGCCGCGTGCGCGCGAGCAGCGCCGCGGGCCTCGCGCGCCGGAAGCCGATGGAGGCGTCGTAGACGGGGCTGAAGTCGAGCCCGCTCTCGAACTGCGAGACAATCGAGATGAGGCCGTCGCCGTCGGGGTCGCGGAACGCCGCGAGGTAGCGGTAGTAGCGCTCGAGGTACGGCAGCGCGTCCTCGAGGAAGCCGGCGGCGCCCGCATCGACCACGCGCTCGACCGCCTGCGCGATCACGGGCGGCTGCATCTGCGCCGTCGTGTGCGGGCGGCGGTAGAACGGGATCCGGCCGGTCGTCCGGCTCTCGAGGTGGTGCCACTGGAGGCGCGAGACCAGGTCGCCTTTCCAGAAGACGACGTGCGGGATGAGGCCGTCCGGCTCCTGGTTGGCGAAGAGCCCGCGCAGCTCGTCGGCGGCGCGCTCGGCGTCGAAGCGCGACCAGACGATCGCGTGGAAGCACGAGTCCCAGAACCACTGGAACGGGTATGCGCGCACCGAGGGCACGGTGAAGCGGAACCGCTTCCCGTCGAGCTCGGCGGTCTGCGTGTTCGCCTCGAGGAGCGCGCGTGCGCTCTCGTCGAGCCTGGTCATCGTGGCCGCAGCGATCCTCTCACCGTAGGTGAGGCTGCGGATTCCGCTAGTAGGAGGGCTTGACGAAACAGTGGCTGCGTCGCCGTTCCGCCAATCCCTCCTAGTCGTTCGCGATGGCGAGCGTGATGCCGGCTTCGGGCACCTGCGTCACCTCGGCCGAGCGGGCGAAGAGGCTCTCGCGCGACATGAGGAACAGCTCGGGGATGATCTCCGCCCGAACCTCGCCGCTCGCGAACACGCGCACGACGGAGCTCTGCGAGACCACGACGGCGATCGCGCCCGTCGTACGCGAGATCGACGCTGCCGCGGCATGTCGCGTCCCGAGCCCCGGCAGGAAGTTCTCCTCGGCGGTCACGTCGACGTCGATGAACCGCCCGGCGGAGACGAAGGTCCCGTCGTCCTTCAACAGAAAGGCCCCGTCGAGCTGGGCGAGCTCCTTCACCGTCTCGCGGAACTCCGGCCGCTCGACGTGCAGGAGGTCGTCGGCGTGGCCGTAGAGCGGGTCGAGGATGAGCGCGCGCGATCGGTCCATCAGCTCCTCGACGTCGCCGATCACGAAGAGCGTCCCGATCTTGCGCCCCTCGCGGCCCTCGCGCGCGAGCTCGACCGCGAGGTTGACGACCTCCTCGACGGTCGCACGGCGCGCCTGGCTGCAGCCCGTGCTGTCGCACACGGCGCCGAAGGTCGCGTCCAGCATCTTTTC